>CAYGQB010000008.1:0-7278 GCA_964351895.1 uncultured Caulobacterales bacterium
CGCATGGCGCGTCGCCGCAAGGGCGTCGATCTGCACGGCTGGCTCGTGCTCGACAAGCCGTCCGACATGACCTCCAACGACGCCCTGGGCAAGGTCAAGCGTCTGCTCAAGCCCAAGAAGGCCGGCCACGCCGGCACGCTCGATCCGCTCGCAACCGGGGTCTTGCCCATCGCGTTCGGCGAAGCCACCAAGACGGTGCCCTACGCCATGGAGGGCTCCAAGACCTACCGCTTCGCCATTCGCTGGGGCGTCTCAACCGACACGCTGGACGCGGAAGGGGCGGCCGTGGCGTCGAGCGACGCGCGCCCGAGCGCCGATGCAATCTGCGCCGCCCTGCCGGCGTTCATCGGTCCAGAGGTGATGCAGACCCCGCCGGCCTATTCGGCCATCAAGGTTGACGGAGAGCGGGCCTATGACCTGGCCCGCGCCGGCGAGACGGTGACGCTGGAGGCGCGCCCCATTCGCATTGATGATCTGACCCTTCTCAAGGCCGAGGACCCTGATCTGTCGGTCTTCACCATGAGGTGCGGGAAGGGAGCGTACGTGCGCGCCGTGGTGCGCGACTTGGCCGAGAGCCTGGGCGCGCACGGCCATGTCGCCGCGCTGCGCCGCACCTGTGTTGGTCCGTTCGACGAAGCGACTGCGATCGGACTGGCGGACTTGGAGGATATGGTTCATAAGGACACCGCCTTAGGCGGCATACTTCCGGTTCAGACCGCGCTGGACGACATCCCGGCGCTGGCCGTGACACCGGATCAAGCCGCAGACCTAAGGCAAGGACGCGCGATTGTCTTGCTCCCGAACACGGTGCATGCGCTTCGCGAGCGTTTTCGCCCCCGTATGATCTCGGGAGTTGACGCCTCGCGGACCGTGGTCGCCATGCTCGGCGATGAGGCAATTGCGCTCGGAGACGTTCGCGCCGGCCGCTTGCAGCCCGCGCGTGTATTTCAAGCCTGAGGGCCCAAAGAGCCCCGAGACGAAAGAGACTGACCGATGTCGATTACGGCCGAACGCAAAGCCGAACTCATCACCGAATTCGCCCGTGAGACGGGCGACACCGGTTCGCCTGAAGTGCAGGTGGCGATCCTCACTGAACGGATCGTCAATCTGACCGACCACTTCAAAACCCACAAGAAAGACAACCACTCGCGTCGCGGGCTTCTCAAGCTCGTGTCGCAGCGCCGCCGCCTCCTGGATTACGTCAAGTCGCGCGATGACGCGCGCTATAAGACGCTGATCGAGCGACTGGGTCTGCGCCGCTAGGTCCGAACGACGAAAAAGAGACGAAATGTTCGATATTCAAACTGAAACCATTGAATGGGCGGGACGCTCGCTGGTGCTGGAAACGGGGCGCATGGCCCGCCAGGCCGACGGGGCCGTCTTCGCCAGCTACGGCGACACCTCGGTGCTGGCCACCGTGGTGGCCGCCAAGGCCGCGCGCGACGGCGTGGACTTCTTCCCGCTGACCGTGAACTACCAAGAAAAGTACTATGCCGCCGGTCGTATTCCGGGCGGCTATTTCAAGCGCGAAGGTCGACCGACCGAGAAAGAGACGCTGACGTCGCGCCTCATTGACCGTCCGATCCGCCCCTTGTTCCCCAAGGGCTTCAAGCACGAGACCCAGGTGGTCATCAACGTGCTCTCGCACGACCGGGAGAATGATCCCGACATGGTGGCGATGATTGCCGCCTCGGCCGCCCTGACGCTCTCTGGCGTGCCGTTCCTGGGCCCAATTGGCGCCACCCGCGTTGGTCTGATCGACGGCGCCTTCGTGCTTAACCCCACCATCGACGAGTTGGACACCTCCTCGCTCGATCTGGTCATTGCCGGCACCTCCGACGCCGTCATGATGGTGGAATCAGAAGCCAAGGAGCTGTCAGAGGACGACATGCTGGGCGCGGTGATGTTTGGTCACGCCGGCATTCAGCCCGTCATCGATGCGATCATTCGCCTGGCCGAAAAAGCGGCCAAGGAGCCGTGGGACTTCAAGCCCGACGATCGCTCCAAGGAGAAAGCCGCAGTCAAAAAGGCGGTCGGCAAATCGCTGGAGAAAGCCTACGCCATTGCCGACAAGCAAGAGCGCTATGCGGCGGTTGACGCGGCGCGCGCTGCGGCGTTCGAGAAGCTGGGCCAAAGCGACGACAAGCCAGACGGCATTCCGGCGCTGATCTTCAAAGAAGCGTTCAAGAGCTTGGAATCTGACGTCGTGCGCGGCGGCATTCTGAAGACCGGCAAGCGGATTGACGGTCGCGCTCTTGATGAGGTGCGCGACATTGTCAGCCAGGTGAGCGTTCTACCGCGCACCCACGGCTCGGCCCTGTTCACCCGCGGCGAGACCCAGGCGCTTGTCACCATGACGCTGGGCACTGGCGAAGATGAGCAATTCATCGACGCCCTGTCAGGCACCTACAAAGAAAACTTCCTCCTGCACTATAATTTCCCGCCCTTCTCGGTCGGTGAAACAGGGCGCATGGGCGGTCCGGGCCGTCGCGAAATCGGCCACGGCAAGCTGGCGTGGCGCGCCTTGCGCGCCGTGCTGCCCAAGACCGAGGAGTTTCCGTACACGCTGCGTCTGGTGTCAGAGATCCTTGAATCCAACGGCTCGTCATCGATGGCGAGCGTCTGCGGCGGGTCGCTGGCGATGATGGACGCCGGCGTGCCCATTACGCGCCCGGTGTCGGGCATTGCCATGGGCCTGATCAAAGAGGACGACGGCGTTGCGGTCCTGTCCGACATCCTGGGTGACGAAGATCACCTCGGGGACATGGACTTCAAGGTGGCCGGCACCGAAGTCGGGGTCACGTCCCTGCAGATGGACATCAAGATCGCCGGCATCACCGAGGACATCATGCGCACCGCGCTTGATCAGGCCAAGGGCGGGCGTCTGCACATCTTGGAAGAGATGGGCAAGGCCTTGACCGGCGCCCGTGAAGAGCTGGGCGAGCACGCGCCGCGCATCGAGACGTTGCAGATCGCGACCGATAAGATCCGCGACGTGATCGGTTCGGGCGGCAAGGTGATCCGCGAAATCGTTGAGGTCTCCGGGGCCAAGGTCAACGTGGACGACGATGGCCTGATCAAGGTGGCGTCTTCAGACGGTGAGTCGATCCGCAAGGCGCTCCAAATGATCAACGAGATCGTCGCAGAGCCCGAAGTTGGAGCCATCTATGACGGCAAGGTTGTGAAGATCGTCGAGTTTGGCGCCTTCGTGAACTACTTCGGCAAGCGCGACGGCCTGGTGCACGTCTCTGAAATCCGAGCCGGCGAGCGTGTCAACGCGGTGAAAGACGTGCTGAGCGAAGGCCAGATCGTCAAGGTCAAGCTGGTCGGATTTGACGACCGCGGGAAAACGCGGCTGTCGATGAAGATGGTCGACCAGGAGACGGGTGAAGACCTGTCCAAGAAACAACAAGAAGAAGCCGCCGACTAGGGCGAGCCAACATCACCCACAAAAACATGCCCCGTTCGAGTTCGCTCGGGCGGGGCTTTTCTTTGTGCGATGATGCGCCACCATGAGGCTGCGCCGAAGCGATTGCGCGGCGCGCGGGCAGGGGATCGACCGAATGCGAACCACTCTCTTACGGGCAATTGCGGCGTGCGGGCTCTGGCTTGGGGTGAGCGCCTGCGAAACGACTGGCGCGGGCGGGGCGCCGGGTGCGTCTGGTGCGTCTGGCGGCTCAGGCGCGTCACGCATGGAGGTGCGCTATTCGCCGGGCGAACTGGACGCTGTTTTAGAAGCGGCGGTGACGGACATCACGCGCGGCCATCTTGCGCGCTCCCCGGAGGTCGCCACTTACTACGGGCTGGGCCCCGAGATGACCGGCGGCTTCAGCGTTCTGGACCGCTGGGATGCGCGCGGAACCGAAGCGCGTGACAATAACTTGGCGTTCTTGGAGGCCAGCGCGGCGCGCCTGCGCGACATTTCTCCTGATGGTCTGACGGCCTCTGCGGCCCTGACCCGCGACGCCCTGTTGACGCAGATGGACGCCGCCCTTGCCGTCGCGGCCGTCTATCCGGTCGGCGCAGCCAAAATTGGACAGTACACGGTTGGCTACACGCTTTATCCGATCCATCAGCTGGGCGGCGTGGCCACGGACCTGACCAATCTTTTACAGGCCAACCAGCCGGTGCGCGATACGGCCGAGGCCGCCGCCTATGTGGCGCGGCTCAACGCGTTTCCCGAGGCCATTGACGGCGCGATTGAGGAAATGCGCGCCGATGCGCGCGCCGGAGTGATCCCGCCCGACTTTGTCCTGCGCAAGACCCTGGCGCTGGTGACGGCCTTTGCTGACACGCCGTTCAACGAAAACGTTCTTTACACGTCACTGGAAGAGAAGCTGAACGCCGCCAACGTGCCCAGCCGTTCTGTGTGGCTGAACCGGGCGGGCGCGGCGATTGAGGCGCGGGTGTATCCGGCCTATGACCAGCTTGCCGACGCCCTGCGCGAACAGGCGCTGCGCGCCACGCCAGATGCGGGCATGTGGCGGCTGCCGAATGGGCCGGAGCTCTATCAGGCCATGATCCGGGTCAATGCCGACGTTGATCTGTCAGCGGAAGAAATTCACAATATTGGGCTTGCCGAAGTTGCGCGCATCCACGCTGAGATGGACGCGCGCCTGCAGGAGCTGGGCTATGTGAACGGGCCGATCGGCGCGCGCATGGCGCGCATGGCGGCGGATCCTGACTATGTCTATCCCAATACGCCGGCGGGCAGGGCCCGAGTGATCACCGATCTCAACGCCCAGCTGGCCGAGATTGCGCCTCTATTGCCGACACGTTTTAACGCTGCGCCGCGTGCGGGCGTGGTGGTGCGCGCGGTGCCAGAGTTCTCTCAGGATTCCGCGCCTGGCGGCTACTATGACGCGCCGCCGGTCGACGGGTCGCGACCGGGCGTGTTCTGGATCAACCTGCGCGATACGTCGCTATGGCCGTCCTGGTCGTTGAAAACGCTCACCTATCATGAGGCCAACCCGGGCCATCACTATCAGGGCGCTCTGGCGCTGGAGCAAGACGACCTGCCGGTATTGCGGCGGATGGTGGCGGGCACCAACGCCTTTGTTGAGGGCTGGGCGCTCTATGCAGAGCTTCTGGCGTCTGAGATGGGTCTGTATACTGATGACCCGGCGGGCGATCTGGGGCGTCTTCAGTCAGAGCTGTTCCGGGCGGTGCACCTGGTGGTCGACACCGGCATGCACGCCAAGCAGTGGAGCCGGGAAACGGCCATCGCCTACATGATCGACACAGGCGCGGCCGAGCCGTCAGACGCTGAAGTGGAAGTCGAGCGCTATGCGGCCATTCCGGCACAGGCTCTGGGCTTCAAGCTGGGCATGCTGGAGATCCTGGCCGCCCGCCAAGAAGCCCGCGATGCGCTGGGCGCTGACTTTGACATTCGCGCCTTCCATGACGTGGTCTTGGCCGATGGCGGGCTGCCGCTGCCGGTGCTGCGCCAGAAGGTGCGCGCCTGGATCGCCGACACCCAAGCCCAGGCGGCCGCAGCGCGGGCCGCGCAAGAGGCCCAGGCCGCAGCGGCCGCAGCGGCTGCAGCTGCAACTGGAGACCCAGACGGGGCCGCGTCGCCCGGCTCTCGTTAGCGAGGCCCTGACCACCGGCGCAGTGCGTTCATCTGAGGTCCAGCTTGGTTTTGGCAGGCTAGGGGCGCGATGGGACCTCACAGGCGGCGCGGGCGCGTGCGCCCGCCGCCCGGCTTGGGGCCAAGACGTGATGGGTCAGATACATCTTGTTGGACCGCGCCGGCGCCGCGCAGCAGCCCTTGTGGTCGCGGCTGCGAGCGCAGGGCTTGCGGCGTGTCAAACAACCTCAGCGCCGCCCGGGCCGCCGCCGCACGTGCGCGGCCTTGGGGTACCCTCTGGCCCCGGCCCGGCCGGCGGCCCGCCCCCTGGTTCGCCCCATGGTGCAGCCGACACAGCCCCCTGGCGCGGCGACCCGCCGCCGGTGCATCAAAAGCTCTTCGCCTGCGCCGGTGATCGGCCGTCAAACGCCGGGCGGCTGGGGCCGGGCGGGGAGGTCCTCAGCTACACGCCGTTCTTGGCCACGCCCGCCGGACCGGTCGCGCGCACACCCACGGATGCCGCCTGTCTGTCATCGGGCTTTGGCCTGCGCGCGCGGGCGACGGGCGGCGGACGCCAACACAAGGGCATTGATCTGGCCCCGCGCGGCGGCAAGCGGGTGTTCGCCGCCGCCGCTGGCGTGGTGACGAAAACCGACATCCAGGCGGGCTATGGTCTGGTGGTGCGCATCGATCACGGATCGGGCGTTGAGACCCGCTACGCCCACCTTGATCCGGCTAATCCGACCATCTTAACCGGCGTGCGCGTGGCCGCCGGTCAGCCGATTGGCGTCATGGGCCAAACCGGCAACGCCACCGGCGTGCACCTGCACTATGAGGTGCGCATCAATGGCGCCGCGATCAATCCGCTGCGCTGAGCACAAAACGCCTGAGCGCTAGCCGTCCGCGTCGCCGGGGTCGGGCACGCCCACGATGTGGAAGCCGGCGTCGACGTGCAGCACTTCGCCCGTGCAGCTCGCGCCCAAGGGGGAGAGGAGATAGACGGCCGCGCCGGCCACGCCCTCCATGCGGGTGTCTTCTTTCATCAGCGACCATTCGCGGCCCGTGGACATCAGCGAGCGCCCGCCGGCGATGCCGGCCATGGCGAGGGTGCGCATGGGGCCGGCGGAGATGGCGTTGACGCGGATGCCCTTGGGGCCGAGGTCGCGGGCGATGTAGCGGGTGGCGGCCTCAAGCGCCGCCTTGGCGACGCCCATGACATTGTAGCTCGGCACGACGCGCTCTGCGCCGAGATAGGTGAGGGTGACCATGGCGCCCCCCGGCGCCATCATGGCGCTGGCGCGCCGGGCCGCATCGACAAATGAGAAGGCCGAAACATCCAGCGCGCGCTGAAAGCCGCCGCGGGTCGTGTTTTCCACGAACGAGCCCTGAAGCTCCTCTTTGCCGGCAAAGGCGATGGCGTGGACGAGGCCGTCCAGCCGCCCCCAGCGCTCAGCCAGATGGGCAAAGGCGGCGTCCATGGAGGCGTCGTCCGTCACGTCGGCCTGCACCATGAGAGGCGCGCCGGGCAGCGACTGAACCAGGGGCTCAACCCGCTTGCGCAGCTCTTCCACCTGATAGGTGAACGCCAGCTCAGCGCCCTGGGCGGCCAGTCCGCGGGCAATGCCCCAGGCGATGGAGTTCTTATTGGCGACGCCCATGATCAGAACGCGCTTGCCCGCCATCAGCGAGCCGGTTGGCATCTCAGTGTC
>CAYGQB010000008.1:7378-36588 GCA_964351895.1 uncultured Caulobacterales bacterium
CTGATGCTGTCCTAACGCGCCGCGCCTTTTGAGGCGAGAGCAAAGGGACGCGGCATCTCAGGACGCCTATGGCGTTGACCCAAGAAGTCTTCACGGTGAAACTCAGATTGGGGGGCAATCATGGGACTTGTGAGAGCCGTGCGCGGATTCATCCGGTGGGTGAACTGGCCGCTGGTGGTCAGCTTGACCGTCGGCCTGGTGGTTTGCGCCCTGGCGGCGGCCTCGACGCCGCGCCTGGCGCCCTGGTTCGATCCGCTCGCCCAACGCCTCCTTGGCGCCTCGCCCACATCGACGCAAATCGGCGCCGCCTTTGTGACGGCCATGTCGCTGGCCGTGGCGGCAGCTTGGGCGCGGGCGGCGGGTGAGGGGCGTCTAACCCTGGCCGCTTTTTTTGCCGGCGGCGAGCGCACGCGGCGTCCTCACATCTCCGGCGGCGGTGTGGTGGGCTCGCTGTTGCTGGCGGCCGGCGTCGCGGCCCTGGTGGGCTGGGCGTCGCGCACGCGCGAGCCGCCACCGATCTCTGAAGACTGGGGTCTGGTTGTGGTCTATGGCCTAGCGGCGCTGTTTCTGGGCGCGGCGCTGTTGCCTCTGTCCTCGGTGTTGCGCCCCGTATCAGTCGTCACCCGGCCGTTCAATCTCGTCCTGCGGCCGATTGGCGTGATGGCGAGCATACTGGACTCTATCCTGGTCTTTGCAGTCGCCGGGGCGGCGGGCGCGGGCGAGGGGCGCGCCGTCTGGCGCTATCTCGTGCTCGCTCTGATGCTGACGCCCTGCGCCGTTCTGGGCTTTCATTTGCCGCCGCCGTGGAGCTTTGTTCCACTGGCTTGGGCGTGCCTGGTGGTTTTGGCCATCGCGCGCCGCTGGTCCTGGATCGAGGAGGACCGCAACCTCTATCTGATGACCCGCACCTGGGTGAGCCCGCAACAGCGGATTGGCTTCAGCCAGGATCTGCGTGACGAGGCCTTGGTGGGGTTCGTGGCGCTCTTGTTTTTTGTACCGCTTGTTCTGCGCCAGGCGCACCTGATGAGTGTGGACGCGGAAACCGGCGTCGGCGTGTTTACGGTCAGCCTCGACGCGGCGCAGCACTTTTCTGTGTGGCTGGGATTTTATGGGACGGAGCTTGCCAAGGCCGTGCCCTTCGTCGATTGGGCGGAGATCTACCGTGTGGAGGGCGCCAGTCAGATCGCTGTCGAAACGTCGTTGGCGCGCCATCTGGTGTTTGCCACCCGCGTCCTGGTTGACCTCGTTCTGCTGGCCTCCCTCGTTCAGGCCTTCGCGATTTCGGCGCGCAACGCCCGTCAGCTTGATCTATTTTATGGTGGTCACCTCACCCGGCTCGACCCGTTTCTGGAGCCGCGCGAGTTCCGGCGGCTTCTGCACAAGGACACAGACGGCAAGTGGGCCGTGGACCGCGCAGCGGCTGCGCAGTTTCCCAAATATGATCCGGTGCGTCTGGTGGAGCTGTCGCGCGAACACTACGCGCCGTTGAACGAGGCGGCTAAAGCCCTGCGGCGGCTGCAAACGGCGGACTCTGGCGGTGACTTTCATGACCGGCTGAGCCAGATCGCACTGACAAAGAGCACCGGCGGCGGCCCCAACCGGGCGGCGCTTCTGGAGGTCATTGGGGCGATCCGCGGCTCCCAAACGCCCGTCTTGCCAATCGAGATCGAGCAGGTGCGTATGGAGCTGAATGGTCGACCAGCGGTTCTGGACGTGCGCAAGGCGCTGGTTGATCTTGTAGTCGAGGCCCCGGCCTCGATCGAGCGAACGCGCGCCCTGGCTTCGGCCGCCGCGGGGCTGGTCACCTTCGAGATGCCCCAAGACCCTGTCACCTATGAGCGCGGAGACCCGCCGGCGCCCGCCCGCGCGCGTGACTCGGTGCAAGAGGTGCGACGCATCGCGCTTGACGCTCTGATCGCCGAACTTCCATCGCGTGAAACGCTGGTCATTGATGCAGTGCGCGCCATTGCCAGGGATGACCCGGCCGGCGGGCTGCGCAGCCGTGCGCGGCGGGCGCTGGAAGAGGCCGGAGAAGATCTCGCAAGCTAGCGCGTTAGCCGCCGGACAGCTTGTAGGTCACCGTGGCGCGCGCGATGGCGCGGCCATCTGGATCGTGCACCCACACGTCGCCGACGCTGATGGAGCCGCCGCGTCGGATAACCGTTCCAGTGGCGATTAGGTCAGTTTTTCGGGCCGCCGACAGATAGTTGATCGACAGGGCGACGGTCGAGCCGCGCGGATTGGCGGGTAGCTCGTCGGTCGCCCAGAACGCGGCCGTGCCGGCTGCGTCGATGAGGGCCGCAATGGCGCCCCCGTGCACCACGTCGAGACCATTGGTGTTCTCATGCTGATAGGGCAGGCGCATCACCACCGTGTCCGGCTTGACGTCTTCGACCTGGACGCCCAGTCGCTTGTCGAGCGGCACGGTGGCCATGATCTCTTTCAAGAATGCGACGAAGGCGGGCTCGTCTGGCGTCCTGGTCATGGCGTCGGCCGGGTCCTCAGGCGTCGGGATGGGTGAACACGACCGAGCCGTTGGTGCCGCCAAATCCAAAGCTGTTGGACATCACGGCGTGCAAGGCGCGGTCTTGTTTTGTCGTGATGATGTTGGCTGAGCCCAACTCGGGGTCGAGGTCGTCCACGTTGATGGACGGAGCGATAAAGCCGTCGCGCATCATCAACAGGCTGTAGATCGCCTCTTGCGCGCCAGCGCCGCCGAGGCTGTGGCCTGTCATGGACTTGGTGGCGGAGATCGCAGGCATGTCGGAGCCTTCGCCGAACACCTCGCGGATGGCGGCCATCTCGCGCACGTCGCCAACCGGGGTGGAGGTGGCGTGCGGGTTGATATAGTCGATGGCGCGGCCGCCGAGCCCGGCTTGTGCTTGGCGCATGGCGCGGGCCGCGCCCTCGCCGGAGGGCTGCACCATGTCATGGCCGTCAGACGTGGCCGCATAGCCTGCAACTTCTGCATAGATGTGCGCGCCGCGCGCCTTGGCGCGGTCCCAGTCTTCCAGGACGACGACCCCGGCCCCGCCGGCGATAACAAAGCCGTCGCGATTGACGTCAAAGGCGCGCGAGGCCTTGTGCGGGGTGTCGTTGTAGGCCGACGACATGGCGCCCATGGCGTCGAACAGAACCGACAAGGTCCAGTCAAGCTCTTCACCGCCGCCTGCGAACACAATGTCTTGGCGCCCGGCGCGGATCATCTCCGCCGCCTCGCCGATGCAGTGCAGGGAGGTGGTGCACGCTGAACTGATGGAAAAGCTCACGCCCTTGATCTGGAAATGCGTGGAGAGCGTCGCCGACGCTGTCGAGGACATGGCCTTGGGCACGGCGAAGGGCCCGACGCGGCGTGGTCCTTTCTCGCGGGCGATGTCGGCGGCGGCGACAATGGCGCGGGTGGACGGTCCGCCGGTGCCGATCACCAGGCCGGTTCTCTCGTGGCTGATCTCGCCCGGTTCAAGCTTGGCGTCGGCAATGGCTTGATCGAGGGCGATGTGGCACCAGGCTGCGCCGTCCGCCTCAAAGCGCAGCATGCGCTTGTCGATCAGGGTTGCCGGGTCGAGGCCTGGGTCGCCGGCGACTTGGCTCTTGAAGCCGCGTTCAGCTTGTTCAGCGTTGAAGGCAATGCCGGAGCGACCCGCCTTCAAGCTCTCGGCAACGGCGTCTGCAGACGAGCCGATGCATGAGACAATTCCAAGGCCGGTAACTGCGACTCGCCGCATCGACGCTCTCCTGAAAGTTCATGTGGGGTGAAACAGCGTTCGCGTCGACGCGTCACTGTGGGCGAAACCTAGAGATCCTCAGGCCGGAACAGGCCGACACGCAGATCTTTGGCGGTGTAGATTTGCTTGTCGTCGGCGAACACCACGCCGTCCCCGACACCCAGCACAAGGCTGCGCTGGATGACGCGGCGAATGTCGATCTCATAGCGCACGTTGGTGATGTCGGTCGTGACCTGGCCCTTGAACTTCACATCGCCCACGCCGAGGGCGCGGCCCTTGCCGGGCAACCCTGACCAGCCGAGATAGAAGCCGACGAGCTGCCACATGGCGTCAAGGCCAAGACAGCCGGGCATCACGGGGTCGCCTTGGAAATGGCAGGGGAAAAACCAGCGCTCCGGCGTCACGTCCATTTCCGCGACCAGTCGTCCTTTTCCATAGACGCCGCCATCGGCGCTGACGTGGGTGATGCGGTCGAACATGAGCATGGGCGGCAAAGGAAGCTGGGCGTTGTCGCCGCCAAAAAGCTCGCCGCGCCCGCAGGCCAGCAGGGCTTCATAGTCATAGCTTGAAGCGTTCGATGTCATGGGGTCTCGCGACGGTAAGAGGAGGGGGGCTGGACGCGTGGGCGCCTGCTTTGGAGATGCAACCCCGCAGAGTAGATTGCTCGGTACCATGCGCCCCCAATTGTCTCAAGATCGAGGCACAACATGGCGGCTTTAGAGCGCGCTCGCCAAACGCGGCGCATCGGGGCGGCGTATCGGGGCGGTCGATCAGTCTAGCCGGCCTCTCGGACGACCGGGTTCACGCCCCATAGATCGGTGGAGCGCATCCAGCCTGAGACGCGCGGCCCCTCGACGCGGCACCAGCCGTCAAGGCAGCGCCCAAGCGCGAACACGACGCCCGGGTCGGCCTGGGCGATGACGGCGCCCGCGCGCTCTGGTCGGCGGCGCACAGGGCGCGGGCCAACCGCGTAAGGCGCCACAATGGCAGTGCGGCGGGCGCTTAAGGTGCGCGCATGCATCCACACCTCGTCGCCGTCCGGGTCGCGCACCTTGCGCCACCCTTCGCTCTCCGCCACGACCTGAACGGGCAAGCCCTCGCGCTGGTAGCGCCAACGGATCGGGTGGTCCAGGCTGGGCCCGGTGCGCCCGTTGACCTCGTCAAACTTCAGGCTGACAAAGCGCGGCACCGGCAAGCCGGAAGGGGTGTCGGACGCGGCCTGGGCGGCGGCAGCTGGCGCCGGCGCAACATCAGTGCCTTGAGCAAAGCTGGGCGCCAGACCGCTGAAGAGCCCGAGCGCGGCGGCGCTCGCCCAGGCGAGCCCCCGTATCCCCACTCGAATCCGCCCCCGAATCCCCACACGCATCCGGCCCGCACGCATCGCCCCACTGCACTTGGCCATCCGCCGCTCTCCGCCCGTCATTGAAGGTCTGCGGGGACGATCCGCGCGTCGCATGAAGGGCGGGTAAATGCGCCTAGCCGCGGCGCGCTAAAACATCCTGGCACGCCTCGGCGAGAGCAACATCAAGCGGCGTTGCTTCAAAGCTCGGGACAAGGCGCGCCAGATCCTCGCCGCAAATGGCGTGCGGCGTGCGCCACAGATAGGCCATCTCTGACACCTCCCGCATCATCGGCGAAACCGCCCCCAAGAGGCGCAGAAGCGGCCAAGGCACGCCGCCAACCCGCAGCGTGCGTCCGGACACCGGCTCCAGCGCGGCGATCAAGTCTCGGCCCGTCAGGGAATAGCCGGCAAATCCCACGTCAGCGAACGCGGGCAAACCCTCGCCGTGCTCCAAGACACCCGCCAGTGCGCGCGCAGCGTCGGGCAGGTAGGCCCAGGCGTGTACGGCGGTCAGCGGGCCGGGATAGGTCACGCGGCCCTTGGCCAGCTTGGGCGTGATGTAGCTGTCAAACCAGTTGCCGGTCTTCTCGCGTTCAATGAAATCGCCCATGCGCAGGATCAAGGTCGGCGTTCCGCTTGCGGCGTAGTGCGCCTCCATCTGGGTGCGCAGGCGGCCCTTGCGCGTGGTTGGCGCCTGGGGCGTGTCTGCGCGCAGGAGAGGCGGCATGTGCGCGCCATAGCCATAGACGTTCCCGGGAATGACCACGCGTGCGCCCAGGTTTTGGGCCGCGTCGATGACGGCTTGCGTGAGCGGCGGCACAACGCGCGCCCAGTCGGGATAGAGCGGATTGACGGCGTTGACGATGACGTCGCAGGCGTCTGTTCCTGATCCTGAGGTTGCCGCGTTGATGATGTCATCCACGTTCAATGCGTCGCCGGTCACGCACTGGGCCCCCGCCAGATCAGGGTCTGCGCGTGGCCTGTTGGGCGACTCTGCCGGCCAGCTGCGGGCCAGCGCGCGCACCGACCATCCGGCGTCGAGAAGGGCGCGGGTTGCGGCGCGGCCGAAGCGGCCGCGGGCGCCAAGAACCAGGGCGGTGCGTGTCATGGGCGTGTCCTCATCTCAGAGCGCCACAGGGCGTCTGTCCTCACACCAAGATACCCATGCGACGCTGCACACGGAACGCCGGTTTGCGACTTCGAACTATGCGATCTAGTATACCAGATGACCTTCGACTGGGATCACATGCGCGCCTTTCTCGCCGCAGCTGAGCACGGCTCGCTGTCGGCGGCCGCACGCGCCGTGGGGGCGCAACAGCCAACCTTAAGCCGTCACGTCTCAGCGCTGGAGGCCCAGCTGGGCGTGCGCCTCTTTGATCGCACCGGCGAGGGGCTGCGCCTGACCGACACCGGCGCTGACGTCTTGGTCCACGCTCAGGCCATGCAGTCAGCCGCAGACGCCGCCGCCCTGACCGCGGCCGGCCAATCAGAGGCCATCGCAGGCGTGGTGCGGATTACCGCCAGCGACATCATGTCGATGTACGCCTTGCCCGCCGTGCTGACGACGCTGCGCGACGCCGAACCGGCGATTGACGTGGAGCTGGTGTCCTCCGATCGCACTGAGAACCTGCTGCGCCGCGAGGCTGACATCGCCGTGCGCATGTATCGCCCAACCCAGAATGACGTGATCACGCGCCATGTTGGCGACATCAGCTTGGCGATCTTCGCCGCGACGTCCTACCTGGAGCGCCATGGACGCCCGCAGACCATGGCGGACCTCCAGCACCATCGCGTGATCGGCTATGACCGCGATGATCACATCATTCGCGGATTTCATGACGCGGGCCTGACGGTCACGCGCGAGTTCTTCCCGTTTCGCTGTGATGATCAGGTGGTGTGCTGGCAGATGGTGGTGGCGGGATATGGCGTTGGGTTCAATCAGCGGCGCACCGGTCTGGCCACACCTGGGGTCGAGCAAATCCTTCATGACGCACCCATACCCACGTTGCCGGTTTGGCTGACGGCGCACGCCGAGCTGCGCACCAGCCGCCGCGTGCGGCGGGTGTTTGACGTCTTGGCGCGCGAGCTGCGCCGGCTGACTGATTGAATGGCGGCGCTGCACAGCTGGCGGGCGCGTCCTGGTCCGAAAAATGAGCTGTGTCGCTCGCGTCCGGCGCGCGCGCGCTTGGGGTCGGCGACCAGCTTTGCTAATCAAGGTGCAGCGGCGCCTTTGACCGCATGTTTGCCCGGTGACGCACACCCATGACCCGAGCCCGCCCCCGCGTCATCGTAACCCGAAAATTGCCCGACGCCGTTGAGGCGCGCCTGGCCGAATTATTTGACGTCACGCTGAATCCAGATGACGTCGCCATGTCGCCGGACGCGCTGAAGGCGGCGGCGGCCGACGCTGAGGTTCTGGTCGCGACGCTGACCGACGCGGTCACCGCCGACGTGATCGCTCACGGGGCGGCGGGCCGCCTCAAGCTGATCGCCAACTTCGGCGCGGGCGTCGATCACATTGACCTCAATGCAGCGCACGCGGCGGGCGTCATGGTGACCAACACGCCCGGCGTTCTGACTGAGGACACCGCCGACATGACGATGGCGCTGGTGCTCGCCGCCGCGCGCCGGGTGATGGAGGGCGCGCGGGTGGTGGAGGCGGGCGGCTTTCATGGCTGGTCGCCCACCTGGATGCTCGGCCGACGCTTGGCGGGCAAATCGCTGGCGATTGTCGGCATGGGGCGCGTGGGACAGGCGGTGGCCCGCCGGGCCCGCGTGTTCGGTCTTCAGGTGCACTATCACAACCGCAATCGCGTGAGCCCGGCCATTGAAGAGGCCCTCGGCGCAACCTACTGGGACAGCCTCGGACGGATGCTGTCGAACGCCGACATTGTTTCGGTGAACTGCCCGCGCACGCCGGCCACCTATCATCTGTTGTCCCGCCGGCGTTTGGAGTTGATGCGGCCCAGCGCCTACATCGTGAACACCTCGCGCGGGGACGTCATCGACGAGGCGGCTCTGGCGGAGCTTTTGGCGGACGGGCGGATTGCTGGCGCCGCGCTCGACGTGTTTGAGCATGAGCCGGACGTCAACCCGACCCTGAAAGAGCTGCCCAATGTGCTCCTCGCGCCGCACATGAGTTCGGCCACGCTGGAAAGCCGCCTGGAGATGGGCGAGAGCGTGATGATCAACATTCAGGTCTGGAACTCTGGCGAGCGCCCGCCTAATCGCGTCTTGCCCGAAGACTTGCTGGACGACATCCGCGCCTCGGCCCACTAGCCCTGCACTCCCTTGGGCGCACTTCAACGGCGCGCGACCCGCCCGACCTGACCCGCCAGACCTGAAAGGCCGCCATGTCCGTGACCCCCAACGCTGAACCGCGCGACGTTTATCTGGTGATCGCTCGTGACGGCGCGGGGCGCGCCGAGTTGCGCGCGCAAACCCGCCAGGCGCACCTGGCCTGGCTTTCAAACTCCGCCCTACCGGTGCTGATGGCCGGCCCGATGCTGGACGGCGATGGGAGCGCGGTGATCGGCAGTCTCTTAATCGTGGAAGCTGGCAGCCTCGCAGAATTGTCCAGCTGGGCGGCGCAAGACCCCTACGCCCAGGCGGGTCTGTTTGAGGCGGTTGAGCTGCGCCCCTACAAGGTCGTGATCGGTGGCTTCACCGGGGGGTAGGCGCCGCGGCCCGCAGTGACCGGCGTATATCTCGCGCCGCCAAAGCGTCAGATCGCGGTCTTGTGAGCGACGCCGCCCGCGCCGCTGGTCTAGGGTGCGCGTCATTCCTGACCCGCAAAAGGACTGCGCCTGATGAGAACTGGTTCGACTGTCTTCGCCCGTGGATTGCGCGCCCGCCAGTTCTCGCAAAGGCCGTTTGCGCGCGGGCCGTTCGCGCTCGGCCTGCTGGCCGCGGCCATGGCTGGGCCGGCCTTGGGTCAGGATGATGTGACCATCGAGGCCACCGATCTGGGTGACGGGCTCTACATGCTGACGGGGCAGGGCGGCAACATTGGCCTGTCGATTGGCCCTGACGGCGTGTTCATGATCGACAATCAGTTCGCGCCCCTGACGCCGCTGATTGAAGCCAAGGTGGCTGAATTGAACGCTGACATGAGCGAAATGGCCGAGGATGCGGTCGGCGACGTTCGGTTCATCGTCAACACCCACTTTCACGGCGATCACACCGGGGGCAACGCCGAATGGGTGGCCAAGGGCGCAACCATTGTGGCGCATGACAATGTGCGCGCGCGCATGATCGATCCGGTGGCGGCAACCTTCTCTGGCGAGACGCCCGATCCGGCCGCGCCCCAGGCCTGGCCGCTGTTGACGTTCACCGATGCGGTGACCTTTCACATGAATGGCGAGACCGTGCGGGTGACGCACGCGCCCAACGCGCACACCGACGGCGACGCGGTGGTGCATTTCGTCGAGCGCAACGTCATCCACATGGGCGACATCTTCTTTAATGGTCTCTTTCCTTACATTGACGTCAACGCCGGCGGCTCGGTGGACGGCTTTCTCGCCGTGCAAGACGCCGTCTTGGCGGCGGCTGATGCGGACACGGTGATCGTGCCCGGCCATGGCGCGCTGGCGTCGAAGGCGGATCTGCAGGTCATGCGCGACGTTTTGGCCGGCGTGCGCGACGCGGTGCAGGCGCAGATTGACGCTGGCGCTGACATGGCGGGCGCGGTGGCCGCCAAGCCGCTGGCGCCCTGGGCCGACACCTATGGCCGCGCCTTCATTCAGACCGACAAGATGGTGGAGATCGTTTACGCCAGCTTGACCGAGGCGCGTGACGACATGGAACCGGTTGATCATGGCCACGAGGTCGAGGCCGACCACAGCCACGACGGGGCGGACGCCGACCACACGCACGACTAGGTTTGATCGGCGGGGAGACAGATCAGCGCTTCAGGCCGCCGCATGTCTGACACGCCGGATCGGCCAGCAAGGACACGGTGCGACTGGTTGCGCTAAGCGCGTCGTACAGCAACAGACGGCCTGCAAGACTGTCGCCGGCCCTGGTGATTTCCTTGATCGCCTCCATGGCCATCATGGCCCCGATCACGCCGGTCAAGGCCCCGACCACGCCGACGCGTGCGCAGGTCTCTGCGTCCGGGGGCGCATCGGGCACCAGGCAACGATAGCAGGGCAGGGCGGCGGCCGGGTCTGAGGACCGCGGCGCGTGCGGCTTGAACGTGGCCAGCTGGCCCGTCCACGACCCAACCGCGCCGGAGATGAGCGTCACGCCCGCCGTCACACACGCCTGGTTGACGGCGAAGCGGGTTGCAAAGTCGTCTGTGCCGTCAAGCACCAGCGTGCGCCCCGTCACACACGCCAGCGCGCTGGCGTCCGACAGGCGTTGCAGCAGACATTCCACCTCGACGTGCGGATTGAGCTGCGTCAGGGCGTCCGCGCCGGCGTCCACCTTGGCGCGTCCGACATCTTCGCTGCGATAGAGGATCTGGCGCTGCAGGTTTGAAACCGCCACCCCGTCGTGATCGAGAAGCGCGATGCGTCCAACGCCGGCCGCCGCCAAGTAGAGGGCCGCCGGCGCCCCGAGGCCGCCAGCCCCCACGATCAGCACGTCTGCGTCCTTCAGGCGGGCTTGGCCAGGCCCGCCAATCTCTTTCAGGACCAGGTGGCGCGCGTAGCGGTCGATCTCGTCAGATGACAGGGCCATCAGGCGCGCGGCCGGCCCGCCAGGCGGCCGTAGAGCAGACCGGCAATCGCGCCCGCCGCGGCGATCAGGGCGACGGCGGGCAGGGCGTCGCGCTGAACGATGGCGGAGTAATCAGAGAGCGCTCCAATCGCGATCACGCCCGCGCAGCCGCCGAACACCATGTCAGACAGCGGACGCGGCCAGCGCAACAGGTGAGCCAGCCAGGTGAAGGCGAACGCCGGCGCAGTGATGAACAAGACGACATATGCCGACACGACCAAGAAGCCCTCGATCATGCCGGTCAGGACCTGTACGAACCCCTCGCTCGGCGCGCGCGCTAAAAGGATAGCCGGCGCCAACAAGACCAAGCCAGCGACGATCACGGCGGCCGCGTAAGACAGGCTGGGTCGGACAAATCGATTAACCAATGTCATGTGTCGCACCCACGGGTTCAGGCGTTGAACGCCCTGTCAGACCTCAGTCAGGCCATCGGTCTGGCAGTGCGACAATGGTAGCGCGCCGCAACGCCGCGCACACGCGCCCGTCGCAGGCGTTGTGTCGGCGTGAGGTCTAGACCGATGGCGCTGCGGGGTCGGGGCGCCCCTTGGGGCGGCCGGCGAGGCGCCAGTAGACCCATCCCGCCAGCACGCCCGCGCCAATGCCGGCGGCGATCAGGGCGGAGGGTTCCATCACCCGCAATGGGCCAGGAAAAACGAGGCTGACAAAGACAATACCGACCAGTCCCGCGATCAGCCCGACCACCATGTCGCTGGCGGGGCGGCGGATCTGGCGCGACTTGGCGAGGGCGAGCAAGATCGCGCCCACAATCGCCGCCGGCGGGCCGCCGAGCGCCACCAGCGCCACCCAGGTTGCGACAAAGAGCGCCAGAGCCGTCTGAAGGTGGGCCACGCCCATGGCCGCAGTGATTGCGACCAGAAGCGCCGCCCACACGGCGCCAGCGCACACCGCCGCCAAGAACGCAGCGCCCGCCCGCACGCCGCCGCCCGACATGTCAGGTACGCGAGGCGGTACAGGGCCTTGGGTCATGCGCCGGTTGAGCCAAAACCGCCCGCGCCGCGCCGCGTGGGCGGCAAGCTGTCGGCGATCGCCAGATCGGCCTGCACAACCGGCGCGATCACCATCTGGGCGATCCGCTCGCCGCGCCGAACCACAAAGGTTTCGGGGCCCAAGTTCACCAGCAAGACTTTGATTTCGCCGCGATAGTCAGCATCGATCGTGCCCGGCGTGTTGAGGCAGGTGACGCCGTGTTGAAGCGCCAGGCCCGAGCGCGGACGGATCTGCGCCTCAAACCCGTTGGGCAGGGCGATGGCCAAGCCCGTGGGCACCAGGGCGCGCGATCCCGGCGACAGTCTCAGCGGCAATTCTTCGCCGACGGCTGCGCGCAGATCCATGCCCGCCGAGCCGCTGGTTTGATATCGCGGCAGTTCCATATTCACAAAGTGCGCCAGAGGCTTAACCGCCACCAGAGGGCGTTCAGTCGCCTGGTCCTGGAGCGTGGACGCAGAGCCGGCAGGAGAATCGACGGTGTCTGACATGGCGAACCCAAGCCTCACAAAGCAAGCAATGGCTCAGCATAGTCAGCGTCGCGCGCGTCTGTGAAGATGTCCCCAGTTTCCGCAATCAGCGCCCGAGGCGCCCTGAAACCCGCCCGCCTGAGGTCAGGCGGCGTCGGTGGCGCGTCCGCGCATGCGCCGCACCAGCGGGCGCACGCCCGTGCCCAGCACCTGTAGGGCGCGACCGGCGGGCGTGGCGCGGTAGACATAGAGGCGATGGTGCTCGCGCACCACGTCGGTCCAGTTGAGCATCAAGCTGGGCTGCAGGAGGCTCCCGCGCGAGGCGTCGTAGCGGCGCACGCCCATGCCGATCAGCCCCTCCAGCCCTTCATGCATCAACAACTTGCCGGGCGAGTGGTGGGCGAATTCAGCGTCGAAGCTCATCTGATAATCGAGGTAGGCCCCGCCATGGAGCCAGCCGAAGCCATAGCTGATCGGCTGACCGTCCAGGCGCATTTCGCGGAAGATTGCCGGCGATCGATCGATCAGGCTCAAGGTGGCTTGGCGGACCTGACTGATCCGGCCGGCGTCAGCAAACAAGCTTGAGCCGGCCGCGCCCTTCCAGCTGCGCTGGTCAATCCTCAGCGCCGTGGAGAACGCCGCGTCCAGGGTCTGGGCGGTGAGTTGTCGCACCTCGACCTGGAGGTCGCCGAGCTTCATGAGCCGGTTGCGCGACTGGGTCAGCGTCTTTCGCATCTTGCGCGAATAGGTCTTTGCAAGGCCCTTCTCGTGGGCGGGGCCCAGATCAAGGAGGGGCGCGCGCCCGCAGAGACGAAACTCAACGCCCCAGCCCCGCAAAGCCGCCCAGCGGCGCACATCCTCGCGCTCGTCGGCGCTCAGCGTCACCTCGCTCAGGACGGCGACGTCCCAAGTCTGCGGCCCTTCAGCCAGACCTTCCAACAGGTGCGACCAGCGCACCGGCTGGGTGCGCGCCGGATTGAGGCGGTCCGACAAGGGATCGCCTAGGGCGCGCGCCGTGCGCAGCGGCACCCGATAGATGGTTTCGCGGCCAAAGGTGAACGGCAGGACACAGCCCAGCGCGCCGTCAGTGCTGCGGTGCGTCAGCGTCCACACTTCGCGTCCAAGCGGCGCAGTTGCGGCGGCGGCCGTCAACCACTCGGACGTATCAAACAGGCTCTGCGGCGACGCCTGGTCCTGCGCGGCGATGTGGGTCACCGCTGCTGCATCGTGGGTCCCAAAGCCCTGCGTCCAGGCATGGCCCGGCGCGCCGGTCATCGGCGGCGAAGCGACGCGGCTGGACGGCAGCGTCAGAGCGGGAGCGTCAGCGCTAGCAGACATGGTCACGCACGCTGTCGGGGGCTGAGAGATCGACCTTGAAGGACGGCGGAGCGGCCGGCGCGGGCTTGTCTTTGCGCAAGCCCGTGGCGCGCAGGGCGCGCGCGGCGGCCCACTTGGCCAAGACGGTCGGTGTGATGGCGTCCGGGAAGGGGGCGGGCGCGCCAAACTTGCGGCGCAAGAGGCCGTTGGTGGTCAGGGCGCCGGCGCGAAAGCGGCTCTCGTGTGTGAAGTACTCGGTGACGAGAGACACGTTCAGAACGCCTGCGTTAACCACGCGGTGGGGCGTGTACTGCGGCCAGCCGGCAAAGTCGCCCGGCCCCAAGTCAAACACTTGGGCGTCAGCGTCGAAGGTTGGATCGAAGGCCAATTCTTCGTCGCTCTCTTTCAAGACAATGCGTTCGATGTCAGCGTTGCTGATGAAGGGCTCTTGGCGCGGATAGACGAAGAAGCGCTTTTCTCCCTGGATTTGCCACAACAACATGTCGCGCCCGTCGATGTGATAAAAGACGGCGATCTGGGGCGACGACACCAAGAGCTTGGCGTCCAGGTTGGACGTGCGCAGCCCTGGGTTCATGGCTTCCAGTTCGCCAAACAAGCCCTTTAAGAACCGGCCATAGTCTGCTGAATAGGTCGGCAGGCGGCGAATGTTGAGCCAGATGCGCCCCTGTTCAGCCGCCGCGTAAAGGTCAGCGCCCGACAGATCATTGAGGCTCCCGCGCCGAAACGAGCCGGGCCGTCCGACATCGTCCCCGCAGGTAAACACGTCGATGAAGTTTCGGTCGTGATGATCGAGAATGTCGATGATTGCCGGCTTGGCGAACAGGGGCGCGTGGGCAAACCTGTGGCGTCCGGCAAAGGCGTCGCGGCGTAAGGCGGCGCGCTGTGCTGGCGACCAGCTCTCGATCAGTGCGGCCATGTCTGGTGTTCCAGCCCCCGGGAAGTGAATGCCCGACTTGCAAATTCGACGCCGGGCGCGTTTGCGCGTGTCCGAACGCGCCGGCGCATGGACCAGAGGGTCACTCAGCCGCGCGCCTGTCGGCGCGTCCAAAGTGGGCGGCGATTTCCTCAACCAGCCGCTCAGCGATCAGTGATTTGGCCGCGCGTGGCCACTCGGTCTCTTGAGCGGCGGTGATCAGGGTCGCCGCATTGTCGGTCCCCCCCATGACGTCGCCAGCCACGTCGTTTGCCACCATCCAGTCGGCGTTCTTCTTCACGCGCTTGGCCCGGGCATAGCGCAAGACATCATGGGTTTCGGCCGCAAATCCGACCACCAGCCGCGGGCGCGCCGGGCCGTCGGCGGCGAGTGTCGCCAGGATGTCGGGGTTTTCGATCAGCGCCAGCGGGGCGGGGGCGTCGGTCGCGCCCTTGGTCTTTCGCTTGCTGGCCGAGGCCTTGGCCGGGCGCCAATCGGCCACCGCTGCGACCGCCACCAGAATGTCGGCGGGCAGCGCCGCCTGGCACGCGCTGAGCATCTCAAGCGCTGTTTCCACCCCAATCGTTTTGACACCGAAACGAGGTGGCTCAAGCTCGGTTGGTCCGGACACCAGGGTAGTTTCGGCTCCGAAACGAGCAAGGGTTTCGGCGATGGCGTAGCCCTGGCGGCCGGAGGAGTGGTTTGACAGATAGCGCACAGGGTCAATGGGCTCGCGAGTGGGGCCGGCCGTCACCAGCGCCTTAAGCCCTGACAGGGGGCCAGGACTGGCCAAGGCCAGGGCGCGCGGGGCGGCGGCGTGGGCGTCTGGCCCTTGCTCCAGGAGGTCGATCACCGTGTCGGCAATGACGTCAGGCTCGGCCATGCGGCCGGGGCCGAACTCGCCGCACGCCATGTCGCCGTCGTCGGGACCGACCCATCGGACGCCGTCGGCCGTCAGGCGGGCCAAGTTGCGCTGGGTGGCCGGGTGGTTCCACATGCGCACGTTCATCGCCGGGGCCATCAGGATCGGCGTGTCGGTGGCCAAGAGCGCCGTCGTGGCCATGTCGCCGGCAAGTCCCGTGGCGGCCTTGGCCATCAGGTCTGCGGTGGCCGGCGCGACCACAATCAGGTCCGCTGAACGCGACAGCTGAATGTGGCCCATCTCGGTTTCGTCGGTGAGGGAAAACAGGTCGTCGTAGACGGTCTCGCCAGACAGGGCGGCGACCGACAAGGGGGTGACGAATTCCTTGGCCGCGGACGTTAAAATGCAGCGGCACGAGACGCCGCGCCGGCCCAGCTCCCGGATCAGCTCCAGGGACTTGTAGGCCGCGATGCCGCCGCCGATGATCAACAGAACGCGTCGCTGCATCGTCTCACTTCTCACGCCATGGCTTGGTCATGGGCCTTAGCTTAGCTGATATTCCTAAACGCGCGACCTCTCTGGCGCAGGCTGCACGGCGCGGCTGATCACGTCTGTGTGGGCTGTCCGCGCCCTTGCTAGCCCCCAATCGCCGCCGCCACGCCGGCCGCCGCAAGGGCCGTGGCGGCCAGTGCCAGGACCCAGGTTGCGAAGGTGCGTCCGCGCGTCGCGCGCGCCTGGGCCCGAGCAAGACGGGCGACCGTTTCGTCGTCGAGCCGCCAGCCGGCGCCCGCCGCCGTGTCGGCGGCAGCGTTCAAGTCTTCGAGCGCCTGGGGCAAGCGGCGCACGGCGGCCCGCAGGCGCGACACATCGGCGGCGGCATCGCGCACCAGACCTTCAGGCCCCAACTCTCGGCGCATGAAGCCGGCGACGACCGGGCGCGCGGCCTCCCACATGTCAAACGCCGGATCGAGGCCGCGCGCCACGCCCTCGGCCTGGACCATGGTCTTTTGCAAGAGCACCAGTTCGGGGCGCAGATGCATGTCAAATTGGGCGGTCACTTCAAACAGCTGCAACAGAAGCCGGCCCATGGACACTTCGCCGGCGGACTTGCCGAAAATCGGCTCGCCAACCGCGCGCAGGGCGGCGGCGAACTCTGAGACGTCCTGATGGGCGGGCACGTAGCCGGCTTCAAAGTGAACCTCGGCGATGCGCGCATAGTCGCGCTGCAAGAAGCCGTGCAGAATCTCAGCCAGGTAGCGGCGTTCCTTGGGGCCGATCCGTCCGACGATGCCGAAATCCACCGCGCCGAGGTTGGCGGGGTAGGGCGGGGCTTGACTGGGCGAGCCTTGAGGCAGGGCAAACAGGTTGCCCTCGTGCATGTCGGCGTGAAAGACGCCCGTGTCGAGCGCGCAGCTGAGGAACACACGGATGACGGTAACAGCCAGGGCGGCGCGATCAACGCCGGCGGCTTCAAGCCCAGCCGCGTCTGACAGGGCGGGGCCGTCCATCCAGTCGGTGGTCAACACCCGCTTGCCCGAGCGCGACCAGTCCACCTGCGCCGGGTGAAAGCCTGGCGGCGCTGTTTCGCTCATTTCGCTGGCTGCGGCCGCTTCGAGGCGCAGGTCCATTTCGCGGTGGGCCGCCTTGGCAATGGTGTCAACAAAGGCGATGGGCTCAAGGCGGCGACTGGCGGGGACAAGGGCGTGGGCCCAGCGCGCGGCGCGGCGCAAGGCTGAGATGTCGCGGGCGACACGGGTTTCGATCTGAGGACGCAAGATCTTGACCGCACAGACGCGCCCGTCACGCATCGTGACCTTGTGCACCTGCGCGACCGAGGCGGCGGCGACCGACGCGCCCAGCGGCCCAAACAGGTGCTCGGCGCGGCCAGGGAATTCGGCCTCAAGCGCCTCGCGGGCGGCATCGGTGGTGAACGGAGCTGCGCGATCTTTGAGCCCGGCCAAGCCGGCGGCGAACTCAGGCCCGACCATGTCGCCGCGTGTCGCCAGGAACTGGCCCAGCTTGACATAGGCGGGGCCGAGCTGTTCCAGCGCGGCGGCAAAGCGTTCACCGTGGCTCGCGTCGGCCTGGAGCGCTGACCCCGGGCGCGCGCCCCGACCCGCACCTAGCCGCGCCGCCCAGCCGAGCCACCGCACCGGGGCGGGGACCGCCGCCCGGTGGGCGTCGGGCAACAGGGCGTCGTGGCGCGCCAGCACCCAGCCAGCGCGCGCCAAGCGCAGAAGATCGCCACCAAGACTTGCCATCGCCGCATAGGACTAGAACGCAGGTTAAGTTTTGGCGAGCGCGCGCAACTGTCGAGCAGGGTTTTGCGCGTCAATCCGCGCTCAGGCGGGCTCTGCGCTCCCACGCGCGCCGTTCTGATGCGACTTGATCTCGCCCTTAGATTTGGAAACAATCTCACGCTGAAAACGAGGACGCTAAGGGGAGGTGCAGATGGTCGCCCACGGGGTCGCCCACGGGGTCGCAGGGATGCGCCGTCGCATTGTAAAAGTTGGGGCCGGGGCCGGGGTAGGTGCAGGCGCCGCGCTCATCCTGGTCGCCGCCACCATCGGCGCGCCCGCACACGCCCAATGGCGGGTCGTTGAGCAGAACGGCACGCCGAAAGGGACCGTCTACCACATCGTTCAAACCGGGAGGGGCAGCCCCACCAGCGGCAACGAAACTGGCGGCGCCGTCGGCGGCGTCACCGTCGACGACAAGGACGTGGCGGGAAAGCTCGACGACGCTTTTGATCAGGCGGCGCAAGACACGTCAGGCTATCCCGACGACGTCAAGAACGGTGGCCCGGGTTCCAAGGACGAAGAGGGACCATGGGAAACCGAAGACGTGCCCGGCGTCGGCACAACGGAAATCTTCAACACGGAAACTGGCGAGCGATTCGCGGTTGGACCGCCGCCAAACCCTGAGTATGGCCGCCGATTGAAGAATATTCTGAACGACTATGACAGGCGCAAGAAGCGGCGCGAGGGCCGCAAGAAGGACGATGACGACGAGGAATTCTTGCCCGCCGATGATCCAACGACAGGCGTCCCGCCCGTCGGCGTAGGCGGCAAGACGGCGCCCTAAAGGTTCCCAAGTGGTCTCAACCGCTGCTTAGAGGCGCCAGCCCATGTGCAGCGCCGCCACGCCGCCCGAGAAGTTCGTGACGCTGACGCGGGAAAAGCCGGCGTCGCGCACCTCTTGGGCGAACTGGTCTTGATTGGGAAAGCGCCGGATCGATTCCACCAGGTACTGATAGCTGTCGCGGTCGCCGGCTACGGCCTGGCCGATCGTTGGAATGGCGTGGAACGACCAAGCTTCATAGAGGGCTTCAAGCGCGGCGGTCGTCGGGGTGGAGAACTCAAGACATAAGAAGCGCCCGCCCGGCTTGAGCACGCGCCGCATCTCAGACAGGGCGCTCGCCCGGTCGGTCACGTTGCGAATGCCAAAGGCGATGGTGACCGCGTCAAAGCGCGCCGCGGGCAGGGGGAGGGCCTCGGCGTTGGCGCACATCCAGTCAAGATGCGCGTCGCCGGGCCATGCTGGCGTCCTGGCGCGGCTGCGGCCGGACGCCAGCATGGCCGCGTTGATGTCAGTCACCACGGCGCGTGCGGGCGCGCCGCCGCGCCGTTCCACCGCTTTTAAGCCGCGCCGCACCCAGGTGCGCGCCACGTCGCCGGTCCCGCCGGCCACGTCAAGCAAGACCTCGCCGGGCTGTGGGTTGGCGCGGGTGATCAGCATGTCCTTCCAGGCGCGATGTACGCCGAGAGACATCAGATCGTTCATCACGTCATAGCGCTCGGCCACGCTGTCGAAGACGCCGCGCACCAGTCCAGCCTTGTCATGGCGCGGCACCTCTTGAAACCCGAACGATGTTGTGTCGTCCCGCGTGTCCGCGCCTAAGTCGTCAAGGGCGTCAGAGGCGTCAGCGGCGTGATCGGGCGGTGCTTGCGGGGCGTGGGTCATGGCGTCAGGCTAGCGCGCAGGTCGCGCGCTTGCTAGCGCTGCGCACGTCGAATGTGGAGGCGCCCGCGTGCCTGAACTGCCCGAGGTTGAAACGGTGCGCGCCGGCCTGGAGCCGGTGATGGTCGGGCGACGCTTCTTAGAGGTCGAGCAGCGCCGGGCCGATCTGCGCTTTGCCATGCCTGAGCGGTTTGTCGAGCGGGTGCGCGGGGCGCGGCTGGAAAAGCTTGGGCGGCGCGGAAAGTACCTCGTCGGCGCCTTGGATCGCGGTGAAACGCTGGTCATGCACCTGGGCATGACGGGGCGGTTTACGATTGAAACGGGGGTCAATGACCCGGCGCGGCCCGGCGCGTTCCACGCCGCCCGGGGCGGCGACCCCAGACACGATCACATCGTCTTCTTGATGGAGGGCGGCCATCGCGTCACCTTCAACGACGCGCGCCGTTTCGGGTTCATGGACTTGGCGCCAACCGACCAGCTGGACAACGCGCCGCCTTTTGCGCGCATGGGACCAGAGCCCTTGTCTGACGCTTTCGACGCTGACGCCCTGTTGGCGGCGCTGGCGGGCAAGCGCACGCCCATCAAGGCGGCGCTCTTGGACCAGTCTGTGGTTGCGGGGCAGCGCAAAATCTATCTCTGCGAGGCCTTGTGCAGCTCTGGCGTCCGTCACCGGCGGCTCGCGCGCACGGTCGGGCGGGGACGGGCCGAGCGGCTGGTCGCTGACATCAAGGACGTGCTCGGCGAAGCCATCGAGGCGGGCGGCTCATCACTGCGCGACTATGCCCACACCGATGGAACGCTTGGGTATTTTCAACATGGCTTCGCGGTCTATGACCGCGCGGGGGAGGCCTGCGCACGCGCGTCGTGTCCGGGCGCCATTCAGCGCCTGGTGCAGTCGGGGCGCTCGACGTTCTTTTGCGCCGCCTGTCAGCGCTAGCCGCCGCGCGCCGCGCAGGTGGTGGCCCTTGCAGGCGAGTCGCGTTATCGACGTGCCGATTGAGACGGCGGGCGGGGCAAGGTGAAGCGTCACACCGGAAATCGAAACACCACCGCCAGCGCTCGCGCGCATGGTCGCAAGCGCGTGCGCGAGGTGAGCGCAGCGATCACAGGCGGCGTGGCAGGCCTCTTTCTGAGTGTTTCCGCCGTTGCACAAGACGAGCCGGTGCGCTTTGTGTCGGCGGTTCCTGACCTGCCGCTGATGGATGGCCTGCAGGAGGTTTCGTCGGCGCCGTTTGAAACCGCGCAAGGTCGGATCGTGCAAGTCGAAGCAGCCGGGCGCGTTGACGCGGCCGACGTTGCCGTGTTTTACGCCCGCGCACTGCCCGCGCTGGGATGGCGCGCCCTGGTGGGCGAGGGCTTGGCGTTTCATCGCGCGGGTGAGCGGCTGACCGTATCGGTGACCGCTGCACCCCAAGACGCCGCGTCTGGTGCGTTCGCGCGCGTTACATTTCATATCGAACCGCTGAGCGCCGCTGCGCCCGGGCGGCCTTAAGGAGCCGAAATGGCCTACGAAAACATCACTGTCGCGACGGACGGAGCGGTCGGCGTCATCACGCTCAATCGCCCTAAGGCGCTGAACGCCTTAAATATGGCGTTGACGCAAGAGGTGACGCAGGCGCTTGCCGCCTACGAAGCCGATGATGCGATTGGCTGCGTGGTGCTGACCGGCTCGTCCAAGGCTTTCGCAGCGGGCGCGGACATCAAGGAGCTGCAGGACGGCTCGTTCATTGAGTTCTACAAGTCCGACCCGTTTGAGAAGACCTGGGAGTCCGTGGCGCGCTTTCGCAAGCCGATCATCGCCGCCGTGTCTGGCTATGCTCTGGGCGGCGGCTGCGAGATTGCCATGATGTGCGATTTCATCATCGCCTCTGACACGGCCAAGTTCGGCCAACCCGAAATCACGCTTGGCGTGATGCCCGGGGCGGGCGGCACCCAGCGCCTGCCGCGCTTTGCCGGCAAGGCCAAGGCCATGGACCTGTGCTTGACCGGCCGGATGATGGACGCCGCTGAAGCCGAGCGGTGCGGCCTGGTGGCGCGCATCGCGCCTGCCGACGACTTGATGGAAGTCGCCATGGAGGCGGCGCGCAAGATCGGCTCCATGTCTCGCCCCATCGCCATGATGACGAAAGAGGCCATCAATACCGCTTACGAGACCCATCTGGCCCAGGGCGTGCGCTTTGAACGCCGCCTGTTCCAAGCCATGTTCACGACCGAAGATCAGAAAGAGGGCATGGCCGCCTTCACCGAGAAACGCGCGCCGCATTTCAAGCACCGCTAGGCGCATGCGCTCGTTCATGACAAGCTGTTGACGGCTGAAAGCTCGGGGGCTATATGCCCGCCTCTGATTTGACGGCGCTGGCTGACGTTCAGCGATCCTACAACGCGCGCATTGCGCTCTGAAGAGACTGACCGAACACACCCATGGCCAATACCTCGTCCGCAAAGAAAGCCGTTCGCGTCATCGCGCGCCGCACCCAAGTCAACCAGGCGCGCCGGTCTCGGATGCGCTCATTCATTCGCAAGGCGGAAGAGGCCATCGCGGCCGGCGATCAGGCTGCGGCCAAGGCGGCGGTCGCCGTGTCAGAAAAAGAGCTGATGCGCGGCGTGCGCTACGGCATCGTCCATCAGAATACGGCTTCGCGGAAAGTGTCGCGCCTAAACAAGCGCGTGAAGGCGATCAGCGCCTCCGCGTAGGGCGCGCAAGCCGACAGCGGACAGCGGCGCGTCGTGTTATTGACGCTCTACAGCCGACAACTTTGACATTTGTCACGCGCACTGCGGGTGGTCGCTCATGGCGGCCGCCCTTTCTTGCGTTTTGCTTGTATGACAGACCTTTCGCCAACTCGCCTCCCTAAAGAAATTCTTAATTTCAAGCCTTTTTCTGCGCGAATTTTCTCGGCATGATCTGTTGGTCGTCGGATGGTTCTCCACTCTTCAGGAGCGGACCAAAACCATGAAAGGCGATGCTCAGAAGGGGGGACTTTATGTCCGTAAGCGCACAAGGCGTTTCGCCGATTGGGATACAAATTCGTTGGCTCGCCGATGATTTTGTGTCGTCAGCCGTAACAGGTGACGGGGATCGGTGCGGTCGTGTCTTGGGCGCTATGGGCCTGATGTCCCGCGTGACCTAAACCTCTCGCAGTCTCAAGTTATGCCTCCTGTGTGCGCTGCGGACTAGCGTGCGCGTCGATGCTTATCGTCGTTCTGAGGCGCGTACCCAAAAACAGTAAGCGCGATGTAAATCGCAAATAAACATCCTTTGATCACAAAGGGGGCAAACCCAATGCATGAGTCTTTATTTCCAGATGCGAACGCATCGCCGCGGTCAGACCGCGCTACTTCTCGGGCCGCATCGCGCCCACTCCCAACTGCGGCGCCGATGTCGTCGCTGCGCGCCGGTGAAGAACCGGCTGCGTCGCGCGATGTAGACGCCGCCGCTGAGGCGGCGTTTGACGTGTTCCGCAGTCGCCTGGCCGAGCGACTTGGGCGTGACGAGTTCGCCGCCTGGGGCGAGGGGCTTCGCCTGTGCGAGTCCAACGCCCGTCGCGTGCGTGTCGCGGCGCCCAGCCAAATGCATCGCGCACGGCTGGAGTCTGTCACCGGACCGCGCGTCCTCAAGCAGCTGTGGGCCGAATGCGATCCCGGCAAGCGCCAGTTCTATCTGACCGGCGACGCCCAGCCAGCCGAAGCGGCCCGTCCCGCGGCTCGCCGCGACGCCTCAAACGATCCGGTTGAGCACCAGCTTGAAACCTTTGTCGTTGGGGACGCCAATCGTTTCGCACACACGATGATGTGCGAGTTTGCCGATCCGTCCTCTGCTCTTCCCGTGGCGTACGTGCACGGCGATTATGGCCTCGGCAAAACCCATCTGTTGCGCGGCGTCGCCGAGCGAATGAATGCGGCCGCGCCCAATTCTGCGGTTTACTTCACTGGACCGCGCTTTGTGCACGAGTACGTCAAGGCGTTGCAGGAGCGTACGACCTTTGCGTTTCGTGAGCGTGCGCGCTCGGCCAAGGCGTTCATTGTCGACGACATTCACCTGGTGGGGAAAAACGCCAAGGCGTCGCATGAGGAACTGGCCGCAATCGTGACTGATGTCCTCAGTTCGGGCGGGCGGGTTCTGTTTTCGGGCGCCGGGGCGCGTGAAACGCTGACGCAACTCGATTCTGCATTGGTGGCGCGGCTCAGTGGCGCGGTCGATTGCCCGCTCGCGCGGCCTGATCTCGATCTGCGGCGTGGCATTCTTGAGCGCATGGCGAGCAACGATAAGTTCGTCAAGAAGGGCCTCGTGATTCCGCCAGACGTGTTGGATTTCATCGCCAGCGCCATTGCCACGACGCCGCGCGATTTGCAGGGCGGCCTGAACACCGTCATGGCCCGCACCGTGATGATGGGCGAAGCGCTCAGCCGAGACAGCGCCCGCGAGGCCCTGGCCGAGACAGTCGCTCGGATGAACCGGCGCGTCACCGTCGAGCAGATCCAAAAGGTGGTGGCCTCGTTCCATGGCCTGACCTTGGAAGAGCTCTTGTCCAAGAGCCGTGCGCGCGACATCGTGCGGCCGCGTCAACAGGCGATGTTCTTTGCCCGAGAGTGCACCACGCGCTCCTACCCCGACATCGGGCGCCGGTTTGGCGACATGGATCACACCACGGTCTTGCACGGCGTGGGGCGGATCAAGGAGCTGATGCGCGAGGATCCGGCCGTCCGTGCGGATGTGGAAAGCTTGCGGGCGATCTTGAACGATCGGCGCAGCGGGGCGGGCGACTAGATCGCCGTCCAGCCACGCTAGATCGGAATGTCAGACGGGCCGTTGCAATTTACCTCTTGCAACGGCCCGTTTTCGTCTATCGTCTCGCCCCCTTCGCGAGTCGTCGTTCGGCGGCTTGCATCTCGTGACCGCGCGCCGTTCCGGGCCCGCGCACCGCAATCGAACGAGGTTGTCGAGACGCATGAAAATCACGATTGAACGCGCCGCCCTGATCAAGGCGCTTGGCCACGTGCAAAGCGTGGTTGAGCGGCGCAACACCATCCCCATTCTGTCGAATGTTCTGATCTCGGCCGAGGGCGAGCACGCTCATTTCGCGGCCACTGATTTGGACATGAAGATGGAAGAGAGCATCTCCGCTGAAGTGGCCGCCCCCGGCGCGACCACGGCTCCGGCGCTGACGCTCTACGAGATTGTGCGCAAGCTGCCTGAGGGCTCGCAGGCGGTGTTGGAAACCAGCCCAGACGGGGCGCGCCTGACCTTGTCGGCGGGGCGGTCTCGCTTTGCCTTGCCGTGCCTGCCGGCCAGTGATTTCCCGGTCGTGAGCGCGGACGGCTTTGCCGCCAACTTCGAGCTTGGGAAGGCCGAGCTGGCGCGCCTGATCGACAAGACGCGGTTCGCCATTTCGACCGAAGAAACCCGCTTCTATCTCAACGGCATTCACATGCACGTGGTGGACGCGCAAACCGCCGGCTCAGACGCGCCCATGCTGCGGGCCGTGGCGACCGACGGGGCCCGCCTGGCGCTGGCTGACAATCCTTTGCCGGATGGGGCCGCCTCCATGCCGGGCGTCATCATTCCGCGCAAGACCGTTCAGGAGGTGCGTCGGCTCCTAGATGACGCCGACGACCTGGTGCGCATTGGCGTGTCAGAAGCCAAGATCAAGATCGAATTTGGCTCAGCCACTCTGACGTCAAAGCTGATTGACGGGGCCTACCCGGACTATGCGCGGGTGATCCCGAAGGGCAATGACAAGAAGCTGATCGTCGACAATGGCGACTTTCAAAAGGCCGTCGACCGGGTGGCCACTATCTCTGCCGAACGCAGCCGGGCGGTGAAGCTGACGCTGGGCGCTGACACGCTGACGCTGACTGTCAACAATCCGGACGCCGGTCAGGCGACGGAGGAACTGTCGGTCGATTTCCAGGCTGACCCGCTGGAGATCGGCTTTAACGCCAAGTTCTTGCTGGACATTGTCGCCCAGGTGGAAGGGGCGACAACTGAGGTGCGCCTGGCGGACGCAGCTTCGCCAGCCCTGGTGCTGGACACGGCCGACGCGCACGCCAAGTACGTGTTGATGCCGCTGCGCGTGTAGCGGCGCCCGCACGAGGGCGCCCGCCATGACTGAGCCGCCGTTTTCTCCCTCCCGAGACGCTGCACCTCAGGTCACGGCCCCTCAGGTCACCGCCTTGCGGGTCACGGCGTTTCGCAACTATGCGAGCGCCTCGGTGACAATCGACGCCGGGGCCGTCGTGCTGGTCGGGCCGAATGGCGCCGGCAAGACCAATCTCATTGAGGCCTTGTCTTGTCTGGCGCCGGGGCGCGGCCTGCGCCGCGCCACCACAGAGGCGTTAAGCCAAGAGCTTGGGGCCCAAGAGCTTGGGGCCCAAGAGCGCGGGTCCCTCTCAAGTGCGCCCACCGCCTGGGCGGTTTCGGTCGACATCGGCCAGGGCGACGACACCGTTCGCGTGGGCGTGGGGCAGGATCCCGCTCACCCGTCCCGCCGTCTGGTGCGCATTGACGGTCAGTCGCGCACCCAGTCCGACCTCTCAAGCCTGGTGCGCATCGCCTGGCTGACCCCGGCCCAGGACCGTGTGTTTGCGGGGCCGCGCGGCGAGCGCATGCGCTTCTTTGACCGCCTGGTGCTGGCGCTGCACCCTGAGCACGGCGCGCATGCGGCGCGCTACGAACGGGCCCTGCGCGAACGCTCCAAGCTCCTGGAGCAGGGGCGCCCGGACGGGCACTGGCTGGACGGCCTGGAAGCGGAGATGGCGATCCGCGGCGCGGCGATGGCGCGCGCCCGCCAGGCCACCTGCGCCGCGCTTCAGGCGGCCATTGACGCACGCCCTGACGGTGCGTTTCCCAAGGCGGACCTGCACGTCGACGGCTGGCTGGAAGCCCAGGCGGCCGCCGTGGTCAGGGCCTCTGCAGATACCGACCCAGACCCTGACCTCCCAGTCGCGCTGGCGGACGCCTTTCAAGCCGAGTTGGCCGCCACGCGGGGGCGTGACGCCCGGGCTGGCCGCGCCCTGACCGGCCCCCACCGGTCAGACCTGGTTGCCGTCCACCGCGCCAAGGCGATGCCGGCCGGACAGTGCTCAACGGGCGAGCAAAAGGCGCTTCTGGTCGGCCTGGCCCTGGCCCACGCCCGCGCCCTGGAAGTCATGCGCGCTCGCGCCCGGCCTATCCTCCTTCTCGATGAGGCGGTGGCGCACCTGGACGCCGATCGCCGCGCCGCTCTTGCACAGGAGCTGTCTGCGCTGGGAGCCCAAACCTGGCTGACGGGCACAGACGCAGCCCTGTTTTCAGCCTTTGAAACCGCCCAAATCCTTCATGTTGATGCGGGATCTGTGAGATCAGAGTAGGGGCCGGCGACCGGGTGGGGACACGCGCCCCGGCATCCCGCAAAACCCGCGCGCAAAACCCGCGCATGGCGTGTTCTAAAGCGCGCATAGGTTGCGCCAGAGCGCGCATGAGATGCGCTTAAAGTGTCCTTCGCCGCGCATCGCGCGCCACACAGGACCAGGCGCGCGAAAACTTGTCCCCGCATCGGAAGGACGGGCTTACACTGTGGCCGTGGCGGCAGGTGTGCATGTCTTTGATTTTGCTCACACCTTGGGTGCGCGATTGCCGGGAGGCCGCAGGTCAGCGGCGGACCGGTGGGCCAAGGCCAATTCTTTGCCCTCCAGGTGAGAAAAACACCGCGACCACGGAGCAATCCCTGATAAACTCTCAGCTTCTGGCGAATCGGGCGCGCACAAGGCCGGGGGCGGCGCGCCGTCGAGGCCAGGACGCCGCGCACGCGTCGCCTTGACGAGGGGACGCGGCGCGTCTCGATCGCCCTTGCGCCGCGTGCGGCCACGCGAGGGCGACCCCACGGCCACAGTGGGGAACGCGCCCGCAAGGGGGCGCAAGCCCGGCACGGACACGACACGCACCCTGGCGCTTCCGCCCGGGCTGCTCAGGAGACGACATGGCTGATCTGGACGCGGCGCCGGCAGGCGAAGAATACGGCGCTGAATCGATCAAGGTTCTGAAGGGCCTAGAGGCGGTGCGCAAGCGCCCGGGCATGTACATCGGCGACACCGATGACGGCTCGGGCCTGCACCACATGGTCTATGAAGTCGTGGACAACGCCATCGACGAAGCCCTGGCCGGCCACTGCGACACCGTTGAAGTGGCGCTCCACGCGGACGGCTCGGCGAGTATTCGCGACAATGGCCGCGGCGTGCCCGTTGAGATGCATGAAGAGGGCATTTCGGCCGCTCAGGTCATCATGACCCAGCTCCACGCGGGCGGGAAGTTTGACTCTAATTCCTACAAGGTCTCGGGCGGCCTGCACGGCGTGGGCGTGTCGGTGGTCAACGCCCTATCGTCTTGGCTTGACCTGACGGTGTGGCGTGACGGCAAAGAATACGCCATGCGCTTCATCCACGGCGACGCTGAGGGTGGCAAAGACCTGGCGGTCATCGGTGATGCGCCCGTGACCGACGCCGGCAAGCCGCGCACGGGCACGATGGTGCGCTTTCTGCCGTCAACCGAGACCTTCACCATGGTGGAGTTCAATCGCGCCACGCTGGAACATCGCCTGCGCGAGTTGGCGTTCCTCAACTCAGGCGTGACGATTGTCTTCCGCGATGATCGCGGGCCCGAGCCCTATGAGATCGCCATGGCCTATGAGGGCGGCGTGGCCGCGTTCGTGCAGCATCTAGACCGGGCCAAGACGGCGCTCGCGCCAGAACCTATCAGCGTGCGCGGCGAGCGCGACGGCCTGTCGGTGGAGTGCGCCCTGCAATGGAACGAGAGCTACCACGAGAACGTTCTGTGCTTCACCAACAACATCCCTCAGCGCGACGGCGGCACCCACTTGGCTGGCTTTCGGGCCGCCCTGACCCGGGTGGTGACGCGCTATGCTGAAAGCACCGGCATCGCCAAGAAAGAGAAGGTGACACTGACCGGCGACGATGCGCGCGAGGGTCTGACGTGCGTTCTCTCGGTGAAGGTGCCGGACCCCAAATTCTCTAGCCAAACCAAAGACAAGCTGGTGTCCTCCGAGGTGCGTCCGATCGTTGAGAACATCATGTCGGAGACGCTGTCGAACTGGTTTGAGGAAAACCCGGCCGCCGCCAAGGTGGTGTTGGGCAAGGTGGTGGAGGCGGCCGCAGCCCGCGAGGCGGCGCGCAAGGCGCGCGAGCTGACGCGGCGCAAGTCGGCGCTCGACATCGCCAGCTTGCCGGGCAAATTGGCCGATTGCCAGGAACGCGATCCGGCCAAGGCTGAGATCTTCCTGGTCGAGGGTGATTCCGCCGGCGGCACCGCCAAGCAGGGCCGCAACCGCGCCAATCAGGCGATTTTGCCCTTGCGGGGTAAAATCTTGAACGTCGAGCGGGCGCGCTTTGACAAGATGCTGTCATCGGACCAGGTCGGCACGCTGATCATGGCTCTGGGCGCTGGCATCGGCCGCGAAGACTTCGACATTGCCAAGCTGCGCTACCACAAGATCGTCATCATGACGGACGCCGACGTGGACGGGGCGCACATTCGCACTCTCTTGCTGACCTTCTTCTATCGCCAGATGCCCGAAATCATTGAGGGCGGCTATCTCTACATCGCCGAACCGCCGCTCTTTAAGGTGACCAAAGGAAAGTCTGAGCAGTACATTAAGGACCAGCCAGAGCTGGAGAATTACCTTCTGGCTGAGGGCGCAGGAGACGCGCGCCTGGTGCTGGAAACCGGCGAGGTGATCACCGGCGACGATCTGATGCGGCTGGGCCGCGAGGCGCGCACCGTGCGCGCCCACATTGATCGCCTGAAGTCGCGCGCCCCAGCGCGCCGGCAATCGCCGCCTGGCTGATCAGGCGCGCTGGATCCCGAAGCGGGAGACGGGGA
>CAYGQB010000009.1:0-23706 GCA_964351895.1 uncultured Caulobacterales bacterium
CGCATCCTCTTCGCGCCATTCCGGGCGCAGAACCGGTTCCCACTTCTGCTGAATGGCGCACCCTCTTCGCGCCATTCCGGGCGCGGAACCGGTTCCCACTTCTGCTGAATGGCGCTGGTGGTCTTTCGTATTCACGCCGCCTGGCCTACATCCACGTCATGTCTTCTCCCGCCTCCTCCAGCCCCGCAAGCGGCCACCCCGAAAACCTCGACGACATCGCCGAGGAGTTTGAGTTTCTCGACGACTGGCGTGAACGCTATGGCCACGTGATCGATCTCGGCCGTCACCTCGACGCCCTGGAGCCAAAAGACCACACGCCCGCAAACAAGGTGTCTGGCTGCGCCAGTTCAGTTTGGCTGCGCGTTGAATGCGCCGCGCCAGGCTCTGATCGACTGATCGTGCGGGGCGCGTCCGACGCCCAGATCGTTCAGGGGCTCGTGGCGCTACTCACGCGCATGTACTCGTATCGCTCCGCATCGGAAATGATCGCCATCGACGCACATGCGTTCTTCGCCCGCATTGGATTGGACGGTCATCTGACAGCCCAGCGCGCCAATGGCCTGGCCTCAATGGTCGAGCGCATTCGCGCCGCCGCCCGCACGCACGTCTGAGCGGCGCTACTCGGCGCGGTCTGGTCCTAGACCATAGTGATCGGCAAGGCGGCTGAGCGCGAGCTTCAGCACGACCTTGCCAGACCGGCGCGGCCAACCTGCGCGCGTTTCAACCACGTCCAGCGGCCGCTCCTCCAACACCACCGCGTACACGATGTCCCGCAAACCAGGGCCAAGCGCCTGCAGCGCCGCGCCAACGCTTTCGCGCGCCGCCAGCGCTCGTTCTGGCCCTTCAAGCGGAGAGCGGCCTGGCCCGCGCGCAACACGCCCGCGCGGCGGCGATGTCCAGTCAGAGGTCGTGCGGGCCGGCAATGTCGATCGGCGATACGCCGCGTAGAGGCGTTGGCCGGCTTCGAACTCGCGCGCCGAAATGTGTCGACGCCCCTGCGCATCTTGTCGACGCGCCAGCCAGGTCAGGGGCGCTTCTGCGTGATTGACCTCCAGCTGGCGCTCGATTCCATCCTCGTCACGCATCAGCCGGACGCCGCGTTCTTGATGCTGGCTGCGAAAGGCGTCGGTCTGGGCGCCTGCCGCGTTGCGAGCCAGCCGCGCATGACCCTCCCGCGTCAGGCGCCAGCGCTGTGGTCCATCCGGCGCAACGGCGCCCTCACCGATTAAGCTTCGCAGCTCCTCAGCGTTTAGAACTGAGAGCGCCCGGGTGCGCCGATCGCCACGCGCAAAGACGCCGTACGCACAGGGTGTTGTTCCCGGCTGCTCGATGGGGGCCAGCACCGCACCCGCCCCCGCAAGCCGGCGCAGGGCGCGTTGAACTCGGGCGCTCACGCCGCGCTCGCCGAGCGCTGTGGTGTTAAGCTTGGGCAGTCTGCCCGGTCCGGCGCGGCACGTAGAAACGCTTCGAGCGCCTCTAGCGCTGCGTCGAAGCTGGGATCATCACGACGGTCTTCGACCAGCTGACACGCATGCGTCACCGTCGTGCGATCACGATCAAACGCCACGGCCACCCGAGAAATCGGCACGCCAAACGCCACATGGGTCAGATACATGGCGATTTGCCGGGCAAGGGCGGCCGACTTTGACCGTCGTGTTGCGGCGGCTATCTCTTCAACCGGCTGATCGAAAGCGAAGGCGGCGGCATGTTGCGCGAGGCGCGCATGCGCCAAATCGCGGGCTCGGGGATGGTCGCGTCGTCCCATGCACGTGTTCTCCCGTGTGCTCTGGTCTCTATCTGAGGTTGAGAGCATACGAAAATAAACCACGACATGGATAACTTTCCTATATTCCCCCCATAATTTGTTTACGCCTTGGTTGGCGTCTTGCCATGCTGGCGAGACCGGTGACCGCATGTCCGGCGTCCATTGGCGACGCCAAACGCGGATAGTGGCTCATAGAACCGAGGATTGCTGCTTGCTGCGCAACACATTCGCGCGAGGCGAGCACAGGCGCAGCGCAGAGCGGAACGGCGCGCCGCGCACCACGCAATCCATTGAAGGACCGATGTTCCACAGAGTCAGAAAATCGAAGATCGTGTCGCGCGGGGCGATCAATCGATAGACGAGCGTCCTAGCTCTCGGACTGATCGCCGCGTCGTCCCAAGCCCATCTCACGGGCCAGCTCTGAACGGCGCGCCCGATAACTCGGCGCGACCATGGGATAGTCGGGCTTGAGCCCCCACTTGGCGCGGTATTCATCGGGCGACATGCCATACTTGGTGCGCAGATGCCGCTTGAGAGACTTAAACTGGCGTCCGTCTTCCAAACATATCAGGTAGTCGGGCGTGATAGATTTCTTGATCGGAACCGCTGGCTCCGGACGCGGTTCAGACCCAACTGACCCATTCTTCTCAAGATCGCCCAACGAAGAGTGCACGCGCATGATGAGCGGACCAACTTCGGTCGCTGGAATGGTGTTCTTGGAAACATAAGCCACCACAATGTCTGTGGTCATTTCCAAAAGTTCGAGGCGGTCTTGCATGTCGAGTGGTCCAGTCTTCGTCTAAGTTGCACCGTTCTATAAAACGGTGCGCTGTCCCCATCAAGAAAAACAGGAACACATGCGCCGATCCGGCGCGGCCCCGCTTCACTCGGCGTCCAAGCCACGTCCGTGAGAGGCTGGAGTGGCGCGGGCAATGACGCGGTCTCATCGGCCGCGCCCCGATCCGGTGGGCCGGTGGGTCAGAACCGATGGGCAAGTCCGGTCGCGCGTGATCGGCGCCCCCTCAGGCGCGCCGGCGTGTTGCGCGCGTTACGCGGGGGCGACAAACGCAACCACAAGCGCCACGCCCAAAATGAGCGCAGTCCAAAGCGCAAGGAACCCGTCAGGCAAGACGCGCGTCAGTGCGCCAGCCGGTGAAAACACGGCGTGCAATCGCTTGTCGATCTCTCGACCCAGCGCCCCGAGCGCTGCGCGACCGTGGAACGCCAAGCGAGCGCAGATGGCGTCGCCCCACCGAATGAGATCAAAGCCAAGCCGGCGATACACCCAGTCGAAATCCAGAATCACCGCCCGCTGCTCGTGGGGATAGAAGCCAAATCGCATGAGGGCGGCGAACGCAAACATGGCCGCCATGAGAAGCTGCATCTGCGTGATGATATGCCCAAGCGTGTAGGGCTCGTAGCTCATCTCATAGGGCAGCATGGCGTAGAGCCAGCCCGGGTTCACACCAATGTAAACACACATGAACGCGGCCACGCCCATGGCCAGCAGCATGTTGAACGGCGCCTCTTTCGGACGCCGTCCGCTGTCATGAGCAAAGAAGGCAAAGAACGGAATCTTGATGCCCGAGTGCTCAAGAACGCCGGCCGAGGCGAACAGCAGCATGATCCAAACCAGCCAAAGCTCCTCCTTTGCGGCCGCCGACAAGATCAGAGACTTGGAGACAAAGCCGGAGAACAGCGGGAACGCAGAAATCGACGCCGCGCCAATGATGCAGAAGATCGCCGTGAACGGCATCGACTTAAACAGACCGCCCAGATCTGAGGCCTTACACGTCCCCACCCGGTGCAGCACCGCGCCCATGCTCATGAACAAGAGCGCCTTATAGAGGATGTGGCAAAAGGCGTGCGCGGCGGCGCCGTTGAGCGCCAGCTGCGATCCGATCCCTACTCCGCACACCATGAAGCCAAGCTGGTTGTTGAGGCTGTAGGCTAGGACGCGGCGCAAGTCGTTTTCGATGACGGCAAAGAAGACGGGAAACACCGTCATGATCGCGCCAATGTAAATCAGAGGCTCGTAGCCTGCGAATGAGCGCGCCAAGGCGTAGATCGCGAGCTTGGTCGTAAAGGCCGAGAGGACCACGGCGCCGGTGGCTGTCGCGCGTGGATAGGAGTCCTGCAGCCAGTTGTGCAGGAACGGAAACGCCGCCTTGATGCCGAACGCCAGGAGGATCAGGAAGCCGCCGAGCGTTTCAGGGTCGAAGCGCTCAAACGCGAGCGAGCCGGTTTCGGTGTAGACGACCACGGCGCCAGCCAAGAGAAGCACGCCGGACGCCACCTGGATGGCCAAGTAGCGCATGCCCGCACTGACCGCCGATTCTGTGCCGCGGGCCCAAATCAGGAAGACCGACGACACCGCCATCAGCTCCCAGAAGACAAACAGGGTGATGAGGTCGCCGGCGAATACGGCGCCAAGCCCCGAGCCCGCGTAAAGCAACGCCGAGGAATCGCTGAGCTGGGCGCGTTCATGGAAGGCAAAGACGCCATTGATCAGCGTCGCGATGATGAAAATCAGACCGAAGATTCGCGACAACGGGTCAAATCGAAAGGTCTCCAGCGTGAACCCGGCCAGTGTGACCTGCCCATAAATACCCAATTCAGCGTTGGCCCACAGCGCGAACGCCACCAGAGGAGCGGCGATCATCAGCGCCTTGCGGACGGCGTGAGACGGCGCCACGGCGCACAACACGCCGGCCGCCAAAATCGGCCATGCAGGCGACAAGTGGCCCAGAGCCGGCGCGGTCGGATCGGTGGCGATGTCAAACATCGGATTCGTCCTGGTCGTAGTAGGTCTCGGGGCGGCTCAAGAGGCCGCGCAGCACATAGCCGCCGACCAGCACCACAAAGGTGAAGGCGGCAAACCCAAAGAGCGCGTAGAAGGCGGGGGTTTTCTCGATCGCGAAATAGGTGTGGCGGTGAATGGCCAGGTCCACGAGCCCGAGCCCGAGTGTGAGAACCCCCAAAACCCAGAACATCGCGCTGCGAAAGCGCGGGCTGTCGAGGAACAAGAAGTGGCGCGCAAACGGATGCACGCCCTTGTTCTTGTCCGCTGCGGGCGTTTCACCGCTCATCGTGCGTCTCCCGGTTCAAAAACGGGGGCCAGGAAATCGCCCACGGCGCCGGCGAGGAAGAACAAGACCACGCAGCCGATTGCTGTGATCACCGGCGGCGCCACCGCCAGGAACGGCGCGCCCTTGGGCGGGTCGGCCTCTTCCGGCGCCTTGGAAAAGAACCCGCGCGCCACGAGCGGCAAGAGATAGGCGACGTTGAGCACCGACGAGAGCGCAAGAGCGCCCGCAAGCCAGGGCCGCCCAGCTTCGCTGGAGCCGATCATGAGGTGCAGCTTGGGCCAGGCCCCGGCGAGCGGCGGCAAGCCGATGACCGAGAGCGCCCCAATGAAAAAGGCCGCAAAGGTCCAAGGCATGGCCCGGGCCAGCCCGCGCATCTGAGAGATCTCTGTCTTCTTGGACCCGGTGTAGATGGCGCCCGCGCACATGAAGAGCGTGATCTTGCCAAAGGCGTGCATCAAGATCTGCAAAGCCGCCCCGAGGAGAGCCGCCGGCGTGGCGAGCATGGCTCCAAGCGTCACATAAGCCAGCTGACTGACCGTAGAAAACGCAAGCCGCGCCTTTAAGTTGTCCTTGGTGATGGCAATCACCGACGCCAACACCAAAGACACGGCCGCAAGCCCCGCCAGCCAATCAGCCGCTGGGAGGCCCTGCATGGTTTCCGGCCCAAAGACGTAGATTGAGACCTTGAGCATGGTGAACACGCCCGCCTTCACAACCGCCACGGCGTGCAGCAGCGCTGAAACGGGTGTGGGCGCAACCATGGCGTTGGGCAGCCAGGAGTGGATCGGCATGAGCGCCGCCTTGCCGATGCCGAAGGCGAACATCACCAAAAGCACGCCCATCACCATCGGTGACGCGTCAGCGGGATAAAGTCCGCCCGGCGTGAAGGACACTGTCCCGGCCACGGCGTAGGTGGCGATGATGGCGGGCAACAGGAGGCCGATGGAGGTGCTCAGCAAGATTGCCAAGTAGATGCGCGAACCACGACGCGCCTTCTCGTCGCCCTTGTGAGCAACCAGCGGATAGGTCGAGAGCGTCAAGATTTCGTAGAAGACAAACAGCGTGAACAGGTCGCCGGCCGTGGCAATGCCCATCGCCGACGCAATCGCCACCGCAAACAAGGCGTAGAACCGGGTTTGGTCGCGCTCTTGATTGCCGCGCATGTAGCCGATCGAATAGAGCGAATTGACGATCCAGAGACCGCTTGCAACGAGCGCGAAGAGCGCGCCCAGCGGTTCGACTCGGAAGGTGATCGCCAAGCCGGGCGCAACTTCCAGCAGCGTCAGGGCCGGACGGGCGCCGCCAGCCACGTCTGCGGCAATGCCCAAGACGTGCGCGAACAGCACCACGCCGGTCACCAACGTTGCCAGTTCGCGCAAGTTGGGCTGGCGCGCCAACAGGGTGATTGCGATCGCCCCGATCAGCGGGATGATCATCAGCCAGACGATGACGCCTGCGTCGCCCCCGCTCATGGCGCGCCCCCCACATCAGCGCAAATCGCCGCCAGATCGCCGGTCAGAAACTCAGCGGCGCGGCAGGTCAAGGACGTCGGCAGTTCAGCGTCCACCCCAAACCAAATCGTCAAGGCGCTGAGGACCCACAGTGGCAAGAGCATGGATAGGGGCGCGGCCAGCTGACCCAGCGGCGCACCGTCCCGGGTCGGCGGCGGGCGCAAGTAGGCCGTCTCCAAAATGCGTCCAACATAGACAAGCGCGAGCACCGACGAGACCGCAATCGCCGCCGCCGCCCACCACCATCCGCGATCAAAGGCGGCTTCCAGCAAATACCACTTGGAGACGAACCCCGCCGTCAGCGGCACGCCAATCAGGCTGAGCCCGGCGACAGTGAACGCGGCCATGGTGAACGGCATCACCCGGCCGAGCCCCGCAAAGTCCTGGACCCGCGTTGCACCAAGGCGCAGCGCCGCCGCCCCGATGGCCATGAACAAGGCCGCCTTGAGGAATGCGTGATTGCCCAGGTGCAACAGACCTGCGGTCAGGCCCGCCGCGGTTCCAAAGCTGACGCCCAAAAGCATGTAGCCCACCTGCGCAACTGACGAGAGCGCAAACAGTCGCCTGATATCGTTTTGGAAAACGGCCTGGAACGAGCCCGCGATCATGCCGACCACTGCCAGTGGAGCCAGCAAGAATAAGAGCGCCTGGCCTTGAAAGCTGAACGAGGGATCAAAGACGGAGTAGAGGAACCGCACCAGGGCGTAGAACGCGACCTTGGTGGCTGTCGCCGCCAAGAACGCCGTCACGAACGAAGGGGCAAACGTGTACGCGCTCGGCAACCAGGTGTGGAGCGGGAACATCGCGATCTTCAGGCCCAGCCCGATGATCACAAATGCAAAGCCGGCGCGCACCGTCGTTGTGTCGGACAGGGGCCCGAGCCGCTCTGACAGGTCCACCAGGTTCAAGGTGCCGGTGGCGGCGTAGAGAAACCCGATGCCAATGACGAAGAAGGTCGCGCCGATGGTGCCCAGGATGAGGTAGTTGTAGGCGGCCGTCAGCGCCCGCCGATCGCGCTGCGCGCCCATGGCCACCAGCACGTAAGTCGACAGCGAAGAAATCTCTAGAAAGACGAAGATGTTAAACGCGTCGCCTGTGATCGCCACGCCTAAGAGGCCGGTCACACAGACCAGAAACACGCTGTAGAACAGGGCGCGCTTTCGCGGCTCGATCTCTGCGTCTACGGACTTGGGCGCATAGACCAGACAGATGACCGCAAATGCAGCCACCAGAAGGACAAACATCGCATTGAGCGGATCGACGCGATACTCGATCCCCAGCGGCGGAGCCCACCCCCCCATGGGGTAGCTGATCACGCCGTCGGTCCACACCTGCGCCATCAACACGCTGGCGAATGCGAGCGACATGACCGAAGCGCCCAGCGCCACGCTCCACGCCGCGCGCGCGCTCGGGGTAAGCGCGGCCAGTGCAGATGCCAGCATCGGCGTGACCACCACCAGCGGAGCGCTGTGGGCGCGCACGAAATCAGGCGCCAAATCGAGCAGAGCGAGCGCGGTCACGCGTCAGCTCCTTCGATCTCAGTGTCGTACTCCATGCGATTGATCTCGTCGTCTTCGATGGTGCCATACGCCTCTCGCACCCGCACCACGATCGACAGACCGACCGCCAGGGTGGCGACGCCGACGACAATCGCGGTGAGGATCAGGACGTGGGGTAAGGGATTGGAGTAGGCGACCGAAACGGCGTCGGCGGCAAATTCAGCTTGCGACGCGCTTTCCAGCACAACTGCATGGCCTTTTTGCACGCCCGCGTGCGCAGCCGTTGCGCCTGCAGTCACCTCGCCGGCCGTCTCTGCGGGGGACAAGCCGCTTGCCGCGCTCCCAGCCCCGTCCGGACTTGCGCTCTCAACAGAGCCCGACCCAGCCTCGGGATAGGCCTCGCCTTCAGGCTTCTTCTTCTTCATCGGCAGGATCGGCGGGACACCGCCGGCCACCTTTCCAAGCGAGACGTAGAACAAGAACACCGATGTTTGAAAAACACCCAGGCCCACGAGCCGCTTGACCATGTTGCCTGTCGCAAACACGGCGTAGAGCCCGATCATCATCAAGACGACGACGACCCAGTAATAGAAGTGCGAGACGATATAGTCCGTCACGCTACCACTCCTCGTCAGGAATATCGGGGGCGCGCCCAGCAAAGGCGTAGAACACCGCCACCATGACAGACGCCACCGTGGTCAAAACGCCCAGCTCAATCAGAATGATGCCGTAATGCTGTCCAGCGTGATGGGCGACGTCTTCAGACAAGACGTCATAGTCAAGGTAGGCCCCGCCTAGGATCCACGTCAGGACACCCGTCCCGGCGTAAATCAGGACCCCAAGGGCGCAGCCGGCGCGCACCAGCCACGTGGGGATCGCCTGACGGGCTGCGTCGACGCCAAAGATGAGGGCGTAAAGGATGACGCTCGACGCCAAAATCACGCCGGCCTGGAAGCCGCCGCCTGGGCCGTAATCACCGTGGAAATGCACGTAGAACGCAAACAGGGCGATCGCCGGGATCAGCGTCTTTGCGACCACGCGCAACACAAGGTGGCGGTCAGTGCTCATCGGCTAGCCCCCTGTCTCGTTGCGTGGGGCGCTGTCGCCATCGCCTGACACCGCCTGATCGTCATTGCGGCGGGCGCGGCGCTGATCGCGCATGGCGTCGCGCCCGCGCTCCAAGGGATTGCGCAAGCCCAACAGCAGCATGACGCCCAAGCCCGCAGTGAACACAACGACCGTTTCGCCCAAGGTGTCAAAGCCCCGGTAGCTCGCCAGAACGGCCGTCACCACGTTGGGAACATCCACTTCGAGCGGCGTGCGCACCAGGTAGGCCCGCCCCAGGTAGGCGTTCACCGGAGATTCGGGATCGCCAAACGCGGGCATGTCGCCAGTGGCGTAAAGGAGCGTGACGCCAACGGCCACGCACACCAAGAGCGCGGTCCAGTGGCGCCCCACTGACGAGGGTCGCGCTTCACGCGCCGTCAACAACATCGCCCCAAGCATGAGGGCGGTCGAGATCCCGGCTCCAACCGCCGCTTCAGTGAAGGCGACGTCGACCGCGTCGGTGACGACGAAAAAGGTGGCCGACAAGAGAGAGTAGGCGCCCGACAACATCACGACCGCGAACAGGCGGCGCGAGGAGATGATCGCCACGCCCGTGACGGTCAGAAGCGCTAAAATCGCGATGGTCAGGAGGGCCACGGCGTCAATCGGCGTCACAAACGCCGTATCGGCGGCGCGCATGATCACGCCCGGCGCGGCTGCGGCAGGTTCCACGGTCACAGCGCTCATGCGTGATCCTTCAACTCTTGCGCGCGCGCCTCGGCCTCTTCAGCCGTCGGCGCGCTGGCGTGCGCAGGCCGGTAGCGCGACAGCAAGGGCTCCAGCCCGGCGCGATAGGCGGCGTTGGCGGCCGCGTGCGTGGCCGTCGGACTGGTGAGGAAGAGAAACAGCCCAACAATCAGAAGCTTGGCGCCCAGAAGGCTGAACCCCGCCTCGACAATCAGTCCGATCAAGATCAGTTCAGCGCCCAAGGTGTCGGTGACCCCGGCTGCGTGCAACCGAGTGTAAAAATCCGGCAGGCGCAAAACGCCAACGGCGCCGATGATGACGAAAACGGATCCCACCAGAACCAGAACGCCGGCGACGGCGTGCTGCACGAATTCTGCAACCGCGAGCCAATCCATCACGCCAGCTCCTCATCGCTGGGATCGGGTCGATCTCTTGATCCCATGCGCGACAGGGCCAAGTCGAACGACCGATAACGGAAGAACTTCAGAATCGCGATGGTGGCGACGAAGTTGATCAGGGCGTAGAGGATGGCGATGTCCACCGCGTCTGGCCGATCGATCAAAAAGGCAAACAAGCACAGGAAAACCACTGTCTTGGTGCCGAACGAATTGACCGCCAAAACCCGGTCATAGAGCGTGGGCCCGATGAACAGCCGGGTCAGCATTAAGGCCATGCCGATCGCAATCAGAGCGCCTGCCACTGCGTAAAGCATTACCGCCCCTCAGCTGCGCGGATAACGCGCGCGCTCATGTCCTCAAACGCTCCGATATCGGCAAGCTCGTCGGTCAGCGCATGGACGATAAACTCGTCGTCGCCGATGTCGACGGTCACAGTGCCCGGCGTGAGGGTAATGGAGTTGGCAAAGATGGTGCGCGAGAAATCATTGCGCTGCGGGGCCGGCACGCGGATGAGGCGGGGCGTCACATCCAGGTCGGCCCGCAGCACTGTGCGCGCGACGACGATGTTGGCCTTGGTGATCTCTCCCCCCAGCCACACCCAGTAACTCAAGACCGGGAACAGGCGTAAAATCGGGATCGATTCGGCGTCCATGATGCGCATGCGTTCAGCCAGCGCCACCACGGCAAACACGCTCAAGGCCCCGAAAATCAGGAGCAGGCCCTTATCGTAAATGCCCGAGAGCACCAGCCAATACACGGCCAATGACGCGCCAAGCACGCCTGCATAGACGCCTTTGCCCACCCTTCGTGCCTCCCCGAACCAATCGATAGATCGGCGGTTCTAAACGGCTTGGCGAGGCGTGGCTAGCACAACCGGTTCATGAACTGGTTGTCTTATGGGCGGCGACCAAAGACCAGACGCGACGTCAATTCAGGAACCGACAGGTCCTGACGCGCGTGGCCTGTGTCATCACCGTCTTCCAGGCGGGCCGCCAGAGTTGGCGACATGGCGGATGTTAAGGCCCAATTCCAATAGCGCAGAATGGTTTGCGCCTTCTCTGTGGACGTTGCCTCGAAGACTTCTATGCAGCGCGCATAGGTCGGGTCCAGTTCCCCATCGGTCTCCATGGGGCGGCGCAGCGCCGTCCACAACAGATCGAGCGACCGCCGCTTCAATCCCGTCGCCTTACACAGAATCGGGATTGGCTCAGCGCCCGGGTCAGACAGAAGCTTCGCGCCTGTCGCCGGCTTGACGCCCGCGAGGTAGGCAATCTCCTCAACGGTGTTGCGCGACATCTCCCGCGCGGCGTGCTCGATGGCGTCTTCCAGCCCGTCAAACGGGCTCTTCTCAATGGCGGCGCGGTTGCGCTGGCGGCGCTCAATGAACTGAAGCGCCCGGCGCGCCAACGGATCGGACCAAGATTCCTCGGCCGCCATGCCGAACACGTCCGAAACCGCCTCTTGCAGCGTGGTGCGTTCAGCGCCGAAACGATTGAGGAGATGACGCCGCGTGTCCTCGTTGGCCCACCAGAACATTGCCAAGCCATGCCCGGGCCGCAGCTCAGGGCGCTTGGACAGCGGCGCGCACAGGCGTGAATCGTCCCGGCTGTCGGCGACCATGCGGTCAATCACGGCTTGCGACAACACCGCCTCACGGTTGCGCAGAAGGGCTAAGAACACCTCGAGCTCCGCCGCCTCGGCCACCGCGTCTGCGACCAGCTCGCTGACGACGCGTCGACCGGCGATCAAGAGCCGGTGCTCCACGGTTCCCGCGCGCGCCACATAGACAAGGTCACTGTCTCGCAAGGCTTCGGAGTCTTCTAAGATGGGCGTGGCCACCGAGATCACGTCGCGCGCCAGAAATCGCACGATCATAGTGGGCGCTTCTGAGAGCGCGGCGATCCGGCGTGCGCACCGAGTGCGCAGCTCCAGATCGCTCTCGCGCAGAAGTTCGATCAGGAGATCACCGGCAAGATATCGCTCAGCGGGCGGAATGCGGCTGGCCGGCAAGCAGACGATGTCCGCAAGTCGGCGTGCCAGCGTCAAGCGCGCGCGCGACTTGGGCGGGGTATCGAGCGCATCAGCGACTTCGGCGTAAGCATCCACGGGGGCGGCTCCAGACAGATGTGGCCCTCAGTGAAGCGCGTTCGCGTTAACCAAGCGTGAGCGGCCGCACGGTCTTGTCGCGCGGCCGCTCATGATCTGCCCGTTGGAGCCAGACTAGGTGGCCAGACTAGGTCGACAGAGCGCGCAGCGACCGCGCCTGCGCCAGGCGCGCCACGCGTTCCCGCTCAAAATAGACGCTGGCGGCCGCCAGCCCGAAAAGCGCTAGCGCGATTATGAAGAGGACCGGGCTGGTTTCAGCGCTGAAATCCTCCAAGCCCCAAGGCGCAGCCGCGTCGGGCGCGAAGCCAACCGGGGTGACCACGCCAAGCCATGGCGACAGGTGAAACCCAATCGCGCCGCCGACAACGCCGAGCGCCGAAAGCGCGCCGAGCGGTCGCGTGGTGCGCCAAACCAACAATCCGCCGGTGACGATCTCGGCCGCGCCGACCAGGGCGTTCACAACTGGGTAGAACAGATCGATCCCGGACTTGGCTGCGATGTACTGAAAGATGTGGGCGCCAGAAAACTTCGTGATCCCCAATCCGATGAGAGCGATGGCCAGGGCGTAGGCCAGAGCGGTTGCAAGTCGTGACATTGTGTTTTCTCCTCGCGCGGGGCAGACGGTCGAACGACAGGCCGCGCATGACAATCAGTGTTGCCTCAACGTTGCGCACGAGCCCCGAAGCGTCCATTGACGATGCGTCACGAGTTCGCGCGGGGGCGTGAACGGGTCTACCCGGGCCCGCGCCCACCGCACCACACCAGAGGGCGGGCGCCCATGCCTCGATCGCCAGACCCGACGTCGCCCGCCCGGCTCAAGGTGCGCCCCTTGCCGGCTTATCTGGGAACCCAAGCAAGCTGGTTCTTTGCCTTCGGCGCGCAGACGGTCGTCTTCCCTTACATCGCCCTGACGATGCTGCAGCTGAGCCCGGCCGCGTTCGGGGCCGCGCAATCAAGCCTCACCCTGCCATCGCTTGCGCTCTTGTTGATGGCCGGGGTTCTGGCGGAGCGGGTGGACCGGCGCCGGCTTCTCATTGGCCTGCATCTCGTGGCGGTCGTCCCACCGCTCGTTGTCGCTGTCATCGCAGTGAACGGACAGCTCAGCGCCGCCACCTTGATCTGTTACGGCCTGGCGGTGGGAACGGTTGGCGCCTTCATGATGCCGGCGCGCGACGCGGCTCTCAATGCAGTCGCGACCGCGCACGGCGGCGTGAACGTGCAGCGCGCCGTGGTGATCACCAGCCTGGTGCATTTTCTCGCGCAGGTGAGCGGCATGGCCGCGGCGGCCGGATTGGCTCTGACAGCCATGGGAACTCCCGCGGCCGGCGTCTTGGTGATGCAATCAGCCGCCCTGGCGATTGGCGCGGTTGCCGCCTACGCCCTGCCGCCCCTGGCGCCCACTCCAGACAGTCAAGCCGCCGGGGTGCGCGCCGCCTTCCTCGACGGTCTGCGCACCAGCTGGCGCGACCCCATTCTCAGGGCCATGACGACCGCGTCTCTGCTCCTGGGCGTTCTTGTGGTCGGGTGTGGGTTCTTTGTGCTGTTGCCGCTGATTGTCGTGGACACCTATGGCGGGGGACTGGCGCTTCTGGGCGCCTGTCTGACCACGTTCTGGATCGGAGCGGCGGCGGCCAACGGCGCGCTCGCAGCCCATGGCCACATCAACCGTCCGGGCCGGCTGTTGGCGGCGGCTTACGGCTTCGGCGGACTGGCCTTCATCGGCTTCCTGGCGACCCCGCCGCTGGTCGCCTTCTTTGTGCTGGTGTTTCTGTGGGGGGGCAGCGCCGGATTGGGCATCGCGCTCAGCCGGTCCATCGTTCAAGATCAGGCCCCTCACGCATCGTTGGCCCGGGTCTTGTCGATCTATCAATTCGGGTTTGTCGGCGGCGCGCCGCTTGGGGCGCTGGCCGGCGGCGCTCTTGTCGACGCGTTCGGCGTCGCGGCTGCAGCAACCGTTCCCTTCATGAGCCTATGCGGCCTTGCGCTGTGGCTGATGTTCTTTACACGTGTGGGTGCGTTGAGATCGCCCGCTCAAGACACCATGTCGGCCTAGCCAGGCTTCCACCGTCGGCTCGGCGCCCCGAAAGCCGACGTGTCGGCCGACCGTGGGGCCGACGTAGAGGCTAACATGGACACCGCCCTGAACATGGCCCTCGAGAGCGCGGCTGCGCCCGCGTCAGACGGATAAGGAGGACCCCTCACATGACCGTGAAAACCCGCGAAGATTATCTGCGCGAGGCAAAAACTCGCCTCTCACCAGAGCAGCTTGCCGTGGCGTTCAACCAGGGCACAGAGCGCGCCTTCACCGGTCCCTGGTGGGATGAGAAGCGGCCCGGCGTTTACGCCTGCGTCGTGTGCGCCACCCCTCTCTGGTCCGGCGACGACAAGTACGACAGTGGCTCTGGATGGCCGTCGTTCGTGCAGCCCATCGCCGCCGAGCGCGTTGAGACCGAAACTGACGTCAGCCACGGCATGACCCGCACCGAGGTGCACTGCGCCACCTGCGGCGCTCACATGGGGCACGTGTTTCCCGACGGTCCTGAACCGACAGGCTTGCGGTACTGCATCAACGGCATGGTGCTCGATTTCACCCCCGAGACCGATTAAGCCGCATCCATCGCGGACCCGTTTCCTCTGGCGCCTCTTTGGGGCAGGTGCAACACGCGCAAATCACCACTCCTCGCGGCGCCAGCGTCTCGCCGGCTCCTCCTCTGTGCCTCGCCTGCCGCACGCGCTGCGGGCGAAGCCTCCTAATGAACAGCAGTGAGCGTCTATGACAAAGACAAGCGCCATTCCCGCCCCGCAGCCGGCCAAGCACCCGGTCTCCACCACCATTCATGGCCGCACGCGCGTAGACGAGTATGCCTGGATGCGCGACGAGGCCTGGCGTGAGGTGATGCGCGACCCCAGCGTCTTGTCGGCCTCAATCCGCGAACATCTTGCCGCTGAGAACGCCTATGTCGAAGCCCTGACAGAGGACACCCGAGCGCTGCAAGACGAGCTGTTCAATGAGATGCGCGGGCGCATCAAGGAAGATGACAGCTCCACGCCGGCGCGCGATGGACCGTTCTACTACTACAGCCGCTTCAGAACCGGCGGCCAGTATCCGATCATCGCCCGCGCCCCGACGGCGCCTGACGGGAGCATGCAAAAAGACGGCGAGCAAATCCTCTTTGACGGCGATGAAGAAGCCGGAGACGCGACCTACTTTGACATTGGCGCCGCCGGGCACAGCCCCGACCACAAGCTGTTCGGCTACTGTGTCGATCGCGCCGGCTCAGAGCGCTTTGAGCTGCGCATTCGCAATCTCGAAACCGGCCAAGACCTGCCCGATGTCATTCCAGACACGGGCGGCGCCTTTGTGTGGGCCAATGACTCGCGCACCATTCTTTGGCTGGAGCGCGACGAGAACAACCGTCCCTGCCGCGTGCGCCGCCACGTTCTGGGCGCACCGGCCGAGGACGCGCCTATTGTCTACGACGAACCCGATCCCGGCTTCTTTGTGTCGGTCGGCGTGACGGCCACAGACCGCTTCATCGTGGTCGACAGCCACGATCACACCACCAGCGAAGTCTATCTCATCCCCGCCGACGCGCCCGAAACGCCGCCGCGTCTGGTCCATCCGCGCGAACGAGATCTAGAGTATGACGTCGCAGATCACGGCGAGCGGCTCTACATCCTGACCAACGCAGACGGGGCCAAAGACTTCAAGATCATGACCGCGCCGCTGGATGCGCCCGGACGGGAGAATTGGCGCGATTGGCTCGCGGCGCGTGATGGCGTGCTGGTGCTCGGACAAGAGCTGTTTGCGCGCCACCACGTGCGCCTGGAGCGCGAAAACGGCCTGCCGCGGCTTGTCCTGCATCGCTTCTCTGACGGGCAAGAGCACGCCATCGCCCTGAACGAGGCGGCCTACTCTATTGGCATCGGGGCGAGCTATGAGTTCGACACTGACGTCATGCGCATGGCCTACGCCTCGCCCGCCACCCCCGATCAAGTCATCGACTATGACATGCAGACGCGCGAGCGCACCGTCTTAAAGACGCGCGAAGTTCCGTCGGGTCATACGCCAAGTGACTATGTGGTCGAGCGCATACTCGCCCCAGCCCCTGACGGCGAGGAGGTGCCCATCACCTTGGTGCGCCGCGCCGATGCGCCGCGCTCTCCCGACGCGCCGCTTCTCCTCTATGGCTATGGCAGCTACGGCATCACCATCCCTTCAGACTTTCGCACCTCGCGCCTGTCCCTGATCGATCGGGGCATGACCTACGCCGTAGCGCATGTGCGCGGCGGCATGGCCAAGGGCTATGCCTGGTACGAAAACGGAAAGCGCGAGCACAAGCGCAACACCTTCACCGATTATCTGGCCTGTGCTCACGCCCTCATCGCCCGCGGCGACACCTCGCCCGGGCGCATCGTCGCGATGGGGGGATCGGCCGGCGGGCTTCTGGTCGGCGCTGCGGTCAATATGGAGCCGGAACTGTTTGCCGGCGTGGTTGCCGCGGTGCCATTTGTCGACGTCGTCAACACGATGAGCGACGAGAGCTTGCCGCTGACGCCGCCCGAATGGCCCGAATGGGGCAACCCGCTGGAAGACGCAGCCGCCTACGAGATGATGGCGAGCTATTGCCCCTATCAGAATGTCAGCGAACTCGCCTACCCGCCGATCCTGGCGACAGCGGGCTTGTCAGACCCGCGCGTCACCTACTGGGAGCCGGCCAAGTGGATTGCGCGCCTGCGTGATCGTTCGCTCAGCGGGGCGCCGATGATGCTGAAGACAAACATGGAGGCCGGGCATGGGGGCGCAACGGGGCGCTGGGATTCTCTGCGCGAGGTGGCGTTTGAGTACGCCTTCGCGTTGAGCGTCGTCGGCGCACCGGATGCGCCGGGACGCGCACTGCGCGCCCGCGCTTCGCCGCAGTCTTCAAGCTAATTCCACACGCTCCCGCACAATCCGTTCAGCAGGGCTGAGCACCAGTCAGGATCGAAGCCGCGGCGTCAGCCTCGCGGCGCTGACCGGTGTAAGCTATTGGCCGGGCGCTCGGATTTGGAGTTACTTCCGCCGTGCTGAACAAAAAAGGCCGGACGCGTGCGTCCGGCCTTCTCGCATCAATGGTCTCAGCGACGAGGTCGCGCAGCTAGCCCGCCTGGGTCTCGCGCAGGAGCGCCTCTTCCAGGATCGCGTCGCAATCGATCTCCTCGCCGGTTTCGGCGTTGATGATGGGGTCCTGATCGATCAGCGTCGTCTGCGCGCGCCGCTCGCACGCCACACGCAGCTCGTCAAAGCGCACGGCGGCTTCAAACTCCTTGCGCGCCGATTCAGCTGCGATCTCGCCGTTGATAAACTCAATCCAGCCGTTCGCTGAGCGCACCGAGTACTGATACTTGGCCGCCTGTTCGAAGGCCTTGATCGCTTCGTCGCGCTTGCCGCCTTCATAGCGGGCGTTGCCAACCACCATCCAGACGTTGCCAGGGCGCTGAATGCCCCCCTTGCGCAGCGCCTCCAGAAGGCTGGTCTCCGCCTGGCGCACGCGGCCTTCCGCATAGAAGGCCTCGCCCAGCTGCTGATAGAGCTTGCCGTCTGAAGAGGCTTCAGCCGCCTTGGTCAACGGGGCGATGGCCGCATCCCACTCGCGCGCCTGACGATAGAGCCGGGCGAGCTTTTCTTGGTTCTTGGGATTGTTGGCAACGCGGCCGCGGTTCATCTCCCGCTCCAGCACCTTGGCGCCGCGATAGGGCACCTCGTAGTAGCTGTAGTAGTCGACGATCCGCATGATCTCGTCTTCTTTCTCCAGCATCCCGTTGAGATACATAATCTTGTTGATCTCAAACGCCTTGCGTTCGCGGCCAGCCTGGGCGTGGAGGGCGGCGATTGAAGTCCAGATCTTCTTATCTGTCGGGTAGAGCGTGACCATCTCTTGCAGAAGCTCAGCGCGCTCGCGCGGCATGTTCAGCTCAGTGAAGAGATAGTTGAGCACGTCATAGTGCTTGCGTTCGCGTGGGCTGGCCTTGTCAAAGGCCGCGCGGCCATGGCGCAGCGCGCCGTTAAAGTCATCAAGCTCTGAATAGGCCGCCACCAGGTTCAAGTGGACCTTGTCTGTGGCGTCGCCGCCGTCGTTGATCCACTGCTCGATGCGCTGGATCGCGACCCGGTAGTTGCCGAGGGAAAGCTGAATCTGGCCGATGTTGTAGTTCAGCGTCATGCGCTCGTCGCGCGTCAGATCCCCTTCGCGCAGCGCCCGCTCCCAGTCCTCGATCGAACGCGGGGCCTGGTCGAGTTCATAATAGAGGTTGCCGCGCAAGATCAGGATGATGCCGATTTCGTACGGAGACGCGCCGCGCGTGGCCAAGCCGGCATTGTACTTGTTCATAGCTGTGGTCAGGTCGCCCGCGGTTTGGGCTTCCTGCGCTTCAGCAACCAGCTGGCCGATTTTCGCCGAGAAGGTGCGATTGCGTGATTCTTCTTCCTCTTCGCGATCGCGGTTTCGCTGGGCGTCGGCCGGCGCCAGGGGCGCTGCGACGGCGGCAAAGGCGGCAAAGGCAAATGCAGCCAGAATGGCGTTTGATCGCTTGGACGGATCGCGTGTCATCCAACTCCCCTTTTTCGTGTCTACAGCGGCAATGCGGCGGCTCGGCTTGTGCGACTCTCGCGAGACGCCGACCGGCGCCCGCGTCCTACTCGGCTAGTGCGTACTCAAGGTCTGTCTGAACGTTGAAACGGGTCACGGCGACGCCGTCTTCAACCTTCGGCGCATACTTCCAGCGCTCCACCGCCCGCGTCGATGCGGATGCGAACAGGCTGGACGTGCAGTCAGCCCGAACATTGGTCGTGGTGCCGTCCGGCAACACATCGAGCGTCATGGTGCAGCGCCCTTCCACGCCGCGCTCAGCGGCTCGGCGGGGATAGATGGGTTCAATGCGCACGAGCGGCTGAATGTCCCGGTCCGCGACCACAAACTTAATGTCGCCCTGATCGACCGAGTCAGGCTGGATTTCCGGCAGGCGGCCGAGCACCGACGCCAAGCCTTCCTTCGGAGCTTCAGACTTCGCCGCCTCGATGCGCGGCGGAGGCGGCGGCGCCTTTACCTCCTTAGGTTTCTCTGGACGGCGATCACGCGTGATGATCTCGGAGTCCTCGGTCTGGCGCGTGATCTCAATGTTGAGCGCGCGCCGTTCTTCCTCCAACTCGATCGTCTCAGGGATGATCAGGGCGCGCATCAGCATGAACAGGCCGATGGTGACCACGCCGGCGACGGGAATCCCGACACCGAACCGAGCAACGCCAGGAATTGCTGTCGCCATAATGTAAGCCTCTGACTTCGCGTTAGTCGCCTAAGACGTCCAAGCCGCCCATGAGAAAAGAGCTAAGCTTAGCCCTCTTCAACCGAGATGTACTGTGCAGGGATACCCACCTGCTGCAGCGTTTCCATAACTTCGTAAACGACCGAGAACTTGGCCGTGGCGTCGCCCTGAATGATGGCTTCGCCCTTTGGATTGTCCGCGCGCAAGGCCTCGATCTCGGGTCGAATGTCGCGAATGTCGACCTCTTTCTTGTTGATCCAGACCTCGTCCTCGGACGAGACCGCGATGATGATCACCGGCTTTCGATCTTGAAGGCTGGTGACCTCCGGTCGATCAACCTCAATGCCGGGCTCTTTCACGAACACCGCGGTCACAATGAAGAAGATAAGCAGAATGAACACGACGTCCAACATGGGCGTCATATTGAGTTCTGCATCTTCCTCTTCAGCGCCTGCTCTACGACGCATAGCCATGGCAGTTCTCCTCGCGTCGTTGACCTAAAAGTCTTCTGGTTTGCGGACCACAACGGCCACAGCCTTGGCGGTGATCGCTGAGTCGTACACGTCTGTGACCGCGCCATGTTCAGAATCCACGTGCGGAATGATGATGACGGCGCCCTTGCCGCCCAATTCCACAATCTGGCGCTGAATGTTCGCTGTCACACGCTCAATGTCTACTTCCAGCGTTTGCCCGCCCTTGCCAGTGATCTGGATCCGGTTGTTCTCGTCCACGCGCACGAGAATGGAGGGCGCTGACTGCTGATTGGTCTGCTGCTCATCATTCGGCGGCGCGAGCATCTGAATGCCCTTCTCCTGAAGGAACGTCGCCGTAACGATAAAGAAGATCAGCAGGATGAAGACGATATCCAGCATCGGCGTCATATTGACGTCGGCGCTGTCGTCCTTGCGGAGGCGTTTACGCACAGATCCGTCCTCCTACTTGATCAACAGCTGGTCAGCGAGTTGCTGAACGCTCTTCTTGGCGTTGCGCTCAAGAACATTCGTGACGAACAGGCCCGACAAGGCCGAGACCATGCCCGCCATCGTCGGGATCGTCGCCTTGGACACGCCCGCCGACATGGCGCGCGCGTTTGACGACCCTGAGATGGCCATGACGTCGAACACTTCAACCATTCCGGTCACCGTGCCCAACAAGCCCAAGAGCGGCGCAATCGCCACAAGCGTCTTGATCAGCTCCACATTCTGCTCGGCCCGCAAGCGGACCTCGGAGATGAGCTTGGTGCGCACCGCGTGGGCGGCCCAAGACTTGTGCTCGCTGCGCTCGGCCCATTCGGCCCGGGCGTTGGCCACGTGCACGCCGTGGGCCGACGACCAGTAAACGAAGCGCTCAATGATGAACGCCCACATGATGAATGTCGCGGCCATGATGACGACGAGGACGTCGCCGCCGGTCTCCAGGAATTCCTGGAGACCGTTCCATGCAACCGCAGGATTCAACCAGTCCATGGTGAATCTCCCGTGGCTCGAGCCGCCTAGACGCTACCGCCGCCGGCCCGCTTCGCCACGATGCCCGCGGCCTGCTCTTCCAAGACCTGCTGCACGCCGCGGCTGGCGGACGAACAGAAGGAGTGGATCAGGAGGAGCGGAATGGCCGCTACAAGACCCAGCACAGTGGTGATCAGCGCCTGAGAGATACCGCCGGCCATGATCTTCGGATCGCCGGTGCCAAACAGGGTGATCTGCTGGAAGGTGATGATCATGCCGGTCACCGTACCCAGAAGACCCAGGAGCGGCGCGATTGCGGCGGCCAGCTTCAGGAAGTTCATCCCGAAATCCAGACCGTTGCTTTCACGGATGATCGCGTCATCAAGCTTTAGCTCAAGGGTTTCAATGTCATCGCCCTTGGCTTCATCAGCCACTTTCAAGATGCGTCCCAGCTCATTGTTGCCCGGACGATCTAGGCGGCGCGCTTGTCCGCGCACCGCATTGGCCTTGCCGGTCAGCGAGACCAGACGCAACACGCCAAAGGCGACGCCGATGACGGCCAAGAGAATGATCACGTAGCCGACGGTGCCGCCCTGATCGATCCGCTCGCGCAGGGTCGGCGTGTCAACAACCAGGCCCAGAAGCTCACCGCGCGACGGATCGAGCGGACCAGCAACCAGCTCGCCCGGATCAGCGCGCATCACCTTCGTTGCGGCCGCAACAATGCGGTCGGCGGGCTGGCGATTGAGCACCTTCACCGTGCCGTCTTCAAACTCAACAAAGCGCGCCTTGCCGCCGTCGCGGGCGAACAAGGTGAAGGCGCCAATGCGGGTGACTTCCGCGTCAGCGCTGGTGCCATCGTTGGAAAAGTTGGCGACGCGGGTGGTGAAGGTCACCACTTCGCGCTGGGCTACCATCTCTTCCAAGTGGCCCTTCCAGATCTCATCCAGATCGCGGCGGGTCGGCAGGCGGCTGGATTCAGCCACGCGCGTCAGCGCCCCCGTGCGATCATCCAGCTGCGCGGAGATGTTGGACGCATTGAGGGTCGCACGCAGGTCACTGGCGGCCTGACGGGCCACGCCGAACAGTTCGCCGAATGCGCCCTGCTTGGCCAGCAGCTCCTCGTTCAACTCATTAATGCGCACGTCATTGGCGTCGAACTGCGCGGCCAGGGCCACGCCCTCAGCTTCAAGTGCGGCAAGCTCGTCTTTGGCGCGCTGAAGAATGGCGGCCTGTTCGTTGCGCTTGGCCTGGAACTCTTGTTCACGCGCACGCGCTTCGGCGCTCTGGTCGCGATTGTCCTGGCGGATGCGCTGCAGAAGCTCGCTGAGTGACGACGCCGGGGCGTCTTGGGCGACGGCGGGCGCCGTCAGGAGGGCGGCGCTGGCAAGAGCCATGGCGGCCGCGAAAGTGGCGATCCGTTTGATCATCATCGGTCCCCTTATCTGGCTCGTGATCAGCGCGCGCTCGTCGGGCCGGGAACCGGTCCGAAGAACACGTCAGGAGTGGTAACTTCTTTGGCCATCCGCACGGCTTTGCGCAGATGGACGCGGTACGAGCCGTCAAGCTGGGTCCAGGCCTTGGCCTCATTGTCCCAGATGCCAATCTCGCTTTCGTCTTGGGTCATGTAGAGGAACGCGACGCGACCGATCATCAAGAAGTCGACCGTCGGCGCGTCAGGATCGGCGCCCGCGTCCGGATCAGTCCACAAGCCGCCCTCATAGTGGCGCAGGAACCGGCCGTACTCGTTCTCGATCTCGTACGCCTCAATGATTTTGCGATAGCCCTCGGCGGGCGGCACATTGTGGTCGTCCAGAAGGTCACGCAGCGCCGAAACCCGCTCGGTGCGCTCTTGGCGCAGGAACGGCGTGTCAAGGCGCACGAACGATTCAAGGTTCGTGACCATGTCGCGCTGCATCGGCGTCAGGTCGCGCAAGACGCCCTCAACCTCGGTGATCTGGCGCTCCAGATCGGTCAGCTCATTGGCCTGGCTCTGCAGGAAGATGCGCTGCTGATCGACGTACAGCTTTTGGCTGTCGATCTGCTGCAGGAGGGCGCGATACTCGCGGAACAAGTCGCCCTTCTCTTCATCGATCCTGTCGATCCGCTCTTGCGACGCAGCGGCCGCAGCCGTCGCCTGTTCAGCCTCACTCACGGCCGCGTCCAGCTGCCCGAACGCGGGCGCGAAAGACGTGAACGCCAACGCGATTGCGGCTCCCCCGCTCGCCAAGCGCAATTTCATGGTCATAGTCCGCCTCTCGACAACATTACACAACGCGCACGACGTTCATCGCCGCACACGCAAAGCTCTTTGTTTCGAACGCTTGGGCGACACCGCCCAGTTCCCCGGCCCCGTGCGCCGCCCCGCTCTCAGCGGCGACCAGCGCTCATCGAAAATTCGTGTTGGCTAGAAGATTGTGACGAAGCGCCGCGCGACGTCTCCTCCCCTAGACATTTTGTTTGCGGTGATTTTTCCACCGTCTCGTGTTCGGAAAAGACGCTAGCAGAGAAAGTTCGCGGCGATCAACACAGATGGGCACGTTGCAGCGCACGCGTTTCAGTCAGGAGCGTTGTTATACTCGTGCAGCGGGCGCTGGCGTCACTGAAAACACGAAGCGCGGGCATTCTTCGCCTGCCTGGCGTAGCGCGCCTTCCAACACACAGGTCTAGGCGACCACGAGCACGCGGGCGTCGCCGATCCTAAGGCCGTGACCGCGGCGATGAAATTTGTGTGACGGCGGCGCAGGAGCCCATCTCTGGCGCCTACAGTGTCCCTGGAAGTTTCCCCCGAAATTTC
>CAYGQB010000009.1:23806-35695 GCA_964351895.1 uncultured Caulobacterales bacterium
TTCAAAGCGCCCTTTCCGGGAACCCACATCTTCTTGACCTGGGTGGTGGCGGCGCGGCGTCAGTCTGGCGCGCGTCTGTCGGCGCTCTGATGCAGCGCTCCGCACGGTACAGTGTCAGGGGGCGCGTCTGGCTGATTGCTTGTCGTCGATTGCGTGTGGCTGATTTTGCAATGGCTGAAATCAGTGTGGCTGGGGCGCCAGGATTCGAACCTGGGATCGCGGGACCAAAACCCGCTGCCTTACCGCTTGGCCACGCCCCAAAGTCGCGCAAGCCGTCGCGCGAAGGGGTCGCTATAGCCGCGAGCGTGCGCCATTGCAACGGCTGGAGGCGGTTGCGCGCGATCCAAATTCTGCTTGTCCACTGAGCAATGGCCAAGTCTAAGGCGCATTGCGCGACCTCAGGCTGCATCGCCCGTTGCGCTGGACCGCGCAGAGGGCTATGACCGCCCGTCGTCGGAGTATAGCTCAGCCTGGTAGAGCACCGTCTTCGGGAGGCGGGGGCCGCTGGTTCGAATCCAGCTACTCCGACCACTGCCGCTTCCTTCTTTCCCTTCATGACCTGAAAGATACGCCCGCCCTCCCGGGCGCGCGTCAGGCCGCGCATGCGCGTCGCGGGTGCGGCGTCCTGTTCGAACGCCCCAACTTGTTCCACGTCCCCTGAAACGCAAGAAGCCGCGCCCGAAGGCGCGGCTTCCCACTACTCGCTGGAATGACGTTGAAGCGACTAGCGCTTGAACGACACGCCAAACCGCACAGAGCGCGGCGACTGGTATGACAGCGGGCTGCCATAATCGGGGTCAACCGAACCCGACGAGGTGTCACCACGCTCGTAGAGGTCGATCGCGCCCGCCGTGTCGAAGATGTTGAACACGTCGACGCTGAAACGCAGGTCGCCGTAATCAACTTGCGGTGACCAGGCGGCCGACAGGTCAACCTTGGTCAGCCAATCACCTTCGATCTGCGACGCACGCGGCGTGAGCTCACCCTGGCAGTACCAGGACGCCACACCGTAGAGCGAGGCAAAGAAGTCGGTCGGGTGCACGCCGAGGCAACCAAACTCACGCGGTGATTCGACCTGAATGTTCGAACCCAGCGTGATGTTGTCGGCCAGCGCATAAGCGCCCCACAACTTCATGCGGTGACGACGGTGCTGCGGCAACAGGCCGAGCGAACCGTCCACGAGACCCGGCTGGTCAAAGTCGGTGGTCAGACCGGCGTCGGTCTGGCCGTTGTCCGACTTCACAGAGCCCTCGTAGTTACCCTTCAGCCAAGAGTTCGTATACGAACCCTGAACCGACCAGAGACCGTCCCAAGGACGTTCCCAGGTGAACTCGAACGCTTCGTAGGTCCGCTCAACCGGCGGGTACGGCAGCAAGTCCGGGGTCAGCGTGATGTCCACGAAACCAGACGGCGCGCCCGGCAGACCTTCAAGGTCGTCGGTCGAGAACTGGATCGTGTTGCCCGGGTTGGTCAGGATGTAGGCGTGGAAGCCCGAGTAAACGGTGTCGCAATCGGAGACGCCGTTCGCCGTGCACCAGGCCAGAACGCCGGCGTCAACCGCCGCGTCCTCAAGACCACGCTTGAGCTGACGGTTGAGGTAGCGCGCACCCAAGGTCCAGTCCTTGAGGGGGGCAAACTCGTCGCCGAACGAACGTTCGAAGCCGAGGATGTACTCCTCCATGTACTGGGGCTCGAGGTTGGCGTCGACCAGCTCAACAGTGTCCTTCTCCACACCATCAGAGAAGATGGCGTTCGAACGATAGTTGGCCGGATCGATGAAGCCGTACGGCAGACCCGTGGTCGGATCCACAACCTCTTCGGGATCGAGCGCGCCCGACCCATCAAGGTCGAGAGCAGCCGAGTAAGGCACGCGATAGTTCGGACGCAGGTCACGCTCGTTGCCGCCGAGGCGGATCGAGGTGTTGGCGGCGACCGGGATATAGTACTCGCCCCATGAACCATAGAGCTTGTTCTTGCCGGTCGAGCCTGGATCCCACACGAAGCCGAAACGCGGCGCCGTGGTGTCGAAGTCCGCGTACTCGGCGCCCGAAAGCGTCTTGTTCACGAACGACTCACGACGCACGCCAAGGTTCAGCGTCAGGCTGGGAACCGGGTTCCAAGAGTCCTGAATGTAGAAGGCGGACTGCTCAGAGTCGTAACCACCCGACACAACCCGGTTGCGGACCCGATACCGGCCGTCGCCATTGGCGAGCGGGGTTTGGACCTGCACCAGACCACCCGGCGAGGTGATCGAGAAGCCGGTCGGAGACGTTGCGTCAGCAACGGCGCCGCGCATGCTGGCGATCGTCGGCAGCGTGATGCTCGGACCCGAGTAGAACTGATCGTCGTTGACGGTCAGCATTTCCTGATCGAAGCCAGCGCGGAAGTGGTGGCTGCCGAGGAACTCAGCATACACATCCACGTCGCCGCGGATCATCTCACGCTCATAGTCGCCGCCGCGCAGCAACAGAAGCGGGGTCAGATCGAAGTCGAGGTCCGTACGGCCGGCCGCTTCACGCACGGTGAAGGTGTCGGCGCGTTCGGACGTCGCAGCGATCGCAGACTTGTTGACGCCATACAGCAGCGAAGCGGTCAGCCAGCTCGTGAACGAGCCGGTGTACTTGCCGATGTAGTTGTCGCCGCCCGACGTATAGATGCCGGTGCCCTTGCTGACGCCCGCAGCGTTGACGTCGGTCTGCTCGGAATCAAACTCGTTGTTCCAGTACGTGAACTCAAGCAGGTGGTCGTCAGTGATGACGCCGTCCAGCTTCAGGCCGAAGAACGGATTGGTTTCTTCGGTGGTGCGCACGCGGCCAGCCGCGTTGGTGTCCGTACGCTCGTTGGAACGCGGGTTGTAGAGACCATAGAAGAACAGACGGTTCGGGATGATCGGGCCCGAAGCGTAGATGTTCAGGTCATACTCGTCGCGCTCATCCATGTTGTTGAGCTGAGCGAACGTGTCCGGCGCGTCCGAACGCAGACCGTCCGGCGTCCAGAAGGCGTTGAAGCCATACTCGAACTCGTTGGAGCCCGACTTGGTCACCGCGTTGATGATGCCGCCCGTCGACCGGCCAAATTCAGCGGGATAGCCGCCGACCTTGACTTCAAGCTGGTCGTAGAATTCGAACGGAACAGTCGAGGCGCCGAGGAAGTTCACGAAGTCCGACACGTTCATGCCGTTGACGTAGTAAACGTTCTCGCCGATCGACGAACCCGCGATCGAAATCTGGGTCGTGCGGCCGCCGGCCTGGAAGCCGCTGGTGAAGGCCGTGTCGCCGATGCCGGCGCCCGGGGTCAACAGAGCGATCGACTGAAGATCGCGCGTGACCGGGGTGCGCAGGGTCAGCTCGTCCACGTCCAAGGTCAGGCCCGTCGTGGTTTGATCGAAGTCAAACGAGCCTTGCTGAACGCCGGTGACGACGATGGTCTCGCGGCTGGCGCCCGCAGGCACCAGAGTGAAGGTGACGTCACGCGCCGAACCAACCGAAACCGACGTTTGGCCGGCAAACGATTCGAACCCGGCCGCCGAAGCTTCGACGTCATAGGAACCAATCGGCAGGTTGGGGAAGCGGAACGCACCATTCGCGCCCGAAGTCGCCGTCCGCGTAAAGCCGCGATCGACAGACGTCAGCGAGATGGTCGCGCCAACCAGCGCATTGCCAGATGCGTCCAGCACCTGACCGGTCACGCCGCCGGACGTGTAGTCCTGCGCTTGCGCGACATACGCCGGGGCCAACGCGGCGCCCAGCGCGAGCGCCGCAGCGCCCCGATAAAGGATCGATTTAGTCATTTATACCCTCCAGCACGTCGGCTCTTTAGCGGCCGACGCCCCTCGTTGTTATCGCGACCAGACCCAGCACGGACCGACGCGACCATGATGGATCGCACCATGGTTGGCGGCGACGGTAACGACGCGGTCACAGAACCGTCAACGACGCGCCTCATTTGAGAGCGGTCGTTCGTCGACTTGGTTTCAAGGGGTGTCCGTCGCGCCACAGTGGCGGTTCATCGCACGACAAGATCGTGCTGAAAATGCGGGCTTTTAGATGAAAACAACCCCAAGGGCCGCAAGACCCAGCCCAGCCACAACCAGAACAAGCAGATAACTCAGGTCCAGCACCACCACGCGGGCGAGCGAACCGATTCGGCTGTCGTCATACACCCGGCGCAGCAATCGATAGAGGTAGACGTTGCTGCCAAGTAAAAACGCGAGCGCCAAAATCGGGCCGGGAATGAGCGCGTCAAGCGTCCGCAGCGCGACCAAAAACACAAACAGAAACACATGCAGATGCAGCGACGTGATGATGTGATCGTAAATAAGACGATCTCGCCGCCAAAAATGCAGGACGCCCAGTAGGATCGCGTAGATCGGAAAGAGCAGCGCCACCAGGCGCGGCGCCCAGCGATTGAGTGCGGCGAGATACTCGTTCGGTCGATCGATGGCGACGCCAAGATTGGTGGCCACGAGGCGGCGCATCCCGATCGGAAAGGCGGCGAGCCCGCTGGCGTCGATCTGTTGTCGCGGCGCCCCGTCCCCGCTCAAGACCCGCGCCGCAACGGCGTCCGCGCAGGCCGGCGTGGGGGGATCCTCCGGCGTCAGCTCGGCGACGATGCCGCACTTCCAGCGCACACGACTGGCCTCGCGTTCCGCCGCCGTCTCCAGCGCCTCGCCGTCGGTCGCCGCGTCCCCGCCTTGCGCCAACCGTTCGGCTTCACGTTCGGCCTCACGTTGTCTGGCCGCCTCAAGCTCGCGGCGCGTCGCGGCGATGCTGGCGTCCAGCGTGCGCTGGGCGGCCGGGCCGATCTCCATCTCACCGGCGCGTTGCAGCTCGTCGTTGACCCGGTCGCGCGTCTCCTCCAGCCGCGACACCGTTGCCTCTAGGTCCGCCGCGGTGGGCTGATTGAGTTGAAACAGGCTGGGGTCAGTCGGGATGGTGAAAACGAAAAAGAAAATGAGGGACGCAAAGAGGAAGAGACGAAACGGCTGCACATAGCGTGCACGCGCGCCGTCGATGTAAGCGCGGGTCACATGACCGGGCCGCAACATCAGCCCCGGCAAGGTGCGCGCGACCCGACCATCCAGCGCAAACAAGCCTTCAACCAGTTCACCGATCAGCGACCAGATCGGTCGGCGCAGATCGTCGTCGCGCTGGCCACAACGGGTGCAATAGGCGCCGTCGAGAGGGGCCGAACAATTCGCACACGTTTCAGATTGCCCCGACGCGCTTTGGGCGGCGGCTCCTTCGCGCGCGGCGCTGTCGGCAATGGCCGCCTCATGAACGGCGCCAGCCACCGCGTCTCCTGCGCCGCCATCTAAATCGGAGTCCATCGCTCATCCCCCCGGCCCCGCGGACGCACCCCCGAGAACGCACCCGAGTGTCCATACCATCGCGGCGCACGCGCGCGGGCCGCCGTCGCGGCGCGCAAATCGCCGCGACGGAACGCCGACGGGCTCGCAGCGCGCCTAGGGCGTGGGCGTGTTTAGCGCTTCCGCGTCAGCAAAGCACAAGTACCGCGACCGATGAATGTCGGTCACATTGTCGACCCAGCCAGTGACGCGCGGGCTGACAAGGTTCTTGTTCACATTGTGCCACATGGGCGAGACCGGCGCATCGTCGAGCATCAGCTCCTCTGCCGCCGCCATCAGCACGCCGCGACGGTCAGCGTCCATCTCCAGGTTCGATTGGGCGATCAAGTCGTCGTATTCAGGGTTGGAGTAGCCCGAATAGTTCATGGGTCCGGCCCGGGTTTCGAGCAGGTAGAGGAAGTTTGCCGCGTCGTTGAAATCCGCGACCCACGCGCCGTCGGCCACCTGAAAGTTCTTGGCCCGCAGATTGTCATAGTGGATCTGTGTTTCGATGGAGGCGATGTCGACCTCCACCCAGTCGGCAATCGCGCGCCAATCAGACTGCAGCACCGGAGCGATGCGTGGATTGTCGCGCGTGTTGCGGTGGGTGTACTCAAATCGCAGCGGATTATCAGGACCAAATCCCGCCTCTTCTAAGAGGCGGCGCGCTTCGGCCCGGCGCTCTTCAAGCGGGCCTTGGGCCCAGGCGGGAGCTTCTGAATTGGCGTAGCCGGCAATTCCCTTAGGAACCAGCTTGTTGGTCGACACCTGGCCGGCGCGCAACACGTCGCGGACGATGAAATCGCGGTCGACGGCCATGGTCAGGGCGCGGCGCACGCGCACGTCGTCAAACGGCTCTTCAAGCGTATTGAACGACAGATAGTCAGTCGTGAGGAAGGTGTAGACGCGCACATAGTCCGGGATCTCTTGGCGGAAGAAATCGATGCGCTGGCCAGGAAAGTCAGTGTTTAGATCTAGCTCGCCAGACCGCACCCGCCGCTCAGCGGTGTTGGCGTCATTGGTGGGATAGAACACCACTTCGTCCAGACAGACATTTGCCGCGTCAAAGAACAGGTCGTTCTTTTCAACCTGGACAAAATCGTTGGTGCGCCACTCGGTCAGCTTGTACGGGCCGTTGACCTGAATGTGCTCGGGCTGAATCCAGGCGTCGCCGTACTCCTCCACCACGTGCTTGGGGATAGGAAACGCGGTGTAGTGGGTCAGCAAGCCCGGAAGGTAGGGCGCTGGATAGGCCAAGCTCATCTCAAGGGTGCGCGCATCAATTGCGCGCACGCCCAGCGTCTCCACCGGCGCCTCGCCGGCATTGATCTCCTCGGCGTTCTTGATGGCGTACTGGAGCGAGGCGTATTGCGCCAAAGTCTCAGGGTTCAAAAGGCGCTGAAACGAGAACACAAAGTCATCGGCCGTCACCGGCGTTCCGTCCGACCACACCGCCTCGCGCAGCTTAAACGTCCACGTCAGGCCGTCTTCGCTCACCGTCCAGCTTTCGGCCATCCCCGGGATCGGCTCGGCGGCCGGATCATCGGTGAACAGGCCAATGAACATGTCGCCCACGATGTTGTTTTCCCACGTGCCGCTCGCCTTATGCGGATCCAGCGACAGGGGCTCGGCGGTGTTGCCGCGATGCAGGGTCAGGATCGTGGCTTCGCCTTCAGGGGCCTCGCCACCGCCACAGGCGGCCAAAAAACCAAGGGCGGCAACCCCTGCAAGAAGATGACGCGTGGTGGTGATCATGCCCTCTGATTTCCTTTCAAGTTGATGCGTACGCGACTGTCGCGCCCGCCAAGATGTACGGATGCTGAACCGGCTACCGATCGCGCGGGTCTATCGCGTCACGTAGGCCGTCGCCGATGAAGTTGAAGCACATCAGCGTGATCATCATGGTCAGGGCGGGAAAAATCAGCGTCCACGGCTGATACTCCATATCCTGCGAGCCCACCTTGATGAGACTGCCAAGCGAGGTCAGCGGCTCCTGCACGCCCAGGCCGATGAAGCTGAGAAAGCCTTCAGCCAAGATCACGACCGGGATGGTCAAAGTCATGTAAACGACGACCGGACCGAGCACGTTTGGCACGATATGGCGGGCGATGATGTGCGCGCTGGACGCGCCCGCCGCCAGCGCCGCTTCAACGAACTCGCGCCTGCGCAGGGACAAGGTTTGACCGCGCACAATCCGCGACATGGTGAGCCACTCCACCCCGCCGATGGCTGCAAACATGATCAACAGCTTCAAGAACGGCCGACCGGTTGTGATCTCTTGTGTCACGGCCAAAAGGAGAATGACCAGAAACACGTAGGGCAGCGAATAGATGACATCGACGATGCGCATCATGACCTGATCAAGCCGTCCGCCGACATAGCCCGCCGTGGCGCCCCAGCTGACCCCAATCACCAGGCTGACCAGCGTCGCCACGACGCCCACGCTCAGCGACACCAGAAAACCGACCAGCGTGCGCGCGAACAGATCGCGCCCCTGGGCGTCGGTGCCAAAGATGTGGGCGTTCTCGAACGTCGGCGCCAAGCCGACGCGGTCCTTGTAGATGGTGTCAAAGTCATGCGGCCAGGCGACGAGGCCAATCAGCGCAATGGCGACCAGCGACACCAGAATGATCCCGCTGGTGACCGCGGCGCGATTGGCCAGTAGCCGGCGGCGCGCGTCTTCCCACAAGGAGCGCCCCGCCCCTGCCGCGTCAACGGCGTCGGCCGCCGCCTGGGCGGCCGCAGCCCGTTCTGATTGCATGATCACAGGACCGCTCATTCGAACCGCACCTTCGGATCGAGTACGGCCAACAGAAGGTCGGCGACGAGGTTCATCAGGATGATCACGCTGGAGTAGAGAATGACCACGCCCATCACCACGGTATAGTCGCGCTGCAAGGCGCCAATGACGAACTGGCGGCCGATCCCTGGCAGTTGAAACACCTGCTCAATGACCAGCGAACCGGTAACCAGCGCCGCCGACGCCGGCCCCAAGTAGCTTACAAGCGGCGGCAAGGCTGAGCGCAGGGCGTGACGCGAGACGACCCGGAACGACGACAAGCCTTTTGCCCGCGCCGTGCGCACGAAGTTGGAGCGGATGACCTCAATCATGCTGGCGCGCATCAGCCGCGCGATGATCGCGATCTGCGGCAAGGACAGGGTCACCACCGGCAGGATCAGCCGTTCTACGGTCAGGCGCCCGCGTTCAAGCCCGGCGGTTGGCAACAGATCCAGCTGCATGCCGACGACAAGCTGCAAGATGGGGCCAACGACAAAGGGCGGGACGGACACCCCCACCAGGGCCACCGCCATCACCAAGAAATCAGCCGCCTGGTTTTGTCGCAGCGCCGCGGCGATGCCGAGCGCGCCGCCCACGAGGGCGGCCAAGATCAAAGCCGACACGCCCACCGCGATGGAGACCGGCGCGCCTTCGGCAATGATGTCGGCCACGGTCTTGTCTTTGTACTTCAGAGACGGACCAAGATCGCCGCGGGCCAGGTCCGCGATGTAGGCGACGAACTGAACATGCGGCGGCTTGTCGAGGTCGTACGCTTCCAGCACCCGCTGGCGAATCTCTTCGGGCATCGGGCGTTCCATATCGAACGGATTGCCCGGCGCAGCGCGCATCATGAAAAAGGCGACGGCCACGATGATGAAGATGGTGGGAATTGCGACGAGCAGCCGCCGAGCCGTGTAACCGATCATGAGCGTGCGATGTCTTGTCCCGGAAAAACGCCTAACGGTTTCACGCGCTTGTGAAACATGTCAATCAAAGCCCACATCTGGCGGCGCGATTTAACAGGCGCGACCGCACTCTGTGAGGACCGCTGCATGTCTTCTTTCAATGATGTCACCCCCAACTTTTCCGTGATGGGCGGGGCAACGCCCGAGGCGCTCGAACGCGCCGCCGCCGAGGGCTTTACCGTGTTCATCAACAATCGCCCTGATGGCGAAATGCAGGGCCAGGCAACAGCTGCGGCGCTGCGCGCGGCGGCGGCGGCGCTCGGCCTGAGCTACGTAGATGCGCCGATCGCCGGAGCACCGCCAAGCGAGCCTGAATTGGGGCCGGTGCGGGCTGCACTGGCCGGCGCAACCGGTCCGGTTCTGGCGGCGTGCGGGTCGGGCACGCGCTCGATCATTGCCTGGGCGATGATCCAGGCGGAAGGCGGCGAGACTTTGATTGAAGATCTACAGAGTCAGCTGCGGGCGGCCGGCTATAACCTGCCCAAGCTCACGGGGCTGTTGGAGGCCCGCCGGCCGGCGTAATCGCAACGATGACCCGCGCGGGTTCTTGTGCGGCGGTTGGCTCAACGAATGCAGCCCGCGCGCCCGCGTGAATGACGAACGCCAGCCCAAGCGCGGCGCACGGCGGGGCCGCCCGATCAAGGATCGCTAGAATCACGGCTGAGACACGGTGCGCCAACATGCGCCCATCCCAGCAAGACCGGCGCCGCCCGACATACCGTCCCTGCGCACACGTAAAGCCAGGTGACGGCGTCGACGTTTCTGTGACATCTCGTGATGTTCGGTTTTGCGACCCTGGCGCTAGCATATGGGCCTGCCGCGCCCTAATGATCTGCGGCGCTATCGAGGCCGCCGCGCAGTGAGTGACACGATGTCAAACCCAGCCTGGATGGCGGACTTTGAGTTCAACCGCGATCATATGCGGGTGCGCAAAACGGGCGCCGTGGTGCCCTACTCTCTGTCGGTCACGGCCGAGTTTCTGTCCTGGCTGGTGTACTTTCTTGCGCTGACGCCGCTGCGCTTGCGCGCGCTTAGCCGATCACACCGCCCGCGCGTCGCCTTCGCGCCAGACCGGGCCCGGCCCTGGTACTTGTTATGGGCCGCTGTCACCGCATCGGGAGCCCGCATCGTGCGCACAGACGCGGCCTGCGACGTTCTTGTTTTCTTTGACGATCGGACCGCCAGTTCGCCGCCCCAGGCGCCGGCGGGCGTGGCCGGCGTCAATCTTCAGTGCCGAGACGTCTCCAAGAGCCGGGTCGCCGCCGTATTTGAAAGCGTGTTTGGTTATGGCCTCGCGCTTGATCCTGAAACGCACGTTGGTCCGGCGGTGGAAAAGGGCGAAGACAATGGCGTCCACGACGGGCGGGTCGTCACCTGCCCTCTGCCGGCCCAAAGCGGCAAGGTGTACCAGCGTCTGATCGACACCAAACGCCCCGATGGCCTGGTTGAGGACATACGCTGTCCCACGGTCAACGGTCGGATTCCGGTCGTGTTTTTAAAGCGACGCGAAACCGAGCGGCGGTTCGCCAACGCCAACGCCGAGGTGGTGATGACGGACGCCGACAGTGTTCTGAGCGCCGACGAACAGGCGCGTCTTGCCGCCTTCTGCCGCGCGATGCATCTAGAGTGGGGCGGGCTAGACGTGTCACGCGATCGCCATGACGGGCGGATCTATGTCGTGGACGTGAACAAGACTGACATGGGACCGCCCACGGCGCTGGCCTTGCGCGACAAGCTCGCCGCAACCCGCCGCCTGGCAGAAGCTTTTCGTACGTCCTTCTTTGACAATTCAGGCGACCGTCGTCATGGCCTCTAGCATTCCCTTTCGCCGCGATCTGACATTCGAATATGGCGCGTGCGCGCAAGTCTCGCCGCTGGTTCGGCGCGTGGTTGCACGCAACCCGGGCCCCTTCACCTACACCGGGACCGGCGTCTTCATCATCGGGCGCGGAGAGGTTGCCGTGATCGATCCCGGCCCTGTCCTGGACGAGCACGCGGCAGCCTTGGATGCGGCGCTTGACGGTGAACGCGTGAGCCACGTGTTTGTCACCCACCATCACCTGGATCACTCGCCGATGGCGCGGCCAATGGCCGAAAAGCACGGCTGCCAGGTTTATGGCTACGGAGTGCAAATTCGCGAGCCGGTTGGCGGTGAAGTGCGCATGGAGGCGGGTGACGATCTGGGCTTTCAGCCCGATGTCGAAATCGCTGACGGTGATACCTTTTCTGGTCCTGACTGGACCATTGAAGCCCTGCACACGCCTGGCCACACGTCCAACCACATGTGCTTTGCCCTGGCCCAAGAGCGCGCCCTGTTCTGCGGCGATCATGTCATGGCCTGGTCCACGAGCGTGATCAGCCCGCCCGACGGGGACATGGGCGACTACATGCGCTCGCTGGAACGCGTGCGCGCCGGCCAATTCAAAACGCTCTACCCAACCCACGGCCCACAGATCGACGATCCCGAAGGGTTTGTCAGCGCCTACATCGACCATCGTCGCCAGCGCGAGGCGCAGATCCGGTCCATGCTGGAGCGCGGGCACACACGCATCAAGGCGATGGTGCCGGACATGTACGCCGACATCGACACGCGCCTGCATCCGGCCGCCTGTCACTCCGTGCTGGCGCACATGATCCACATGGTGGAACAGGGTGAGGTGTCGTGCAGCGGCGCTCCCACCCTCGATTCCGACTATGCGCTGGTTCAGACCGCCACCGCGACCTGACAAGCGCCTGCGCTAGTGCGTTTTCGCCTTCGGCGGAAACGCTCCCCCGGGCAAGGCCCGTCGGCCGTTTAG
>CAYGQB010000010.1:0-24278 GCA_964351895.1 uncultured Caulobacterales bacterium
TTGCGCCCGGTCAAGGGCGCGTGGAACACGCGCCGCGAAGCGGGCAAAGCCCCTTGACCGGGCGCAAAACCGGCAAGGAAAATCAGCATGGCCCAAGTGGCATTTCATGCCATTGGGCCTGACGGAAACCTCCCCCAGTAGGCGCACGAAAGCCTACTCTGGATTGTGGGTTCCGCTTGGTCGAGAAACGCCTTATGGCTTGAAAACCATCGTAAATGTTCGAATAATTGAGGGGGCCCAGCCCAATCATGACGACGCCCGATCTCAACTGGATCACAAACTTTATTTGGGGCATCGCGGACGATGTTCTTCGCGACCTTTATGTGCGGGGAAAATACCGCGATGTCATTCTCCCTATGATCGTCTTGAGGCGGCTCGATGCCGTACTGGAGCCGACAAAATCGACGGTGCTCAGCATGAAGGCCAGTCTGGACGAGGCTGGAATAACCAATCAGGAAGCTGCGCTGCGTCAGGCTGCAGGTCAGGCATTTTACAACACCTCCGCGTTCACACTTCGCGACCTGAAAAACAGATCGAGCCAGGCGAAATTGCGATCCGATTTTGAGGCCTATCTCGACGGGTTCTCTGCGAACGTCCAAGAGATTTTAGAGAACTTCGAGTTCCGGAATCAGATACCCAAACTGTCCAAATCGGATGTCCTCGGCACGCTCATCGAGAAGTTTCTGGACAGTTCGATTAACCTCGGACCTGCGCCAGTCCTTGACGCCAATGGAACACAAAAGCAGCCCGGACTCGACAACCACGCGATGGGCACAATCTTCGAAGAACTGGTGCGCAGGTTCAACGAAGCGAACAATGAAGAAGCCGGTGAACACTGGACGCCGCGTGATGCCGTTCAGCTCATGGCGCGCCTCATTTTCGATCCCATCAGCGAACAGATTCCGTCTGGAACCTATCTTCTTTACGACGGCGCCTGCGGGACAGGCGGCATGCTGACAGTGGCGGAAGAAGCCCTGATGAGGCTGGCCGCCGAGCAGAAAAGAGAGATTTCCACCCACCTTTTCGGGCAGGAAATCAATGGCGAAACCTACGCAATCGCCAAAGCCGATCTGCTTCTGAAAGGGGAAGGCGAAGAGGCCGACAACATCGTTGGCGGCCCGGAATGGTCAACCTTGTCGAATGACGCTTTTCCCTCGAAGCGGTTTGATTTCATGCTTTCGAACCCGCCCTATGGGAAAAGCTGGAAGGCCGACCAGGAGCGAATGGGCGGCAAGTCGGGCATTCGCGATCCCCGCTTCGTGGTTGAGCACGCTGATGACCTCGAATTCAGCCTCGTCACCCGATCAAGCGACGGACAGATGCTGTTCTTGGCCAATATGGTCGCGAAAATGAAGCACGATACGCCGCTGGGAAGCCGTATCGCGCAGGTTCACAACGGGTCCTCGCTGTTCACAGGCGATGCGGGCAGCGGCGAGAGCAATGTCCGCCGATGGATCATTGAAAATGACTGGCTTGAGGCGATTGTCGCGCTGCCGCTGAACATGTTCTACAATACCGGCATCGCGACCTATGTCTGGGTGCTGTCCAATCGCAAGGCGGACCATCGCAAGGGCAAGGTGCAGCTGATCGATGCCACGTCATGGTATCGGCCCCTTCGGAAGAACCTCGGCAAGAAGAACTGCGAGTTCTCGCCAGATGACATTGACCGTGTGGTTGCGTCCTTCCTGACCTTCGAGAACACAGACCACTCCCGCATCTTCCCGAACGAGGAATTCGCTTACCGCAAAGTGACGGTGGAGCGTCCGTTACGGGCTGTGGGCATTGATCCGCAGGCCGCTTATGGGGCGAAGGACATCAAGGCCATGAAGGACGCGGGCCGGATATCGCCGGAAGGGCATCCGGTGATCCGGCGCATCCACAAGCCCGGAAAGGTCGAGACGGATCCGATGCGGGGGCGGTTCCCGCTCGAGATCGGCGGCAAGCAAGCCATCGTCGAATATGAGCCCGACGCGGATTTGCGCGATACCGAGACCGTCCCGTTTCTCGAAGAGGGCGGGGTCGAGGCGTTCATTCGGCGAGAAGTTCTGCCCCACGCGCCGGATGCTTGGATCGACGAGGCGAAGATCCAGATCGGCTATGAGATCAGCTTCACGCGCTATTTCTACAAGCCGCAACCGCTGCGTTCGCTCGCAGAAATCCGCGCCGATATTGAAGCCGCTGAGCGCGATGCTGACGGCCTCATGTCGAAAATTCTGCTTGGAGGGAGCTGAGCATAGCGACGCAACGATACTCGGTTACACCGCATCCGATTGAAACCCTGCTGACCTGGGTGAAGTCCGGTGAGATCGCCATTCCGGAAATCCAGCGCCCCTTCGTCTGGGAAGCGACCAAGGTCCGCAACCTGCTCGACTCCCTCTATCAGGGCTATCCGGTCGGCTATCTGATCGCCTGGCGCAATCCGAGTGTAAGGCTGAAGGACGGCACGACATCCTCAGGCAAGCGCATCCTGATTGACGGCCAGCAACGCATCACCGCGCTGATGGCGGCCCTGCTGGGGCGCGAGGTGCTGACCCGCGATTATGAAACGCTGCGGATACGGATTGCCTTCCACCCGATGGAAGAGCGGTTCGAAGTGTCCAACCCGGCCATTCAGAAAGACGCCGCTTGGCTGCCCGATCTTGCCGACGTGTTCTCCCCAGACGCCAGCCTGACGGAATTGACCGATACCTATGCCGAGCGTAATCCCGACGCCGACAAGAAATCCGTGTCCCGCGTCCTCGAACGCCTGCGCAAGATCATCAACAATCATGTCGGCGTGATTGAACTTGCCGAAGACCTCGACATTGAGACCGTCACGGAAATCTTCATCCGCGTGAACTCGGCCGGCGTGACGCTGAGCCAGGCTGACTTCGCCATGTCGAAGATCGCGGCCAATTCCGAATATGGCGGCTCCCAGCTTCGCAAGGCGATTGACTATTTCTGCCATCTCGCGGTCTCGCCGGAACATGCCGGGCGGATCGAGAAGACAGACACGGACTTCGCCAAAACCGACTTCTGGCCCAGGATCAAATGGCTGAAAGACGCCAATGACGATCTTTACGACCCGTCCTATACGGATGTGCTGCGCGTGGCATTCACTTCCCGCTTCGGGCGCGGCAAGCTGCAGGACCTCGTGGCGCTGCTCTCGGGCCGGAATTTCGAGACCAAGCAATACGAAGAGGCCATCGCCGAACAATCCTTCGCGCGGATGAAGGAGGGCGTGCTCGACTTCGTCAACAAGACCCATTTTGACCGGATCACCATGATCCTGCGCTCGGCGGGCCTTGTGGTGAACACGCTGATCTCCAGCCAGAACGCGGTGAACTTCGCCTATATCCTTTACCTGCGCGGACGGGCCGATGAGCTGCCGCCCGCCGAGATCGAACGGCTGGTGCGGCGCTGGTATGCCATGTCGACACTGAAGGTCCGCTACTCGGCCGCACCTGAGTCAGTATTCGACTCTGATATCCGACAGATCGAAGCTCATGGATTGAGACAATATATTGAGACAGCTGTCACAGCGGAATTGGGAGACGATTTCTGGACCGGCATGCTGCCTCAATTGATGGATACCTCCTCCGTCAACAGCCCCTACTTCAGTGCCTTCCGCGCGGCGCAGGTCAAGCTGGGCGACAAAGGCTTTCTCTCGCGCGACATTACTGTGCGCGACTTGCTCCTCAACCGCTCGGACGTGCACCACCTCTTCCCGAAGGATCTCCTGAAGAAGCAGGGCCTGACGCGCGGGCGCTATAACCAGATTGCGAATTTCGCCATCACCCAGAGCGAGATCAACATCGCCATCGGCAAGACCCCGCCGGAGGAGGTCTTCGCCGCCCTGCGCGCACAGGTCTCCGGCGGGCCGGTCCGCTATGGCGGCATCACAGACCGCGACCAGCTCGCCCAGAACCTGACAGAAAACGCCATCCCGCCCGCGCTGCTGGACGGCGCGGTGATGAGCTATGACGACTTCCTGCTGGAGCGCCGCAAGCTGATGGCCGGACGGATCAAGACCTGGTTTGAGGGGCTGTAGGATGACGCGAACAATTCAGAGGGAGGCGTAGCGTGACTGACATTGAACACATCTGGAATCCGGAAACAGGGATCACGGACTTCGCCTTCTCAGTCGAAGAACTCGCCTCAACCGAGCTTCCGCATATTCGCAATGTCTGGACTGACCAACGCCAGCGCCTCAAAGGCTCGAAGCAACTCAGCGAGTTCACCGAACGGCTTGGCCGCGAGTGGGCGATTGAAACAGGCGTCATCGAAAATCTCTACGAGCTTGAACGAGGCGTGACACAGACTCTGATCGAACGCGGCTTTCAGGCCGAACTCATCAGCCACGGGTCAACAAATCGCCCTCGCGAATACGTCTTGCAGCTTTTGAAGGACCAGAAGGAAGCGCTCGAAGGGGTCTTCGCTTTTGTGAAAGAGGAACGCCCGCTTTCCGTATCCTACATCAAGGAGCTTCACGCCGCTCTCCTGCGAAGCCAGCACACGACCGAGGCCATAGATTCGCAGGGGCAACACGTTGATGTGCCCTTGATCAAGGGCGCATGGAAGCAAACGGAAAATAGGCCCCAGCGTGACGGCAAGACGTTCGCTTATTGCCCGCCTGAACAGGTCGCCTCTGAAATGGACCGACTGGTGGAGATGCACGCAGCCCACATCAAAGACGGTGTCCCCGCCGAGGTCGAAGCGGCATGGCTGCATCATCGATTCACGCAGATTCATCCTTTTCAGGACGGTAATGGCCGGGTCGCACGTGCGCTTGCCTCGCTCGTTCTGGTCAAAGCGGGGCTCTTCCCTCTGGTAGTGACGCGAGACGACAAGCCAGCCTATCTGGACGCGCTGGAAGCGGCAGATTCGGGCTCACTCAAGCCTCTTGTCGATCTTTTTGCCAAGCTCCAGAGGAGCCAGTTCACAAAGGCCACGGCAATATCGGAGCAGGTTCTTTCTGAAGAGACGGGCATCGAAGAGCTTCTTGGCGGCCTGTTCGACGCGGCTGACAAGTCCGCTAAAGATCGAGACGCGGCGTTGCGGACCGTGTTTGATCGGGCGCATGATCTTGAAAAAGATGCGCTGGATCGGTTCGAGGTAATTACCCCGAGCATAAAGAACGCTCTGCTTCGTTTGGATAACGACGCCGCCGTATACACGCTGGGTTCGGGACCTGAAACGGACCACTATTTCAAGGGTCAGATCATTCAGAACGCCCGCGACCATCTGGGCTATTTTGCCGATACGTCGGACTATCGCTCGTGGGTATCACTAAACATGAAATGGACACGCCATGCCCGGCTGGTCTTCACATTCCACGGCATTGGCCGACCTTTCAGTGGAAGCCTGATTTGCGCACCGTTCTTTGAATTCCGCGACAAGAACGAGGATGACGAAACCACCAGCACGTTCATTCCGCTTACCGACGAAGGCTTTGTCTTCTTCCACAATGAGACGAAGGAAAAGGTCCTTGCACGCTTCGCGCCCTGGCGAGACCGCGTCATCAAGGTCGCCCTTAAAGAACTGATCGACAGCCTATGACCGAAACGCTTGTCCCCTATGCGCGGATGCGGGCGGTTGCTCCAACGCGAGCATGGAATGTTCGCTGGATAGAGGAGCTTCCACCTCATTGGGATTTCGTTTCGAGCAAATGGTTGTTCCGGGCGAGCGGCGAACTGGCGCGAGACGGCGATGAGCAACTTTCAGCGACCCAAGCCTACGGGGTTATTTCACAGAAGACGTACCAAGAAAGGATCGGTCGAAAGATCACCCAGATCACTAAAAATTTGGAGAAGCGAAAGCATGTTGAAGCCGACGACTTTGTAATCAGTATGCGCAGCTTTGAAGGCGGGATTGAGCGGGCTTGGGAAAGCGGCTGCATTCGTTCGTCTTACATCGTGCTTCAAGCAGGACCTCTCATCCACGTTCCCTTTTTCCAGTATCTTTTCAAATGCCATCCGTTCATTCAGGCGCTTCAGTCGACATCAAATTTTATTCGCGACGGTCAGGATTTGAACCTCAAAAACTTTCATTTGATCGACCTTCCCGTTCCGCCATTGCCCGAACAAATTGCAGCGGCAAAGTGCATGGCCTTTGTGGATCGGACGACAAAAAAACTTATACATGCGAAGGCGCGGTTGATCCGGCTGCTGAATGAGCAGCGGCAGGCGATCATCCACCGCGCCGTCACGCGCGGCCTCGACGAGACCGCCCCCCTCAAACCCTCCGGCATAGACTGGCTCGGCAACATCCCCGCCCATTGGGAGGTGCGGCGGTTGAAGACGCTGCTACGGGATACCGTCGATACACGAGATGCTCGCGGAGATGATGAGATTTACATTGCTCTGGAGCACGTTGAGAGTTGGAGCGGAAGGCTTCTGAAAGAAGACTGCGAGACAACCTTCGACTCGAAGGTAAAAGCCTTCCAGACAAATGACATTTTGTTTGGCAAACTTAGACCATATTTAGCCAAGGTCTTGTTGTCGAAACGAACGGGAGTTTGTGTTGGTGAGTTCTTAGTTCTGCGTGGCATGGACGAAAAATTCTGTCCGGAGTTTCTGGAACAACGCTTGAGGGCCCGGGATTTCATCGACTTGGTCAATAGCTCTACTTTTGGAGCTAAAATGCCACGCGCGGATTGGACATTTATTGGAGCGACGCACATCGCTTTGCCGCCAGATCGCGACGAGCAACACGAAATTCTAAACCGAATCGCTTCCGAAACCGCCGACCTCGATACCGCCATCGCGCAAATCCAGTCCGAGATCGCTCTGATCCGTGAATACCGCACGCGGCTGATTGCCGATCTGGTAACCGGCAAGCTGGATGTGCGGGCGCTGGCCGCGACGCTGCCTGACACCGCGCCGGACGACCTCGCCCCGGACGCGGACGACCTTGCCGACGACATGCTGGAGGCAGACGAGACCATGGACGAAGACGCGGAGGCCACCGCCTGACCCGCCTTACCCCACCCCGCACCCACACTCCCAAACGCTCACCCTTAGCGCTAAGGGTGAGCGCATGAGGACCGATACATCCGAAAACGGGCTGGAGGCGCTGATCGTCGCCGACATGACCGGCATACGCCCCGGCGCATCGGACGGCCTGCGCGAGGAGCCGGAGCCGTTTGTCGGCCTGCACAATTGGCGGCTGGGTAACCCCAAGGATTATGACCGCGCCTGGACAGTGGACCTTGCCCAGCTCACCGCCTTTCTCACCGCCACCCAGCCCGCCCTTGCCGAGGCGCTGGACCTGCCCTCCGACAGCCCGACGCGTCAGAAATTCCTCGCCCGCCTGCAAGGCGAGATTTCCAAACGCGGCATTGTCGATGTGCTGCGCAATGGTGTGAAGCACGGGCCGCACCATGTCGATGTGTTCTACGGCTCGGCGAGTCCCGGCAATCTGAAGGCGCAGGAGCGCAACGCCCAGAACCGCTTTTCCGTCACGCGCCAGCTGCGCTATTCGCGGGACGACACGGCCCATGCGCTCGACCTTGGCCTGTTCATCAACGGCCTGCCGGTGGCGACTTTCGAGCTTAAAAACAGCCTGACCAAGCAGACGGTCAGCGACGCGGTGGAGCAATATCGCCGCGACCGCGACCCGCGCGAGAAACTGTTCGAGTTTGGCCGCTGCATGGCGCATTTCGCCGTGGATGATGCCGAGGTGATGTTCTGCACGAAGCTCGCGGGCAAGGCGTCTTGGTTCCTGCCTTTCAACAAGGGCTGGAATGACGGCGCGGGCAACCCGCCGAACCCGCAGGGCCTCAAGACCGACTATCTCTGGAAAGAGGTGCTGCGCCCGGACAGCCTGACCGACATTATCGAGAATTATGCCCAACTGGTCGAGCGCAAGGACCCCAAGACCGGCAAGGTCAAGCGCACGCAAATCTGGCCGCGCTATCACCAGCTCGATGTGGTGCGGCGGTTGCTGGCCGATGCAGGCGCGAGCGGCGCAGGGCGGCGCTATCTGATCCAGCACTCGGCAGGCTCGGGCAAGTCCAACTCCATCGCCTGGCTCGCCCATCAGCTTGTCGGACTGGAGCGTGATGGCGGGGCGCTGTTTGACTCGATCATCGTGGTGACCGACCGGCGCGTGCTGGATGAGCAGATCCGCGACACGATCCGCGATTATGCGCAGGTGCGCGCCGTGGTTGGCCATGCCGAACGCTCCGGCGACCTGCGCGGCTTTATCGAAGGCGGCAAGAAGATCATCGTCACGACGGTGCAGAAGTTTCCCTTCATCCTGCAGGACATCAGCCTGCTCGGCGAACGCCGCTTTGCCATCCTGATTGACGAGGCCCATTCCAGTCAGGGCGGGCGCTCGGCTGCCGCGCTCAATGCCGCGCTGTCAGATGTCGATTTCTCCGATGAGCAGGAGACGCTGGAAGACAAGATCAACACGCTGATGGAGCAGCGCAGGATGCTGCCGAACGCGAGCTATTTCGCCTTCACCGCGACACCGAAGAACAAGACGTTGGAAATCTTCGGCGATCCTGAACCCGTTGGCGACCAAGTGCGCCACAGGCCGTTCCACAATTACACGATGAAGCAGGCTATCGAGGAAGGCTTCATCATCGACGTGCTGCGCCACTATACGCCGGTGAACAGCTATTACAGGCTGGTGAAGACGGTCGAGGCTGATCCGGAGTTCGACCGCAACAAGGCGGCCAAGAAGCTGCGCCGGTTTGTCGAGGGCAATGACCACGCGATCCGGCTGAAGGCCGAAATCATGGTCGATCATTTCCATGAGCAGGTTCTGGCGCCGCGCAAGCTCGGAGGCGAGGCGCGGGCCATGGTGGTCACCGGCGGCATCGAGCGGGCCATCCAGTATTTTCACGCCATCTCGGCCTATCTGATTGAGCGCCGCAGCCCACACAAGGCAATCGTGGCCTTCTCCGGCGAGCATGAGTTCCGGGGCGAGAAGGTCACCGAGGCGAGCCTCAACGGCTTCCCGACCAAGGATATTCCCGAGCGGTTCGAGGAAGAGCCGTATCGTTTCCTGATCTGCGCCGACAAGTTCCAGACGGGATACGACCAGCCGCTCTTGCATACGATGTATGTTGATAAGGCACTGTCCGGCATCAAGGCGGTGCAGACGCTGTCGCGCCTGAACCGTGCGCATCCGAAGAAGCATGACGCCTTTGTGCTCGATTTCATGAATGAGGCTGAAGGCATCCGCGCCGCGTTCGAGCAATTCTATCGCACGACCATTCTTTCCGATGAGACCGATCCTAACCGCCTGCATGACCTGAAAGCCGATCTGGATGGCGCGGGCGTTTACACAGCCGGGGATGTCGACCGCTTTGTCGAGCTTTACCTGTCCGGCGCGGAGCGCGACCGGCTCGATCCGATCCTTGATGCCTGTGTTGCGGGCTACCGGGATGATCTGAGCGAGGATGAGCAGATTGCCTTCAAGGGCCGGGCGAAGACGTTCGCGCGGACCTATGCGTTTCTCGCCTCGATCCTGCCCTTCGGCCAGGCGGCGTGGGAGAAGCTGTCGATATTCCTCAACTTCCTGATCCCGAAGCTGCCCGCACCGCAGGAAGAGGACCTGTCCAAGGGTATTCTTGATGCGATCGACATGGACAGCTACCGCGTCGAGAAGCAGGCGACCCAGCATATCCAGCTTGCGGATACAGATGCGGAGATCGACCCTGTGCCGACCGATGGTTCGGGTCGGAAGATCGAACCAGAGCTTGAACGCTTGTCGCGGATTGTGGACTCGTTCAACGAGATGTTTGGCGGCATAGAATGGGAAGACAGTGACCGCATCCGTAGGCTTATCACCCAGGAAATTCCCGAGCGCGTCGCGGCCAATCCGGCCTACCGAAATGCGCGCGCAAACTCAGACAAGCAGAACGCGCGGATCGAGCACGACAAGGCACTGGCAAGTGTCATTGTCGGGCTGATGAAGGACGATACCCAGCTTTTCAAACAGTTCAGCGACAATCCGGACTTCAAGCGCTGGCTTGCCGATGCGGTGTTTTCTGCTACCTACGAAGCAGCGGCGACATAGCCATTCGGGTCCCTGTTTCTGACCCGAACCACGGTAGCCAGATCATTTGTTGGCATCGGGGTTCTCAAAATAAATCTGTGGATAAATAAAAAACCATAATAAACACAGAGCTTTATGGTTAAGTCGAGTCCTCTCCTGGCACCATTATTTCTGGGCCTACCGGCCTTCGGCCTATTTGAGGCCGGGGCGTTTGGGTCGAGATACGTGCTCTCCCCTGCGCTGTTTTTTCTGGGCCTACCGGCCTTCGGCCTACTTGAGGCCGGATAGCTTGGCTCCAAGAACATCCGCCCACCCGCGCCAGTCTTCGTTTGACCCCGTATCGGCGCAGAGCGCCTCACATGGGTCGCGCTCAAGGCTGTTTTTTACCCCGTATCGGCGCAGAGCGCTCACATGGGTCGCGCTGAGAGCTATGAGGCTCAGATTGAGACTTGGCGCACGTTCAGCGATCCACGCCAATGGCGTGCGTCGCCCCCTTCCTCCCCGCCTGGGCTTCAACAGCGATGGCAGGAGCTCCACCTTGCTGTTGCCTCCACGGCATGCACGATTTACATAATCATCAATTGTAAAGCGTGGAAATTGAGGTGCGGTATGGAGACGTTCACACCGGTTTCGGCCAGTGTTGGAGGGGCGCTGATTGGCGTATCTGCGGTGCTGCTGATGGCGTTTCATGGCCGCATTGCTGGGATCAGCGGCGTATTTTCTGGGGCCATGTTCGCCGAAGCGGGCGACCGGTCGTGGCGCGTGTTCTTCTTGCTCGGCTTGGTGCTTGCACCGCTCCTCTACCTGGCGACCACCGGCGCGCGCCCTGCGTTTGTGATGGACGCGGACTGGCCCATGATCGTGCTGGGGGGCCTGCTGGTCGGGTTTGGCACGCGCCTGGGGTCGGGCTGCACCAGCGGGCACGGCGTGTGCGGACTGTCGCGCTTGTCGCCGCGCTCCTTCCTCGCCGTGGGCCTGTTCATGGGCGCTGGCATGGCGACCGTACCCATCGTGCGCCTTGTGATGGGAGGCTGATGTGGCCAAGAACTTGACCGCCCTCCTTGCTGGCCTGATTTTCGGACTTGGCCTGACCGTGTCACAAATGGTGAACCCGGCCAAGGTGCTGGCATTCCTCGACATCACCGGCGACTGGGACCCTTCGCTCGCATTTGTTATGGCGAGCGCGCTTGCGGTCACCGCTGTGGGCTATCGTGTCGTCTGGCGGCGCCCAAGCCCGGTGTTCGCCCCCCACTTTCAGACGCCCGGCAATCGCGACATCGATCTGCGCCTGGCAATTGGCGCGGTCTTATTTGGGGTTGGCTGGGGCCTTGTCGGCCTCTGCCCTGGCCCGGCGATAGCTGCTGTCACCATCGGCGGCGTACAGGCGCTTGTCTTTCTTGCCGCCATGTCACTCGGGGTCGCCGGCTTTCACGTCGCCAGCGTGCGGCGCGCCGGCCCGATGACCAGCTAGCCGCTTTGGTTTGCGAACAGGCTGGCAAGGGCGCAGCTGGCCTTGCGTGGCAGAACGCCTTCGGCGCGGCTGGTGAGGATGATGGGGACGTGCGCGCCGAGCACCAGCCCAGCCGCAACCGCCCCACCCAGATAGTCAAGCTGCTTGGCGATCATATTGCCCGACACAAGCTCGGGCGCGAGGAGGATGTCGGCGTCCCCGGCGACGGCCGACGACAGGCCCTTCAAGCGCACCGCCTCGGCGGAGACGGCGTTGTCAAACGCTAAGGGCCCATCCACGAGTGCGCCGGTGATCTGGCCGCGGTCGGCCATCTTGCACAAGGCGGCCGCATCCACCGTTGAGGCGATCGCGCTGGTGACCGTCTCCACCGCCGACAGGATCGCCGCCTTAGGCGTGCTCACCCCAAGGGCGTGAGCCAGGTCGATGGCGTTCTGAAGAATGTCGGCCTTATGCATCAGGGTCGGAGCGATGTTCACCGCCGCATCGGTGATCAGCAACAGCTTGTGATAGCTCGGCGCATCCAGAACGAAGACGTGACTGAGGCGACGCTCGGTCCGCAATCGACGCTTTGGGTCAAGCACCGGCTCCAACACCTCATCGGTGTGGAGGGCCCCCTTCATGATCGCCGCCACCCGTCGCTGACTGGCAAGATCGGCGGCGATTTCGCCAGCGGCGTGACTGTGGGGGGCGTCTACGATCTCAAGGCCTGACAGGTCCAGCGCGGCCTCTGCGGCGGCGGCGTGGATTTTCTCCTTGGGACCGACAAGCACCGGCTCGATCAGGCCCGCACCGCGGCTTTCCAACGCGCCGCGCAGGGACACATCGTTGACCGGGTGGACCACGGCGCAGGCCAGTGGCGGGTTCTGGCGCGCCCGGTCGATCAGGACGACCAGACGATCCCCCCGCTCAGACAGCAGCAAGATCGGCGCGGCGGGCGTTTCGATCTCGACGCGCCTTGCCGGCGCCTGCACACGCGCCTCCCCCGTCAACACCTTCTGGGCGTGCTGATTGGTCACCTCACAGGCGAGAATGACGTGGCGCGTGTCCTCAACCTTGCTCGTGACAGTAACCGACACGTACAGCGTGTCGCCGATCCGCACCGGCGTGAGAAACTGGAACGACTGGTTGAGGTAGATGGCGCCAGGCCCCGGCAGGCGCGTGCCAAGAACAGCCGAAACCAGCGCCCCGGTCCAAAGGCCATGGCCGATCACGTCCTCAAACACCGTGGTGCGGGCGTATTCACGGTCCAGGTGGGCGGGGTTTACATCCCCCGAGGCGCCGGCGAAGGCCAGAATGTCGTGGCGCGTCAGGGTACGGTCAATGGCGGCGCTGTCGCCGATTTTGATCTCATCGAAAGTCTTGTTTACGAGCATTCTTGCGCCCCTTTGGTCGGCGAAGGTCGAGATCGCGCGCCCGCGCTCACTCTCCCGTCTGCAACACTGCGATGGTCGCGCTGGCGATCATGCGCTCTTCGTCGGTTGGAATCACCAGGATGGGAACGCCGCCCGCGCCGATCATCCGCGTGTTGTGCGCATTGCGAACCGGGTCAACTTCAAGGCCCAGGTACGACAGCCCCTCCACCGCGCGGGCGCGGATCTCAGGCGCGTTCTCGCCAATACCGCCGCAGAAAACCAAGGCGTCGAGCCCACCAAGCACCGCTGTCAGGGCGCCAATCTCACGGCGCAACCGAAAGACGTAGTAGCTGATCGCCTCAGCCGCGTGCGGGTCGTCGCTGGCGAGCAGCGCGCGCATGTCGTGGCTCAGGCCCGAAAGGCCTTTTAACCCGCTTTCAGCGTAGAGCAGCGTGGTCAGGTCAGCCTGCGTCAGTCCCTGATCCAGGAGATAGAGGATCACACCGGGGTCGATCTGGCCGCAGCGCGTCCCCATGGGCAGGCCGTCGAGGGCGGAGAACCCCATGGTTGATCCGACGCTGGTCCCATCGCGCATCGCGCACATCGACGCGCCATTGCCGAGATGGGCAACGATCACGCGACCGGAGGCGAGGTCTGGATGCTCGCGGCGCAGCTCCTGGGCAATGTACTGATACGACAGGCCGTGGAAGCCGTAGCGCCGCACGCCCTCGTCATAGTAGCGGCGCGGCAAAGCAAAGGCGTCGCTCTCCCACGGCTGATGGCGATGGAATGCGGTGTCGAAGCACCCGACCTGAAGACTGCGCGGAAACGCCTTTTGCGCCGCGTCGACACCAGCCAGGTTGAACGGCTGATGCAATGGGGCAAGCGGCGACAAGTCGGCTAGCCGCGCCAGCACGCCCGGCGTGAGGACCAAGGGCTGCGAAAACTCAACGCCGCCATGCACGATCCGGTGGCCGACGCCGATGATCTCATGGTCGACAAGCGCCGTTTGCAACGCAGCCAACACGACCGCCAATGCGGCGGGATGGTCGGGCGCGCGGACAGGGCGTAGATCCTTCGCGCCGTGAACGGTGAGCGTCAGCTGCGCGCGTGCGCCGACATCGTCCACAAGACCGACGCCAATCGGCGCAGACGCGTCAATCGGATAGACGGCGAATTTGAGCGATGAGCTGCCCGCATTCAGGGTCAACACCACCGGCGCAGCGTGCATGGACTTGGCTCCCCATCGCCTAAACAAAGAGGTATGGGCCCGCCGCCCCCAAGCGCCAAGAGCTGGCCCCTGAGAAGCTTGATCCTTGTGGCGATTGGCGCCGCCGCGTCACTCAACCAAGCCGCAGCCGCCGCTCTGGGGCGGCGCATGGCGGTAGGCGAGCGCTCAAGGTAACGCTCCTTCGCTTTTCGGATCGCGAGGGGTGTGCGCGATCGGCTCAGGCCATGAGCAACAAGCCGCGTAAGATATAGGCGGAGACGACAACGGCGGTGGCGCCGGCGATCGCTAACAGGGCGAACCATCCCAATCGCGCGGCGAACGAACCGGGAGGCTGGTCGTCGTCAGGGGGCGGCGACGGGCGAAACCACGCCTTACGCATGATAGCCGTCCCCCGGCTTCACCTTGCCCCAGAACAGCGAATAGACGAACGCCGTGTAGACCAGGATGATCGGCAACATGACAGCCGCGCCAACGAGCATCAGTCCAAGCGCGTTGTCGCGCGCAGCGGTCTGCCAAATGTCGAACTGGAAGGGCACAAGCCAAGGAAACAGGCTGATCGCCAGCCCCAAGTACCCAGTGAGAAACACGCCGGCGGCGTAGAGATAGGGTCGCCAATCTGGTCCGGCTGTGGGGGTCCCGATCCGTACCAGGTCGCGGGCCAACAGACCCGTCAGAACGAGCCCAGCAATGGGCACGGGGCTCACAGGAAGCAGCACGCCAAAGTCGACGGAGGTCATCGACACGCCCCATCGCGCGGTCACTCGGGGATCGACGGACAAGGTGGCGACGCTCACCAGAGCAAAACACACCGACACGGCCAGGAGGGCAATCAACGCGAACCGCTTGGCTTTGGCTTGCAACTCACCCTCGGTCTTCAACACCAACCAACACGCGCCCAAGAGCACGTAGCCGATGGTCACCGACACGCCCGTCAAGAGCGAGAACGGCGTCAGCCAATCAAAGGCGCCGCCGGAGAAATTTCGCCCATCGGTTTCAAACCCTTTGATGAAGGCCCCCAGGATAAGACCTTGGCTGAACGCCGCCACGAGCGAACCGCCATAGAACGCGCCGTTCCAGAACAGGCGGGTCGGCGTGCGCACGGCCTTGTGGCGAAACTCAAACGCGACGCCGCGGAAGATCAGCGCGCTCAACATAATCAAGACCGGCAGGTACACCGCCGGCATGATGATGGCGTAGGCCAGCGGGAACGCCGCAAACAGGCCCCCGCCCCCTAAGACCAGCCACGTCTCGTTGCCATCCCACACCGGCTCGATGGTGGCTGTCATCATGTTGCGCTCATCTTCAGTCTTGGCCAACGCTGTGAGCATGCCGACGCCCAAGTCCATGCCGTCGAGGAGCACGTACAGCATGACCGCGGTCGCGATCAGGCCGGCCCATATCAGCGGAAGATCCATAGCGCTGGCTCCTAGTTGACCGCGACGACGTCGTCGCGGCTCTGGGCGGGCTCATCGACAGCGCCCAAGGGAGAGCCGGGTGCGCGGCGTGGGTGGGACATTGGCGCGGCTGGATCGTCGCCAAAGCCGCGCGTGGCGATGCGCGCCATGTAGACAACGCCCGCCGTGAAGACGATCGCGTAAACCACCATGAACACCAGAAGCGACGTCGCCACCTGCCCGGTCGAGACCGGAGCGACGCTGTCAGCGGTGCGCAGGTAGCCGTAGACGGTGTACGGCTGGCGGCCGACTTCCGCGGTGATCCAACCCGCCAAGACCGCGACGAAGCCAAGGGCGCCGCCCGGCACGGCGATCCAATGGAACAAGCCCGGCCGATCAATTGTCCCGCGGTGCCACTTCCAAACGCCCCAGACGCCGAGCGCGAGCATGCCAAGCCCGGCGCCCACCATGATCCGGAAGCTCCAAAACACCATCCAAAGCGGCGGACTTTCGTGGTCAGCGAATGCGTCCAAACCTTCAAGATCGCCATGTGCCTTGGAGAAGAGATAGGGGCTGGTGTTTGGAACAGTGACGCCCTCAAGGCCGCATTCCGTATTGGCCGGCCAGGCGATCAACACCGTGCCCTGAACTGGCTTGGTCTCGCACCACCCTTCCATGGCGGCGATCTTGGCCGGCTGATGTTCGTGCGCGACCTCGCCTGACCAGTGGCCAGCCCAAATTTGCAGCGGCATAAGAACCGCGAGCGTCGCCGCGGCCATGCGGGTCTGCCAACGGGTCGGCTCAGAGGTCCGACCACGCAGCATCTGCCAGGCGCCGGCGGCAAGCACCACTGCAGCCGTCGTCACGAACGCGGCGAGCATCATGTGCACATAGCGCGAGGGGAAGCTCGGGTTGAAGATCACCTCCAACCAATTCGTCGCGAAGAAGTTCCCCGTCTCCGGGTCGATTGCGAACCCGGCCGGCGTTTGCATCCAGCTGTTGGCGGACAAGATCCAGAATGCGGAAATCGACGTGCCGATCGCAACCGCGCACGTCGCAACAAAGTGGAGTGTCTTGCCCACCTTGTTCCAGCCAAACAGCATCACGCCGAGGAACGTCGCCTCAAGGAAGAAGGCGGTGAGCACTTCATAGCCCAACAAGGGTCCCATGACTGAGCCGGTCTTGTCGGAAAACACCGACCAGTTGGTGCCAAATTGGTAAGACATCACGACGCCGGAGACGACGCCCATGGCGAACGCGAGCGCAAAGATCTTCACCCAGTGAAGATAGAGGCGCTTGAACACGTCTCGGCCAGTGCGCAGCCAGAGCCCTTCGCACACGGCCAGGAACGCCGCCAAGCCGATCGTGAACGCTGGGAAAAGAATGTGGAACGAAATCACGAACGCGAACTGGAGACGCGAAAGAAACAGGGCGTCGAATTCCATTACCGACCTCATTGAACCCGGGCTGAGCGTTCACCCAGCACGCCGCGCGATGATCTGCCCGCACGCACCCCAAGCGCACACGGGGTGTGGGACGTACCTTCTAGACCTTGGTGAACCGCAAGTACGGGCGGACCTCCTCCCATCCTTGCGGGAACTGAGACTTCGCCTCCTCATTGGTGATGGACGGCGGAATGATGACGTCGCCGCCGGGCGTCCAGTCGGCCGGAGTGGCGATCGCGTGCGTGTCGCTGAGCTGCAACGCGTCGATGACGCGCAAGATCTCATCAAAGTTGCGACCAACGCTCATGGGATAGGTCATCGTCAGTCGGATTTTCTTCTTGGGGTCGATAATGAACACCGAGCGCACCGCCGCCGTCTCACTCTCACCGGGGTGAATCATGTCGTACAGGGTCGCGATTGTGCGATCGGCGTCGGCCACGATTGGAAAGTCGAGGGTCGTGTGTTGGGTGTCGTTGACGTCATCGATCCAGCGCACGTGCTCCTCAACCGTGTCTGTCGAGAGACCGAGCGGCTTGGTGTTGCGCTTGTCAAACTCGCCCGCAAGCTGGGCGGTGCGTCCCATTTCGGTTGTGCACACCGGGGTGAAATCGGCCGGGTGACTGAAGAAGAACACCCAGCTGTCACCAGCCCAATCGTGCAAGCTGATGTCGCCTTTTGTCGTCGCGATTGTGAAGTCTGGGGCGGTATCGCCAATTCGTAGAGTCATAAGCGTGACCTTTGTGTGGGAGGCCGCGAGCACCTTACCCGCGGCGGCTGTTGCTGCACTTTATTGTTGCGTATTTCGGTAAGTGTATATCGATATATGGAACATGTCTAAACGCGGCGTGACGTCGCAGAGCGGAGCACTCGACGATCCTCGCCACCTCGCGCCCCGCAGCTCAAGCGATCGGGTCAACGCCTGCGAGACGTTGGGAGGGGGCCGGCGTGGAGCCTGGCGTGGTCGTGGGCGCGGTTCCCGCGATGGCTGCTCGCGCACTCTCTGGATCGAGCGCGACCATGGCGTCGTACTGGTGGAGGAACACCTGGCCGGTGAGATCGTGAAAGAAGTGCGTTTTGGCCAATCGGTCCGTCACCGGCCCCTTGACCTCCGACAGATGCAGCGTGACTTCGGCGTCCTTCAGCCGGGCGTTAATCGCCTCAAGACTTTCCAGGCCGCTGGCGTCGATCCGGTTGACCGCCGGACACATCAACACCAGGTGCTCCATGTCGGGCCGCGCACTCAATAGGCCATAGATCGTGTCCTCCAAAAAGCGCGCATTGGCAAAGTAGAGGCTCTCATCAATGCGCACTGTCAGCACATGATCAGAGACCACCACCGGATGACGATTGACGTTGCGAAAATGCTGCGTGCCCGGCACCTGTCCGACGAGGGCAAAGTGCGGGCGCGACGTGTTGTAGAGGTGTAAGAAGAGCGACAGCCCCACGCCGGTGATCACGCCAAGCTCAACCCCGACCAGCAGCGTGATCGTGATGGTGGCGGCCATGGCGGCAAAGTCGGGCTTGGAATAGCGCCAGGTCCGCCCGATCACCGGCAGATCGACCAGCGACAACACCGCCACAATGATGGTGGCGGCCAAGACCGCCTGGGGCAGGAAGTACAGGTACGGCGTTAAAAACAGGGTCGCGAGCGCAATGCCCAGCGCGGTAAACGCGCCGGCGGCCGGGGTTTGCGCCCCGGCGTCAAAATTGACCGCAGACCGCGCCAGCCCGCCGGTGACCGGATAGCCGCTGGTGACGCCCGCCGCCACGCTGGCGGCGCCAAGGCCGATAAGCTCCTGGTTTGGATCCACGCGCTGGCGGCGCTTGGCGGCCAAGGTTTGGGCGACCGAGACCGATTCCACAAAGCCGATGAGTGCGATCAGGGCCGCCGAGCCCAGAAGCTGCATCCACACCTCGCGCTGGAACTCTGGCAGGCCAACGCCAGGCAAGTCGCGCGGCACCTCTCCAAGAATGCGCACGCCCGCGTCATGCAGGCCAAATCCGGCGACCACCAGTATGCTGGCCGCGACGGCGAATACGGGCCCGGCACGGGCCGCGATGGCGGCTCCCTTGTCACCAAGCCCAAGGCGCACCAAGACCGGCTTGAGCTGAGCGCGCACCCAAAACAGAAACACCAGAGACGAGAGGCCGATCGCCAGCGTGGGCAGGTTAAGCGCCCCGAGTTGGGACCCGAGTGAGCCGCCGATCTCAATCAGCGTATGGCCGTGCGCGTCAACGCCGAAAATGTGCTTAAGCTGGGAGGCGGCGATCAGCACGCCCGACGCGGTAATGAAGCCGGAAATCACCGGATGGCTGAGGAAATTGGCCAGAAAGCCCAGGCGCAACAGCCCCATGATCAGCAAGATCACGCCCGCAAGAAGCGCCAGCACCAGCGCCGCCTGGACATACTCAGGCGACCCCGCCGCCGCGACCTTGCCAGCCGCCGCCGCCGTCATCAGTGACAAAATCGCCACCGGCCCCACGGCCAGCGTGCGGCTGGTGCCAAAGACGGCGTAGACCAAGAGCGGCGCAATGGAGGCGTAGAGCCCGACCTGAGGCGGGAGGCCCGCGAGCAGCGCATACGCCAATGACTGCGGGATGAGCATGATCGTGACGATCACGGCGGCTACCGCGTCATTGACGAAGGTCTCACCGCGATAGTCTCGCCCCCACTCCAGGATCGGAAAGAGGCGCGCCAACCCGTTCGCCGTGGCCATCGCCGCTACTCCGCCTTCGTCGGAGGACCCTGGAAGTCGCCCGCTTGTTGCGCCTCATGGGCAAGCGGGCGGTGGGGAAGCACCTTGGGCCGCGCAAGCGTCTCGTCACCACGCAGCATCCACTTGAAGTAAATGTCCGGCAGCAGCTTCTCTTTCAGAAACCAGGCCCGACGCGACGGCTTGGTTCCGTCTAAGAACCACCTGGGAAACGAAGGGTCGAGCGCGCCGCCATAGGCAAACTCCGCCAGAACGATCTTGCCACGCTCCACCGTCAGCGGGCACGACCCATAGCCGTTGTAGACCGCATTCGGCGCCGCACCGTCCAACACGCGCAGCACGTTGTGCGCTGCGACGGGCGCCTGCTTGCGCACGGCGGCGGCGGTTTTGGCGTTGGGTGATGAGGCGGCGTCGCCAACCCCAAATACGTTCGAGTAGCGCACGTGCTGAAGCGTTTCGCCGCCCACCTCAACCCACCCGTCGGCGTTGGCGAGCGCGCTGTCGCGCACGAACTCCAGCGACGATTGGGGCGGGCACACGTGGAGCATGTCGAAAGGATCAGTGCGCGTCGACAGGGCGCCATCCGCACCCGTCACCTCGAAGGTGGCGGACTTCGCCGCACCGTCGACGCCGATCAGGCGCTCATTGAAGTGCAGATGCACCCCATAGCGCTCCACATACTGCATGAGGGCCGGCACATACTCCGGCACACCGAACAAAACCCCGCCGGCGTTATGGAAGTTGACGTCAACATCCGCCAGAATATTGCGCCGGCGCCACGCGTCACAGGCCAAGTACATGGCTTTCTGTGGGGCGCCGGCACACTTGATGGGCATGGGCGGCTGGGTGAAAAGCGCGCGCGCACCGGGCTTGAGCGCCTTAACCAGCTCCCATGTGTAGGGCGCCATCTCGTAGGCGTAGTTGGACGTGACGCCGTTCTTGCCAAGGGTTTCGCGCAAGCCGTCGATGCGCTCCCAATCAAGCTTCAGCCCCGGCGCGACCACAAGGGCCTTGTAGCCAACGCGCTTGCCATCCTCGAGGATGATCTGGCTGCGCTCAGGATCAAAACCAGCGCAGGCGGCGCGCACCCACGAGGCGGATTTCGGGATCAAACGGGCCATCTCGCGGACAGTCTGTTCGCGCTTGAACACACCACCCCCAACCAGAGTCCACCCAGGCTGGTAGTAGTGCCGGATGCGCGGCTCAACGATTGCGATGCTTAGTCCCTTGCGCCGCCTCAAGATCGAGGCCGCGGTTGAGATGCCCGCCGCTCCCCCGCCGATCACGACCACGTCGTAGCCTTCTACGCGGTCGACACCGCCAGCCTGAGACGCCCCCGCAGCCTGCAATCGACCGCGCAAGCTCGCCAGATCATAGCCGGCTGAGGCCGCGGCGGTGATGATCGCATCAGCGCTCAAGCGTTCAGCCTGGCTCAACGCCCACAGGGTCGTGGAGCGGGTTCCCGTACGGCAGAACGCCAACACGGGCGCGGGCAGACCATGAAACGCGGCGCTGAACGCCTGGACATCACCGTCGCTCAACTTGCCCGGCGTCACCGGCACATAGCGCACAGCAATACCGTGGCGCGCGGCGGCCGCTTCGATCGCCTCGCGGGCAGGCTGATCGTCCACTTCACCATCAGGGCGGTTGATGATGAGCGAACGAAAACCCTGCCCGGCAATCACACCAACGTCTTCCGGAGTAATTTGGCCAGACACCGAGAAGTCAGGGGCAATATATTTGATGTCCATTTCTCTAGTCCGCCATGTTAATTATTTTGCACGTCCACTCCTAAAGAACGTCTATTGGTATCTTCATGTATCGCATGCCGTTGTCCTCAGCAGGCGGCAACTCTCCCGCCCGCATGTTGATTTGGACCGATGGAAGGATCAGCCGGGGCATGTCGAGCGTGGCGTCACGCTTCTGGCGCATGGAGACGAATTCGTCCTCGGTCACGCCGTCGTGGACATGGATGTTTTTGGCGCGCTCCTCGGCGACCGTGGTCTCCCACGCATAGGTGTCGCGCCCTGGCGCCTTGTAGTCGTGACACATGAACAGGCGTGTCTCCGGCGCCAGCGCCAACACGCGCCTGATCGACCGATAGAGCGCGCGGGCGTCGCCGCCCGGGAAATCAGCGCGCGCCGTCCCGTAGTCGGGCATGAAGAGCGTGTCGCCAACAAAGGCCGCGTCGCCAATGACATAGGTCATGCAGGCCGGCGTGTGGCCGGGCGTGTGCAGCGCAACGCCCTCCAGATCGCCGACGCGAAACGTGTCGTTGTCGCTCAACAGAAAATCAAACTGACTGCCGTCTCGGGCGAACTCAGGGCCGGCGTTGAAGATGTTCCCAAAGACGCTCTGCACCGTCGTGATGTGGCTGCCGATGGCGGTCTGGCCGCCGAGCTTTTCCTTCAGATACGGGGCGGCCGACAGGTGATCGGCGTGGACATGCGTTTCCAAGATCAATTCAAGCCGCAGGTCATTCTCGGTGATGTAGGCAATGACGGCGTCCGCAGACGCGGTCGAGGTGCGCCCCGACGCGGGGTCAAAGTCCAAAACGCTGTCGACAATCGCGCAAGACCTGGTCGCCGGGTCGGTGACCACATAGCTGACCGTAAACGTCGGTTCGTCGAAGAACGCCTTGATCTGCGGTTTCATCAGTAGACTCCTGTTCAGTCGAATGAGCCTGTGCGCGCGAACACGCCGTAGCCTCCGGCTCGGTTGGGCTTTGGGATTGGGGGTGCGGACGCGCCGTCGCCGTCGCCGGACACCTGCGCGGGTCGGTCGAGCATGACCGCACAGATCGCTTCGACCATGGCGGCCACACGTCCGGCCTCGGCCAGCCGATAAAACACCACCTTGGACTGGCGACGGGCCTCCACGAGGCCCTCGTCACGCAGCTTGCCAAGCTCGCGCGACAGGCGCGGCTGACGGATGCCCAGCGTGCTTTCCATATCGCCGACCGACATCTCGCCGCCGCGCAACTGACAACAGATCATCAGGCGCGCCGGATGCGCGAGCGCCTTCAAGAGCGCCGTGGCTTCTTCCGACAGGGGCTCCATGTCTTGGCTGTCCGGCGTCATGACGCACCCCCAGCCTGCGTGAAGTACCAGGCGCCGCCATCCATCGCGGCGCGCGCATCCGCCTCGTTCTGATCGAGCGGCGGCGGCATGACAGTCGCATCGCCGGGGCGCCACCCCTCAGGGGCCGCCACGTCTCCGGTGTCCGTCGCCTGCAACGCCCCCACCAGCCGCAGCATCTCTTCCACGCTGCGTCCGACGTTCATCGGATAGTGGATGATCGCGCGCACATAGCCGTGCGGGTCGATGAAGAACGCCGACCGAACGGCTGCCGTGTCGGCCGACCCGTCGTGGATCATGCCGAAGGCGCGGCTGACGGACATGGAAATGTCTTCGATGATGGGAAAGCCGATGCGCACGCCAAAGCGCGTCTCTATGTCCTTCACCCAGGCAATGTGCGCATAAAGGCTGTCGACCGACAGCCCAAGCAGATCGCAGTCGAGCGCCGAGAACTGGTCGCGCGCACGCTCAAGCGCCACGAACTCCGACGTGCAAACTGGCGTGAAGTCCGCCGGGTGCGAGAACAAAACCAGCCAGCGGCCGCGATAATCCGACAAGCGAACCTCGCCCTGTGTAGAGCGCGCCACGAATCCCGGCGCACGCTCGTCAATGCGCGCGCCCGGCGGTGGCATGGGCGTCGGGACAGCCGCAGGAATGGGCGTCAACTCAGAGGTATCGGGGATGTTGGTCATTCTGCACCCTTTCACTTGTCGATAGTTAGATGTTGATTTCCATAAGTGTCAACCATGTCAGAGCACAGCAGGGCGTGCGCATTGCCGCACCCGCACCGCTCACACCGAGCGACAGACCATCGATTGTAGGCTTATTGCGCGCTGATTCTGTCGGCGTTCATTGCCGCACGGCCGATGTCAGGGCCGATGTCAGGGCCTGCGGCGCGCTGCTTGGCGCTTCGGTTCGGGCACGTCGACCTCGCCGGCCCCAACCATGAGCTGAGTGCGGCAACAGTGGCGATCACCCACAACGCGGCCGTGGTCCAAATCGCCGACCAGGCGTCACTTTAGCGGAAGGTCAGGTGCGCAATGGAATGCGGGTGCGCGCACGGGTGGTGGCCGACGGCTAAAGCTGCGCGGTCACGCCTTCTCACGCAGGCTGGCGGCGAACCGTGTCGCGAACACTTCAAGCGCGGTCCAGTCGGTGTACTCGTAGTCATCGGTTTGCGTCGGCAAGCCGCGCTCCTTGGCGATCCGCTTCATCACCCAACGCTTCAGGTAGTTGTACTTGGTGTAGCGCAGCGCGCCTGCGACATGGATCAGCTCGCCCGGGGCCCACCCGGTTTGCTCAGTAAAGTGGCGAACACAATCGGCGAGGTCCTCTTGGTCCTCTACATCATCGCCAAGCGCCGACAAGGACACCGACACAAACACATTGCGACGCGCCTCAATGGCCCGCAGGTGTTCACGAACGAAGTGTGTGACCGGTGATTGGTACTGGTGCATGTGCAGGGACGCAGCAATCAGGACCGCCGTCCTATCTTTCAGGTCCGACGCGCGTGGCGTGTCCGCCGCGTCCATCACCGTGACCGCGCACTTGCAGCGGGTGAGCTCGTCGCCAAGAAAATTGGCGATCTTGCGGGTTTGCCCTTC
>CAYGQB010000010.1:24378-35394 GCA_964351895.1 uncultured Caulobacterales bacterium
CGGGCGCCCTTGCCGCCACCCTGCGCCACGGCGGCGATGACGTTCAATGCGGGGTATTACGAGATGACGAACGCGCTTTCGCGCGCTCAGCTAAGAGCGGACCGTCCATGAGGAGACCGCGCCATGAGCACCCCCATCGCCTCCGTCTTCGCGCTCGTCACGCCGCTGGCGGACGCCGACCATGTACTGGCCTGGGCCAATCGCCTGGCAGCCGACTTTTCCGCCGCGGTGGATGTGGGCTTTGTGCGCGAGGATCTATCTGGCTATGTCAACATCACCCCGGTGGGCGTGTCGGTCAGCGAGAGCACCATCCTAGAACTGCGCGATGCGGCGCAAGAGGCCGAGTCGACAGCGCGCGCCAAGTTCGAAGCCGCCAAGACGCACGCGCCAGCCGGACGGTTTCGCCGCTTTGTACCGTTGGCGACCGGCTATGGCCTTGGCCTCATTGAGGCGTCGCGCACAGCCGATCTTGTTGTCATGCAAGCGCCCGGCACCGACACCTGGCAGCACACGCGCGGTCTCTACCTGGCTCAAGCGGTCATCGACGGCGGCGCGCTGGTGTTTGCACCACCCGAAAGCCTCCCCGCCACAGCCCCTCTGGGACAGGTCGCGGTGGCCTGGGACGGCAGCCGCGAAGCGGCCGCAGCAATGCGCGGGTCGATCCCGTTCTTGAAGGCGGCCGAAGACATCACGCTGGTGACGCTTGACGAAGCTGAGAGCGGCGAACGCCTCGTCCTTGAAGCGGAGAGCTACTTGGCGGCCCACCACATCACCGCTGACGTGAACATTCGCGGGCGCGATCTTGGCCGTGAGGGCCGCCGCCTGCTCGACGCCGTCGCGCAGATCGACGCCAACTTGCTCGTCATGGGCGCTTATGGCCGTGCGCAGTGGGTTGAAGGCGTGTTTGGCGGCACGACCGAGCATGCCGCACACCACTGCCCAATTCCGCTGCTGATGGCGCATTAGGCGCAATGAGGATCGTTTGCCTCCGTCAGACGTCGTTCCCGTAGTTTTGCGAAGTTTCTTTTCCGGGGCCGGCTTGTCTCAATCACTGCGCGCCAACGCTCCGCTGCGCAGCCAACAAGGGGGGTCAGGAGCGACACGGAGACCAGCACCATGGCCACGCGAAGCGAAACAGAAACCACTACGAGGCGGGCAAGCGAGCACAAAAACCCGACCGGTCGAGCTGACGCCGGGTCGAGCGATTTGAACTCTGCCTTTCCCAAGCTGGCAAACGCAGAAGCCGCGAGCGCCAATCTCTTTCAGTTCTGGCGTCAGGCCATGGCCGCAAACGAAGAGCTGATGCGCTTCGGCATTCAACGCGCCCACCGCTACCAGCACTTCTTCCATGAGATGAGCGCGTGCACGACCCCCGCGGACGCCATGCGCATCTCGTCCGAGGCCGCCCAGTGCTGCGTCGACGACTACCTTGCGCAGGCTCAGAAGCTGGGAGCGCGCGACACTCACGCCGCCGCCTTGGTGAACCTCTTTACACCCCCCACCCTACACACGAAGTAAGGACGAAGACGATGACGGTACGGACTTGGTTGCGCAATCACACCCCCGCTCTGCGGGCGCGCACCTCAGCAGCAACCGGCTTTGACGCAGATCCGTTCACCACGCTCCAAGCAGAGATTGACCGTGTGTTCGAGGAGTTCGGGCGCGCCCTGCCGCTCGCCAGCCCGCGCACGTTCGCCGCCCTCAGCCCACGCATTGATGTGGTCGGGCGTGACGGCGTGCTTGAGGTGACGGCCGAAGTGCCAGGCGTCGACGAGAACCAAATCGACATTAGCGTTGAGGGCGAGACTTTGGTTCTGCAAGGCGAGAAGGCGTCCTCATCTGTGCGCGACGAGGATGACCTGCACGTGATCGAGCGCACCTATGGCGCATTCCGCCGGGACATCCCTCTGGGGTTCGCCGTCGATCCGGACGCCATTACGGCGAAAGCGAAGAAAGGCGTGCTGACCATCACCATCCCCATGCCCGCCACGACTAAGCCAAACGGCGCGCGCATTCCGGTCAAGGTAGAGGACTGACCGCGCCACATCTCCTCTCGTGAGGAGACGCCCAGCGCGGCGGTTCCCCCGAAACCCCGCGCCCACGGCAACGCCTCCCGACGCGCCCTCCCCCCTTGGCGCGCGGGGGGCAACACGTCATTCACCCCCAAAGACTAAATGCCAAGACTAAACGCCCAGGTGTCGCCGCGCGGCGCCGAGCACCGCATCGACGGATCGCCCGGCGTCGAAACGCGTCCAGGTCATGTCGCCCAGATCAAAGCCGGCTTGCATGCGCGCCACTGCGTCGCCGGCGTCAGAAGCGTCACCCCGCCGGGCCGCGGCGCGGCGGGCGCGCTCGTCCTCGTCGCAGTCAAGCCAAAGCCCTGTGAAGGGCACGTCCGCAGTCTGCGCCACGGTTTCGATCTTGGCGCGTTCGTTGGCGCCGGCGTGGACCGCGTCAACGATCACGACGCACCCTTCCCTGACCGCCGCGGCCGCCTTGTCGCGCAGCCGTCGATAGACCGCGTCGGTCATCTCCGGCGTGTAGGCGCCTGTGGGCGCCGGCTCTGCAGGCGCGACGCCGGCGATCGCCTTGCGCTCTACGTCACTGCGCAGCCACACCGCGCCGCACGGCCCCTCCAAGAGCGGCGCCAGGGCGCGGGCCAGCACCGACTTGCCCGAGCCAGACAAGCCGCCAACGGCGATCAGCCGTGGCTGGGTGTCCGCAAGCACACGGTCGACGAGACCAAGGTACTCAGCCGCGACCTTGGGCGCGTCGGGCTTGCCGCCATCGAGCGCCACCCGGGCCCGCACGCCTGCGCGCAGCGCCATCATGGCGCCAAGCGCCCTGAGGCCGCGCAGTTCATCGGTCGGGGCGGCGCCGAGATAGGCGTTCAGCAGCGCGTTGGCGAGCGCACTCAGGCCACAGCGGCGCAGGTCCATCAGAACAAAGGCCAAGTCATAGAGCACATCAATCGTCGCCAGCGCGTCGTCAAACTCCAGCGCGTCAAAGAGCGTGGGCTCGTCCCGCCACATGACGATGTTGGCCAAGTGCAGATCGCCGTGACAGCGCCGCACCAACCCGGCCGATGCACGCCGGTGCAGCTCCGCCTGGGCCTCAGCAAGCCGGACCCGACACCGGGCCAGTGTCGCGGCAACATCTTGCGCGCTCAGCGCCGCGCGGTGGTCGGCAAGCCCGGCCTCCAGCCCGTCTAAAACCGCCGTCAGCGGGTGCGTGGACCGGGCGTCTCGCGCCGGCGGCGCGGCTGCATGATGCTGGCGGATCACACCGGCCAGCCGCTCGATCACCGCCGAAGTCAGGCGCCCGTCCTTGGCCATGGCTGCAAAGAGGTCGTCTTGATCGAAGCGGCGCATGCGCACCACGGTCTCCACCAGCTCGCCGGGCGCATCAAGCGCCAGTTGACCATTGGGGCGGCGGACAACGCTTGTGACGCCAAGATAAAGCGCCGGCGCGTTGACGACGTTCAAGCGCCATTCCTTTTCGCACGCCGCGCGGCGCTTTTCGGGCGAAGAATAGTCAAGGTAGCCCAGGCGCACGGGGCGCTTCACCTTGATGGCCTCGGCGGCGGTGAAGAAGACGCACGCGGCGTGGGTCACGATGGGCGCTGGCGCATCGGGCCCGCCCAAGCTCAAGAAAAACGCAGCCAGTTCCCCGTTAAGCGGCAGTGTGGCGGGATCGCCGTGATTGGTGTGTGTGTCCATGGGCCATGTCGCGGGCTTGAGCGTTCATAGTGCCGCGTGCGGGAGGGAGCGCCAATGCGCAAAACTGCGCAACCGGGCGCCCCAGTCTTGAAGCGCGCTCACAACCAAACACGCGTGATCGCGCACCTTGAAGGCGCTAAGCCAAGCAGCGTTTTTGCTGCTAAGTTGCAACCAGGTCGTGCGAGGTGAGACGTGATCGACTGCGAACCCGCCAGCGCAGGAAAAGCTGAAGGTGCAGTTGAGGGTACAGCCCTCGTGGACGCGCTGAGCGCGACGCTTGCCCGCTATGCACAGGACAGCCCGGTCGATGAGGCGGCGCGCCCATTGCTCGACTATGTGGCGAGCCGACACCCCGGTTTTTGCGTCGTCCTCATGTGGCCCGCGCACCACACCCACGACCTTGAGATCGCAGGCGGTGACGTCCTCGATGAAAGCGAGCGCGACCGGGTTCTGGCCGCCGTGCGCGCCTGGTGGCGGCGTCCAGTGCGCCACGCCTTGCAGTTCGACCCGCTGGATCTGGAGCCAGGCGCTCGGCAAGGTCACATCGCCGGCCTGCACATCACCGACGACCATCGCTCCGGCGCTTTGGCGCTTTTACCTGGCGCAAATGGCCCTGCGCTGGACGCCCCCTTCAGCGATCCGGCCCTGCAAACGGCGACGCGGGTGCTTGCGCTTTTGTTGCAGCAGCGCGCAGCCTCCGCCGCGCTGGTGCAGGAACGCGCCGTCTTACGCTCCATCCTGGACATGGCCCCCGACGCCATCGTGCAGATCGACCTTGAAGGCACGATTAAGACATTTAACCGCGCCGCTGAACGCATCTTCGGCTACGCCGCTTCAGAAGCCATCGACCAGCCGGTGAGCCTGTTAATGACCGAGGCCGACGCCCCGCATCATCAAGGCTACGTGCATCGCTACGTGACGAGCGGCGAACGTCGATTGGAGAACTGGAGGCGACGCTTTACCGCGCGCTGTCGCAATGGCGCGACGCTTCCCGTTGAGATCGCCGTGGGCGATGTGAACCTTCTGGGCGAACGCGCCTTCATCGGCGTCATTCGCGACGTCTCTGACCGCATCCGCGACGAAGAGCGTCAGGACAGCTTGCGCACCGCGCTTGAGCACGCCACCCAGCTCAGCGCGCTTGGAGAGATGGCGGCGACCATTGCCCATGAGGTGAACCAACCTCTGACGGCGGTGGGCAACTATCTGGACGCGGCGCTGACCATGCTCGACAGCGGGGCCGCGCCCGAGGCGGTGCGCGCCACGCTTAAGAAGGCCCGGGTGCAGGCGCGCTCGGGCGGAGAGATTGTACGGCGCGTGCGCCGGCTGACCACCCGCCGGGAGCCCGAACGCTCGGTGACCGATATCAACGAGGCGGTGGACGAGGCCTTGGGCTATCTGGAAAAGGTCGCGGCGGCGAATGGGGTCACCTTGCATCGCGCCTACGCCGATCCGGCTCCCGTCGCCAACGTCGATAGGATCCAGTTCCAACAGGTCGTCGCCAACGTCGTACGCAACGCCATCCAAGCAACCAAGGGGCGCCAAGACGCATCCGTTACCGTACGCACACAGACCGATTCAGGTTCGCTGCGCGTCAGTGTCCTCGATACTGGTCCCGGTCTCGCACCCGAAGCCCGCGAGCGCGTGTTTCAGAGTTTCGTCACCGGTTCGAAAGACGGGGTTGGTCTCGGCCTTGCCATCAGCCGCACCATCGTCAACGCCCACGGCGGCGCCATCTGGGCGGACGACAATCAGGTCGGCGGCCCTGGGGGCGGCCCTGGGGGCGGCGCGGCGTTTCACATCACGCTCCCCCTCACCCCGACGCCGAAGTCGACGGACGAATGAGCCAAGCCCGGGTCTTCATCGTCGACGACGACGAGGCGGTGCGCCTGTCCACGCTCGCCGTTCTGAGCGCAAACGCCATTGCGGCCGCAGCGTTTGACAGCGCCGAAGCCTTCCTTGCTGGGGCGGGCTCGGGGCGCACCGGGTGCGTTCTCTTGGATTATCGCATGCCCGGCATCAATGGCCTTGAAGCGCTGGGCCTGATCCACGAGGCCAGTCCCGCACTCGCCGTGGTGATGATCTCTGCGCACGCCGACGTGGCCGTCGCTGTGGAAGCCATGAAGTCTGGGGCGATCGATCTTCTGGAAAAGCCCTGGGAGTTGGACGCCCTCCTGGACGCCGTGCGCAGGGCCCTGGACGCCTCTGACCGCCGCGCCGCACGCATCGCTGAGCAGACAAGCGCGCAAGAGCGGCTTGGCCGGCTCACGCCGCGTGAGCACGACGTCTTTGAAGAACTGATCACCGGCGCGCCAAACAAGATCATCGCCTATCGGCTGGAGCTGAGCACACGCACGGTGGAGTTTCACCGCGCACGCGTTCTAGAGAAAACCAATGCGCACAGCATTGCAGAATTGGTCACTCTGAAGGCCCAGGCTGAGCCCCGGTAAATCTACCAAGTTGCTCGTGATTGACCTCGGCTGCACGGTGGGTTCCATGACGCGCCAGCGCACCCCCGAACCCGCCGCCAGGACGCACGGTCGCCCGCCGGGCAAGGCCTCGTCCCCGCCCCTGACCTGCGGCGTTAAATCAGCCGCGCCTACGGCGCCGGATATTGGGGCAAAACGGGCTGCATTTGACCGCGCGTTTCGCGCGGGCCTTGCTCGGATGACGGCGGGCGTCGCGCCCTACGCCATCGCCAGCGCCTGGGTGGACTGGGCGGTTCATCTCGCCATCGCGCCGCAGCGCCGCGCTGATCTCGCCCAAAGGGCCGTGCGATCCGCAGCCACCGTGGCGCGCTACGCAGCCACAGCGCCCTTTGACCGCACGGCCCAACCGCCCTTCCCCGACGCCTTCACCGACCGGCGCAGTCGCGACGAGGCCTGGCGCGCCTGGCCCTTTGCGGCGTGCGTGCAGGGCTGGGCCGCCGCCGCGGATTGGTGGCGTGAGGCGACCTGTGACGTCTCCGGCGTGCGCCAGCGCGGGTCAGAGCGGGTGCATTTCATGGCGGACATGGCGCTCGACGCCGTGCACCCTGCAAACTTCCTCGCGACCAACCCCCTCGTCCAGCAGCGCACCTTTGAAACTGGCGGGGTGAACCTGGTCAATGGCGCCCGCCTTTGGGCGCAGGACCTGGACCGGCTCGTGCGCGATCAGCCCGCCGAGACCGGCTTCACGCCCGGCCAAAACGTGGCCACATCGCCCGGGCGTGTGGTGTTCCGCAACGCGCTTCTTGAACTCATTCAGTACGAGCCCGTGACCGACGAGGTGAAGGCCGAGCCGATCCTGATCGTCCCGGCGTGGATCATGAAGTACTACATCCTTGATCTGGAGCCAGAGAACTCACTCGTCCGTTGGCTGACGGAACAGGGGTTCACGGTGTTCATGGTCTCATGGATCAACCCTACGCCGGCCCTGCGGGACGTGTCGCTCGATGACTACCGCCAAGACGGTGTGATGGCGGCCTTCGACGCGGTGTCGGCCATCGTGCCGGGAGCGCGCATCCATGCCTGCGGCTATTGCTTGGGCGGCACCATGCTCTCCATCGCCGCGGCCACCATGGCGCGCGACGGAGACGATCGCATCGCCTCGCTGAGCCTGCTGGCCGCGCAGGTGGGTTTCGCCGACGCCGGGGAACTTCTCCTGTTCGTGGATGAAAGCCAGATCGCCTACCTAGAAGACATGATGTGGTCCCAAGGCGTGTTGGAAGGAGACCAGATGTCGGGCGCGTTTTCGCTGCTGCGCGCAGAAGACCTGGTGTGGTCGGCGGCGGTCGAGGCCTACTTGATGGGAGAGCGTCCGCAGCTGAACGCGCTGATGGCGTGGAGCCAGGACAAGACCCGCATGCCCTACCGCATGCATGCAGAGTACTTGCGCGGGCTGTTTCTAGAGAACCGGCTCACCGCTGGACGCTTCGCCGTGGACGGACAAGTTATCGCCCTGCGCGACATCGACCGTGATTTGTTTGTGGTCGGCACTGAGAAAGACCACATCGCGCCGTGGCGCTCGGTCTACAAAATACATCTGTTTACGGACGCAGAAGTGACGTTCGCGCTGACGTCCGGCGGACACAATGCTGGGATCGTGTCAGAACCGGGCCATCCGCGCCGGCGCTATCGCATCGCCACCCAGGCGCGCCACACCCCCTATCGCGCGCCAGACCGATGGCGAGAGAGCGTCGAGCCCACACAGGGTTCCTGGTGGCCGGAATGGTCCGCCTGGCTGCTCGCGCGCTCCTCACCGGGCTGGGTGACGCCGCCGGCCATCGGTGCGCCAGCGCGCGGCTACGCCCCGCTCGACCCGGCTCCCGGCCTTTACGTGCACGAACGCTAGCTTCGGAGTGAACCCATGCTGACAACCTCCATCTTTCCCGGCCGCTATGTGCAAGGGGTCGGCAAGACCCAGCGAGTTCGCACGGGCGCGCGCAGCGCCTGTCGCTCAGCCTGAGCGCCGCGCCCGCCACGCCCGCACGCGCTTGATCGCTTCGGGCAGGATCACCACCAGGATGGCAAGCCCGCCAAGCACCAGCCAGGGACGCATGCTGAGCGCCGCCGTGCCCAGCGCGGTCTGCAATGGCGGGGCGTAAACGGCGGCGAGCTGCAAGGCCACGGTTGCGCCAATCGCGACCCAAAGCCACGGGTTGGAGAACCAGCCGATGCGCGACATGGGATTGCGCAAAGACCGAAAGCCCAAGACTCCCGCCTTGGACAAGACGACGAGGGTCGTCAGCGCCATAGTTTGCGCAGTCGCCAAGCCCAGCGCCAAGCCCCAGCCAAACATGGTGAGCGATACGGCGCTGATCACCACGCCCACCAAGCCAATCACGATGAGCGATCCACGGTCCAAGATCGGGGCTTTGGGCGCGCGGGGCGGACGATCCATCACGTCGTGCTCGGCCTTCTCCATGCCGAGCGCCAAGGCCGTCGCGCCATCGGTCACAAGGTTCATCCAAAGGATCTGCACCGGCTTCAAGATCAGCGGCGCGCCCGACACGATGCTGACCACCACCGCCAAGACCTCCGCCAGGTTCGACGCCAAGAGGTAGCGCACAAACTTACGGATGTTGTCGTCCTGGCGGCGCCCTTCGCGCATCGCTTCGACAATGGTGCTGAAGTCGTCGTCGAGCAGCACCATGTCCGCCGCCGCCTTGGCCGCGTCCGTGCCGCGAATGCCCATGGCCACCCCGATGTCGGCTTTCTTCAAGGCAGGCGCATCGTTCACCCCGTCGCCCGTCATGGCCACGATCTCGCCCTGGGCCTGCAAGAGGCTCACGATCCGAGTCTTGTGCTCGGGCGTGGCGCGGCTGAGGAGGCGCACGCCGCTCAGCCTCTCAGTCAGCGCCGCATCGTCCAGCGCGTCGATGGCTTGGCCCGTCAGCACGTCGCCGGGCGCCAAGCCAACCTCATCAGCGATCGCCGCGGCGGTGTCGGGCCCATCACCGGTAATCATCATGACGCGCACGCCAGCGGCTTGGGCGGTTTGCACGGCGGCCCGGGCGCGCGGGCGCGGCGGGTCCATCAGGCCGATCAGCCCAACCAGAGTAAGATCATGCTCAAGGCTCTCTGCGTCGCACGGGTCATCGCCGGGCGCCGTTCGGCGCGCCAGGGCGATCACCCGCAGACCGCGCCGCCCGAGGGCGGCGGCCTGGTCGCGCCAAACGCCCAGCGCCTTGTCGCTGGCGACCTCTTGCCCACCACCCGGCGCGGCCACCCGCGCGCACAGCGGCGCCACCAGCTCCATCGCGCCTTTCACATGTATCTCACGCGCGCCGTCCGCCTCGACGACCACCGCCATGCGCTTGCGCTCCGACGAGAAAGGGTTCTCGGCCACACGGCTGACTGCGTTGAAGGCGTCATCATCACAGTGCAGCCGGGCGGCCCGCATGATGGCGGCCTCTGTAGGCGAACCGGACACGGCCCCGTCGGCCGCCACGGCCGCGTCATTGCACACGCCGCCAGTTTGCAAGACCGCGCACGCGGCGGCCGACACGGGAGCTGCGCCCGCTAGCGCCACCTCCCCGTCGGCGGTGATCACCGTCACCGCCTCCATGCGGCCAGCTGTCAGCGTGCCGGTCTTGTCAGTGCACACGATGGTGGCCGAGCCCAAGGTTTCCGCTGCCCGCAGCCGCCGCACCAAGGCGTTGCGCCTGGCCATGGCCCGAACGCCAATCGTGAGCGACAAGGCGACGACCGCTGGCAAGCCCTCTGGAACGGCGGCGACCGCCAGCGAGACCCCGGTCAGAAACATTTCCAAGAGGCTGCGATCGGCCACGAGCGGCCCAACGGCCGTGATCACCGCCGCCATCACCGCAGCCGCCACGCCGAGCTTCGCGCCGAGCGCGCCGAGGCGCTTTTGCAAGGGCGTGTCTGCGCGCCTGATGCTGGCGGCCATGGCGGCGATGCGGCCAAACTCGGCCTGCGCCCCGGTGGCGGTCACCACGCCGCGCGCCGTTCCGGTCGCGACGAGCGTTCCCGCGTAGGCGATCGTGGCGCGCTCCGCCAGCGGGGTGTCTTCGGGTTCCGCCCCCACCCGTTTTGGCGACGGCGCGGATTCGCCCGTCAGGGCGGCCTCGTCCACCGTCAGATTGTTGGCCTCAAGCAGCTTAACGTCAGCCGCCACGCGATCGCCGCCGGCCAACACGACAATGTCGCCGGGCGTGGAGGTGCGTGCGTCGATGGTTTGGGTCCGCCCATCGCGCACGACCGTGCATGTGGGCGCAAGCATGGCCGCCAGGGCGGCGAGCGACCGCTCCGCCCGCCATTCTTGGGAGAACCCCAGCACGCCATTGACCAAAACGATGACCGCAATGGTGGCCGCATCCACCCGTTCGCCCACCGCCGCCGACACGGCGGCGGCCACCAGCAGCACGATGATCAAGGGGTCGATGAACTGGCGCGCCAGGGCCGCCGGCCACGAGAACGCCTCGCGCCGTTCCACGTCGTTTGGGCCATACTGCGCCAAGCGGTCGGCCGCGCCGGCCGCGGTGAGCCCCTCGCTAGGTTCTGCCCGCAAGGCCGCGGCGACGTCATGGATGTCCATGGCGTGCCACGGTGCGTGGATGTTTTCAGACATGGCGCGCTCACCCGCATGCGATCGTCATCGCCCGCCCATTCCAACGGCGGCGCACAATTATGGACGCTGCAGCGCACCTTCGCCCTTCGTAGTTCCACGCATGCGAGCGGTTCAACGCGTGCGCACAGGGGCGGTTCACGCCTTCACGCCAGCACTTCGGTTCAACCCACCCCCTCGCCCCGTGAGTGGTCAGGGCGCGGTGAGGAAGGCTCGGGCTTGGGCGGGGGGC
>CAYGQB010000011.1:0-34353 GCA_964351895.1 uncultured Caulobacterales bacterium
CGCCCGTCCTGACACTTGATCCGGCTCTTGAACGCGCCCTTGCCGCCCAGGCCGCCGCCGCCGCGCAAGTCGCCGCCGCGCAAGACGCAGGCGCTGAAGAAGCAGGCGATCAAGTAGCAGGCGGCCAAGAAGCAGGCGCTGACTCTACGGCTGACGACGTTGGCGGCGCGGCCGTGGCCGGTGATCCGCTCTCCACCCCGACCTTGGCCCAAGAACCGCTTCCGGGCGGGCTGGCGCAAGATGATGAGGCGATGGACCCGATCCGTGTCGAGACGTCGGCCGGCGTCGAAGGTGGCGCCGCGGCGGACGACGTGGCTGCAACGCCGGACCCGGCCGAAGCTGATGTGGCTTTGGCTGCAAGCGTCGCCCCAGACGCCAGCGACGCCAGCGTCGCCAGCGTCGCCAGCGACGGGGCGGCGGCTCTTGCAGCGCCTGCGCCGCTTGCGCCGGCCGATCCAGGCCAGCTCGTCGCCGACGCCAGCGCCTATCTCAACTCCATCGGCAGCCTGCAAGGCCGGTTCGTGCAGATTGCTCCGGACGGGTCTCTCGCCTCAGGCGCCTTTTACTTGCAGCGGCCGGGCAAGGTGCGTTTCGAGTACGACGACCCTCACCCGTCGCTGATCGTCGCCGACGGCGCCACGCTCGCCCATCAGGACCGGGAGCTGGACACCATAGAGCGCGCCCCGCTGCGCTCCACCCCGCTCCACGCCTTCCTCAAGCGCGATGTCGATCTGGACGCCGACACCGAGATCACCCAGGTCTTGGCGCGCGACGGCGAGGTGGCCATCACCGCCCGCGATCGCAGCGGCGATGTGGACGGCGACATCACCCTGGTGTTCAGCGCCCCAGAGATGCAGCTGCGCGAATGGGTTGTGACGGATTCGCTGCGCGCCGAGACGCGGCTGATTTTCACTGAGCTGGCTCGGGTTGAAGATCTCGATCCGGCCCTGTTTGTGTTGCGCGACGATCGGGTGCGCCGGCGCGGCGGGCAGCGTCGCTAAGCACGCGGCGCGAATAGGAGGCCCGATTGGGGGATAGGCGCGCGCCTGTCCCCGGTACTCGCCTGTAAGGCGAGCGCCGACCTTCGCAGCGACGCTCTTAGGTCAGTTCATGCGCGTTTTAGACGCGCTTAGCTCACGCCATGCGCGAGTTTGCGCACGCGAAGCGCACGTCCTGCGCGCGTGTGAGCCGCGTTTTGCGGGGATAGTCGGGTCTTCACCGTGACGTGATCGACACTGGCAAGATTTCCACACACTGGCTGATTGCTTTTCCTGGCGAATGTGTCTCTAATATCACAGCTCGCACGGTGAACCTGGGTCGGCGTCGTCCCCCCGCTGTCGCTCCTGCCCGTGCAGCGCTGCCGGATGCATCCCCTCCCGGCGGACAGGCGCTTTTATCAGCGCACGCGCCCGGCCGACCCCCCTCTCGGCCGGGCGCATCTGCGTCTAGGGCTCTGTTTTTCCTTTGTTTTCTGGATCGGTCGCCGGCGTTGCGTCGGGACCATCAGGGCTCTCATAGACACGCGCCATTGCCTTCGCAGCCCAAGCGGCTACACCTGTCGTCAGATGTCAGACGACGACGACGCTCCCCCCGACCTCGCCGCCCTCCTGGACGAGATTCCTCGCCTCGCACGTGTCAGCCAATTTGCACGCAGTCTCAATGAGTTGCGACTTTTTGCGCGGGTCACGGAACCGCTGAACGCGGGCGAGCTGGCCCTCGCGCGGCGCTATGTCAGCGATCTTGGTTTTCCAGACGTTGAGCCGGCTCAACTCCTCTCTTGGAGCGAAGCCGCCGACGCCGCCCTGTCACTCGACCATGACGCCGCCGCCTGGGACGCCGAAGAGCTGCTGCGCGCCGGCCTCACCGCTGACGCCCGCGACCTCGTCGACGAAGAGGCGCTCACGACCGTCACCACCTTTGTGGCGGAACGCATGGCGGCCGTCGCCCAGGCCGGGATTGACGAGATTCTAAGCCTCTATGACATTGATGATGAAGGCATTTTGCAGGCCGCCATGGGCGGTGCGATTCAAGCCGCCCACGCCGCCGCACTGGCGCTTCTGATCGCCGACGATGAGACACCCAGCGCTACCGACGAAGATGCTGGCGGCCAAGGCGCTGGCGCCCAAGTCGCTGGACCGGAGACGGTTGATCATCCGGCCATCCTGCGCTTCCGCCTGTTTGCCAGAGGCCGCTGGCCCATTGGCGTCGCCGGCCTCACCTTCAACATTCTGTAACCCGCAAAGACCAACCGACCCGCACACCCCAAAGCGAGGTGCAAAACCCATCATGACCGCCCTGACCATCGCCACCTGGAACATCAATTCTGTGCGTCTGCGCGAAGAGCAAGCCGCGCGTTTCGCCGAAAGTCGAGACGTCGATGTCTTATGCTTGCAGGAAATTAAGTGCGTGGACGACAAATTTCCTAAAGGGGCGTTGAAAAAGTCAGGCTACGAATACTTCGCGGTCAACGGCCAGAAAGCGCACCACGGCGTAGCGATTGCCTCAAGACTTCCTCTGGAACGCCTAGAGGGCCCAAACCATTGTTCGGCGGGCCAGGCGCGCTGTGTCGCGGTGAAAGTTGGCGGGCTAGAACTGCACAACTACTACGCCCCATCGGGCGGCGATACGCCGGATCCGGAGGCCAACGACAAGTTCGCCCACAAGCTCGACTTCTGGCGCCGCGTTCACGCCTGGGGCGCGTCTGAGCGGGCAAGACTGGACGCAGAACCCGTTTTAATCGTTGGTGATTTGAACATCGCGCCCGGCCAGTACGACGTCACCGAACACCGCGGCAACCTCAAAAACGTCGGTCACACCCCGCTCGAAACCGAGACCATGACAGCGGCGCGGGAGGCAGGCGGTTTCACCGACTTGGCCCGCACGTTCACCCCGGAACCCGCGCTCATCAACACCTGGTGGAGCTACCGCGTGAAAGAGTGGTCACCCCAGGCGCGGGGCTGGCGGCTCGACTATCTTTGGGCGTCAGGCGGCCTGCGGTCTCGGGCTCTAGCCGGAGGGCCAGACAGCCTTAAGGTGCACCACGCCACGCGCAGCTGGGGCCAGCCGTCGGACCATGTGCCGGTCTCACTGACTCTCAAACCTGAGTAATGTCATTTCCTTAGGGCGCTAGGCGGTAGCCGCCGCTTTCGGTAACCAGCAGGCGCGCATTGGCCGGATCGGGCTCAATCTTTTGGCGCAAGCGATAGACGTGCGTCTCTAGAGTGTGCGTCGTGACGCCAGAATTGTAACCCCACACCTCATGCAACAGCTCGTCGCGTCCCACCGGCTTGGCCCCGGCGCGATAGAGGTACTTCAGAATGTTGGTCTCTTTCTCGGTCAGCCGAACCTTCTTGTCTTCGGCTGTGACCAGCAACTTCATGGCCGGGCGAAACTCGTACGGTCCGATCTGGAAGACGGCGTCCTCAGACTGTTCGTGGCTGCGCAGATGCGCCCGCACCCGCGCCAAAAGCACCTGAAATTTGAACGGCTTGGTGACATAGTCGTTGGCGCCCGCCTCCAGGCCCAAGACTTCATCAGCATCCGAATCTTGGCCCGTCAGCATGACGATCGGCGCCGCTACGCCATGCTTGCGCATCAGCTTGCACGCTTCGCGCCCGTCCATGTCTGGCAAGTCGACGTCCAGAATGATCAAGTCGAGCCGCGTCTCCCGGGCGCGGGCGATCCCGTCGCCAGCATTGGCGGCTGTCTCGACTTCAAATTCGTCATAAAGATCAAACTGTTCAGAGAGAGCCGAGCGTAGCAGATCATCATCGTCCACGATGAGAATGGTCTTCAAGGCAGCCATGGGCGAATGGTTCCAAACGGCAAGTGATAGGACGAGAGAATGGAACTGATCGCGCAATCAAACGCAACCACCGAAGCGGCGGATGGAGAACAAGCGGCTTGGACACTGGCGACCCCGCTTGGCGTGTTTGCGTGCGCGGTCGGGCGCAGCGGCGTAACGCCGGCCTGCGACAAGCGCGAGGGCGACGGCGCCACACCGGCTGGCGACTGGCTGATCCGCCGCGCCTTCTATCGCCCCGACCGCCAGCCAGCGCCAAAGACGCGTCTGGTTTGCGACCCGCTGCGCCCTGACGACGGCTGGTGCGATGATCCGACTGACGCGGCCTACAATCGACCCGTGCGACGACCCTATGCGGCGCGCCACGAGGTCATGTGGCGCGACGATGGCCTCTATGATCTGATTGTGGTGCTCAGCCACAATGACGACCCGCCGGTTCCCGGCGCCGGATCGGCCGTGTTTCTGCATTGTGCGGCGCCAGACTTTGCTCCCACCGAGGGCTGTGTGGCGGTGCAGGTTGATGTCTTGGCTGCGCTTCTAGAACAGCTTGCGCCGGGTGACGTGTTGCGTGTCAGGGCCTAGCGCATGGGTCCGTCAGCCCGCGTCGCGCGGCCCAAACAGGGCTGATCCGACGCGCACGCTTGTGGCGCCAAACCGCACGGCTGTTTCATAGTCGCCGCTCATGCCCATTGACAAAAGGGGCGCCTCACATCGGCGCGCCAGGTCCGCCAAGAGCGCAAAATGCAGCGCCGGCTCTTCATCGACCGGCGGAATGCACATCAGCCCGTCGATCTGAAGACCAAATTCTGTGCGGCACGCGTCGATGAAGGCCGGCGCATCGTGCGGCGCCACGCCCGCCTTTTGCGGTTCTTGGCCGGTGTTGACCTGTACGTACAGTTGCGGCGCGGGCCGGTCGCTCGCATCAATCGCGGACCGGAGCGCAGCCGCGAGCGAAGGGCGATCCAGCGTCTCAATCACGTCAAAGAGCGCGACCGCATCACGCGCCTTATTGGACTGGAGGGGCCCAACCAGGTGCAGCTTCACGTCGCGGTGCGTAGTTCGCCGCTCAGACCAGCGCGCCTGGGCCTCCTGGACCCGGTTTTCTCCAAACACGCGATGCCCGGCGGCCAAGAGCGCATCCACCCGGTCGCCCGGTTGACGTTTAGACACGGCCACCAGCGTGACATCCTCCGGTTCGCGCTCGACCTGGCGCGCGGTCTTGGCAATGGTCTCTAAGACGGCGGCAAGGTTTTGGGCGGGGAGCGAGGAAGAGGTCATGACGTGCGAGACCTATGGCGCGCACGGGCGCCTGTCCAGCCGCGCCGCCCTCTCACACGTCGCGCCGGGTGACCAGGGGGCCGCCTTGCCGCGCGCCTGGTTCGTCACGGACCCCGATCGCACGCCCGATCCGAGCGCCGTTGCCCGACGGCTGCCGCCCGGAACCGGCGTCATCTATCGCCACTTCGGCGACCCGAAGAAGCGCGCGGTTGCGCGCGCGCTCATCGACATCGCAGATGCGCGGGGCTTGATGGTGCTTGTCGCCAACGATCCCGCGCTCGCCTGGGCGGTCGGCGCGCATGGGGTGCACGCGCCCGAACGCCGCATCGCCGAACTGGCAAGCTGGCGCCAGAGCTGGCGGCGAAGCTGGCGCGACCTCAATGGCGGCGCGCCGGTGTTCAGCGCCGCCACGCACTCAGCCCGGGCGGCGCGCGCGGCCCGCCAGGCAGGCGCGGATCTGATACTGGTGTCTCCGGTGTTCGACACCCGCAGCGCCGGCAGCGGCCGCCCCCTAGGCGTATGGCGCGCCGCATCGATCGCGCGCGCCGCCGGCCACCCGGCCATCGCCATGGGCGGGGTCGGACCGCACACGCAGGCGCGCCTTGAAAAGCTTGGGTTTTATGGCTGGGCTGGGGTCGACGCCTGGTCAGAATTCAGCGCGCCAGAAGATAGGCGCTAGAAGCGGAACGCCGATTCCAGCTTCACCTCGGGCTCATCACGATCAATCGCGCCAGGCGCCACAAGGCCCGCTTCAGGGCTGGTGAAGGAGAACTGGCCGCCAATGCGCATGCGCGGCGTCAGATTGAAGAATGCGCCGGCGCTCATCGTGTCAAAGTCGAGGTCTGCCGCATCACGGGTTGGGATGCCGAGCGTAAAGCCCCATTTTGCGCCTGTGGGAATTTCCACCACGTCTGTGAGAGACGATCCGTTGAGACGATCATTCCAGCTCAGCGCGCCCACCTCGCCCGCCACATTGAGCGTAAAGCGGGTGTGCCACTCCGGAGACGGGGTCTCCGGCGCGAGGTCGAGCGTGGTGTCGAGACCCAGCGCGTCGAGATCGATGGTGATGTCTTGCGCGTACGAGATCGGTGCGACTGCAAGTGCAATCGCCGCCAAGGTCGTCGCTGCCGTGAGACGCCCCCGCATCCCGATACTCCCTCAAAACGTTAAATCCCAAGATACTATGTTCTCAGAAAAAAACGAACGTTGCGTTAAACTTCCGTCATCCGCCGCCCCGATCGGGAGCGATCAATGACATTCATGCTGGCCGCCGAACGGGCGGCGCGCGGCGCGGTCCCCCACTACACTTGTGTGCGCGCCTCGCGCCGCCCGGGACGGCCCGTCCCCCCGGACTGCATCGATTTAGCGGATGCAGGGGGCGTGATCCAAGTGGCCGGCGCCGCAGCGGCGGAGTTTGCCTCCCAGGTGTGCCGCCAAAGACACGCCTCATTCAACTGGTCTAAACCCTGGTGAGAGCCGTGCGGCGTGCTATATGTCGCGCCCACGAAACATGTTTTACCGACGCACCGTCATGGAGTTTGCCCAGCATGACGCATTGGAACCAAGCAGCTGGCCGCATCGCAGCGGCTCTTGTACTCACCCTCGGAGTCGCCGCGTGCGGCTCGTCCAGCGCCGTGCGCGGGGCAACCGGCTCGGCAACAAGAATTGCCGACGACACGCCGGCGATCGGCGTCAATAGCTTCTTGTGGCGCGCCACGCTCGACACGATCGACTTCATGCCGCTCGCCTCGGCCGATCCGTTCGGCGGCGTGATCGTGACGGACTGGTACGTCAATCCAGAAGAGCCAAGCGAGCGCTTCAAGGCGACGGTCTACATTCTCGATTCGCGGCTGCGCGCCGACGGGCTGAAGGTCAATATTTTCCGCCAAGCCTATCAGCCGGGGCCCGGCTGGATCGATCAGCAGTCAGATCCTGACACAGGCCTTGAGATCGAAAATGCGATCTTGACCAAGGCGCGCCAGTTGCGCATCGCCACGCTCAGCAACTAGTCCTTCCTGCGTCGCGCGCCGCACCGCGCGGCGTGTCGACCTGCGGGGGCAATCCATGTCGCGCTACAACGCCAAAGAAGTCGAACCCAAGTGGCGCGCCGCCTGGGCCAAGGCCGACGCGTTCCGCGCCCTGTCTCCGCAGGAAGCTGGCGCGCGGCCCAAGGCTTATGTCTTGGAGATGTTTCCCTACCCGTCGGGCAAGATCCATGTCGGCCACTCGCGCAACTATGCGATGGGCGACGTGGTGGCGCGTCACAAGCGCATGAACGGGTTCAATGTGTTGCACCCCATGGGGTGGGACGCTTTCGGCTTGCCTGCGGAAAACGCAGCCATGGCGCGCAAGGTTCATCCCGGCGCCTGGACGCGCGAGAACATTGGGGTGATGCGCGAGCAACTCAAGCTGTTGGGTCTATCGGTCGATTGGGATCGCGAGTTTGCGACCTGCGAGCCGGACTACTACGTCCATCAGCAGCGCATCTTCCTGGCCTTTCATCGCGCCGGGCTCGTTTATCGGGCCGCGTCAAAGGTCAATTGGGACCCGGTGGAAAACACCGTCTTGGCCAACGAACAGGTGGTCGATGGCAAGGGCTGGCGCTCCGGCGCGCCAGTGGAAACCCGCGAACTGAATCAGTGGTTCTTCAAGATCACCCAGTTTGCGCCCGACTTGCTGGACGCCATCGACGGGCTGGAGCGCTGGCCTGACAAGGTCCGTCTGATGCAGTCCAACTGGATTGGGCGCAGCCGCGGCGCGACCATCCGCTGGCAGATCGCCGCGCCGCCCGCGGGCGTCTCGGGCCTGCCCGATGAGATCGAGGTCTTCACAACCCGCCCGGACACGCTCTATGGGGCGAGCTTCTTGGCGGTTGCGCCCGATCACGCCATCACCAAGGCGCTGGCGGCCGACAATCCTGACATCGCCGCGTTCCAGGCCGAGTGCGCGCAGCTCGGAACGTCGCTTGAAGCGATCGAGAAGGCGCCCAAGCGCGGGGTTCCGTTGGGCTTCAGCGTGCGCCACCCGTTTGATCCTTCATGGGAGATCCCGGTCTGGGCAGCCAACTTTGTGTTGTCCACCTATGGATCAGGCGCCGTGTTTGGCTCCCCTGCCGGCGACCAGCGCGACCTCGAATTTGCCCGCACCTATGGCCTGCCCGTCACCCCCGTTGTCTTGCCCCCAGACGCCGACGTGAAGTCCCATGTGATCGAGGACGAGGCCTATACCGGGCCCGGCACGATCTACAACTCGGACTTCCTGGACGGCCTGACGACGCAGGACGCCATCGAAGCGGCCATTGCAGAACTGGAGAAGCGCGGCGCGGGCGAAGCCCAGATCACCTACCGGCTGCGCGACTGGGGCGTTTCGCGGCAGCGCTACTGGGGCTGCCCGATCCCGATGATCGCATGTGAGGCTTGCGGCCCCGTGCCAGTTCCCGAAGCCGACCTGCCGGTGATGCTGCCTGAGGACGTCACATTCGACGCCCCCGGCAATCCGCTGGACCGCCACCCGACCTGGAAACACGTCGATTGCCCGGCCTGCGGCAAGGCGGCAGAGCGCGTGACCGACACGCTCGACACGTTCGTCGACAGCTCCTGGTATCAGCTGCGCTTTACCTCCCCACACGAAGCCGACCGCCCGGTCGACCCGGAGCTTGCCGCCTACTGGATGCCGGTTGATCAGTATGTGGGCGGGGTTGAGCACGCCGTTATGCACCTGCTCTACGCGCGCTTTTTCACCCGCGCGATGAACGCCTGCGGCCTGGTCCAGCTGCCCGACCCAGAGCCCTTCGCCGGACTGTTTACGCAAGGCATGGTCACGCATGAGACCTATCGGGCGGCCGACGGGCGATGGCTGAGCCCCGAAGAAGTGGTGCTGGACACTCAAGGCGACGCGCGCACGGCCCGCGATGAGGCGGGCGCGCCGGTCACCGTCGGCGCCATCGAGAAGATGTCCAAGTCCAAGCGCAACGTCGTCGATCTGGACGCCTTCGTCGCCGACTATGGCGCTGACGTGGCGCGCTGGTTTGTGCTCTCCGACAGCCCGCCGGAACGTGACGTTGAATGGACCGCCAGCGGCGTCGAAGGCGCCTGGCGGTTTGTGCAGCGCGTGTGGACCGTGGTCAGCGAATTGCCGCCGCCGCCGCAGGGCGGCCCGGCCGCCGAGGCTGAGGCTCTGGCGCAGGCTGAGGGCGCCGCCCTGGAGCTGCGCCGCGCGACGCACCGCACCATCATCGCGGTTTCGGAGGGCATCGAACAGTTTCGATTCAACGTCGCCGTCGCCGCGATCCATGAGTTCGTCAACGCGCTGCGCAAGTTAACCACCGACGAAGGCGTGGCCGCCCACACCGCACAGCGCGAGGCCGCCCAGCGTGAAGCGGGGTTGGTCTTGGCCCGCCTGATCGCGCCCTTCATGCCCCACCTGGCGGAAGAGTGCTGGGAGGCGCTCGGAGGCGACGGTCTCGTCAGCGCCGCCGATTGGCCGCGCGCGGACGCCGACCTGGCGGCCCGCGATGTCGTGGTCCTTCCGATCCAGGTCAATGGCAAGCGGCGCGGTGAAGTTGAAACTCCGCGCGGTGCGGCCCTGTCGGCCGAGGACGCTGAAACACTCGCCCGCGCCGTCCCTGAGGTCGCGCGCGCCCTAGAGGGTGCTACAGTGCGCAAGGTGATCGTGGTGCCAGACCGCATCATCAACATTGTGGCCAACTAGCACCGCACCACTCACGACAAGGGAGACGCGCCATGGCGCGCATCACAATCACCAGCGGCGCGATCGCAGCGCTCGCGCTTTTGGGCGCCAGCCTGAGCGCCTGCGGCTTCACGCCGATCTATGCAGAGCGCACCGGCGTCGCCGCCAAGCTCGGAGCCGTCTCCTTAGAGGTGCGCAGCCCCACCGCACGCACAGAGTTCCTCGTCCGCCACGAGCTGGCGCAACGACTTGGCGACGGTGGCTCGGACTATGTGCTGGCGGTGACCGTTCAGGAGACGCGGCAAGGATTTGGCATTCGCATCGACAATGTCGCAACGCGCTATGACTTGGTGCTGACGACCAACTACACGTTGACCGACGCCGCCACCCAGAAAGTTGTGACGTCTGGCGCCGCGTTCGGCCAATCGTCCTATGACGTGACCGACGAGCCCTACGCTGACATCGCCCTCGAAGAGCGTGCGCGCGAACGCGCTGCGGCGCTGGCCGCCGACAAGATTCGCCGCGACCTCGCCTTTGCTTTTGCGCGCGCCAACGCCTCATGAAGATCACGCCTTCGGCGGCGGATCGATTTGTCTCAACGCGCCCCGCCAACGTGGATGCGGTGCTGGTTTATGGTCCAGATCGCGGGCTGGCGCGCGAACGCGCCGAGCGGCTGCTGGCCACGACGGGCGTCTCGCGCCAAGACCCGTTCGCCTTCACCGACCTGTCAGATGATGATCTAAAATCTGACCCGGCGCGTCTGAACGATGAAATGCGGGCCATGGCGTTCGGCGGCGGCGGTCGGGCCGTGCGCTTGCGGCTTTCGGGCGACGCCGCGGCTGGCGCCATTGCCGACCTACTGAAAGAGCTTGATTCAGGCGCGCTGGAAACGACAGCCTTCCTAGTGGCCGAAGCGGGCGAGTTGACCCCGCGCAGCAAGGTGCGCAAGGCGTTTGAAGCGGCAACGCGCGCCGCGGCCCTCGCCTGCTATGCTGATTCCGCAGCCGATCTGGCCCGCATTGCGCCCGGAATTTTGTCTGAATACGGACTATCTATTGCGCCCGACGCCCTTGAACGCCTCGTCCCATTTCTGGAGGGGGACCGAGCCCATGCGCGCATGGAGCTTGAGAAGCTCGCGCTCTACGCCGGCCTCAATCGGTCTGAGCCGATCACGGTTGAAGAGGTGGACGCCAGCGCTTCCGCCGGCGATTCAACTGCCATGGACGACATCGTCATGGCCGCCGCCGACGCCAATCGTCTGGAGGCCGACACACAGCTTGCGCGCGCTTTGGAGGCAGGTGTCTCTGCGGTCGCCATTTGCCGCGCCTATCAGCGCCACCTCATGCGCCTGGACCTGGTGCGCGCCAGCGTCGATCAGGGGCGCTCTGTGGACGAGGCCATGCGCGCCTTGCGACCGCCGCCGTTCGGATTTCACCGCAACGCCTTCAAGCGCCAGGTTGGGCGCTGGTCAGGGCGCGCCCTGAGCACCGCGCTTGAGCGGGCGCTGACGTGTGAAACACAGCTTAAGTCCACCGGCTCAGCCGACACCGCCCTCATCGGGCGGCTGACCCTGGCTGTAGCGCAGCTCGCCGGGCGTCGCTGAGCGCCAGCCCCCGGCCAAGACACTTTCGCCCGGCCGCCATGGCGCGTGACACCAACACCCCTTCAGACACACAAAAGGCGGCAGTCGCCCGCCGCCCTCGGTGCTCATGCATGTCTGTCGTGCGACCTTGGCTAGGCCCGCTGCAAGCGCCGGCACACGTCTTCGAGCTGCTCCAGCGACAGGTAGCGCACCTTCACCTCGCCGCCCGCCTCGCCGCGGTGCTTGATCTCAATGTCGAGACCCAGCGCCTCCGCAACCGCCTTCTCAAGCGCCAAGGTGTTGGCGTCCTTGGCGGGATTGCGGGCGCTCGACGCGCCGCCCCCGGCGCGCTCTTGAGCCGACCGGGCAAGGTTCTCAGCGTCGCGCACCGAAAGCCCGCCTTCGAGAATCTTGATGGCCAAGGCCTCAGGATCAGGCGCGGCGGCGATGGCCCGCGCATGCCCCGCCGTCAGGCGTGACTCATACACCATGTCCACAACACGCGGCGGCAGCGCCAGGAGACGCAGCGTATTGGCGACGTGGCTGCGGCTCTTGCCGATGGCCTTGGCGATGGCGTCCTGGGTGTGGCCAAACTGGTCGATCAGCGCCTGATAGCCCTTGGCCTCTTCAATGGCGTTGAGGTCCTGGCGCTGCACGTTCTCGATGATGGAGATTTCCAGGACGGCCCGATCAGACAGATCGCGCACCAGAACCGGCACCTGGTGCAAGCCGGCGGCCTGCGAGGCACGCCAGCGCCGTTCTCCCGCCACGATCTGGAAGGTGTCCTGCGCGCCCGGCAACGGCCGCACAAGAATGGGCTGTAAGAGGCCCTTCTCCTTGATGGACGTGGCAAGCTCGTCCAGCTCGCGGGCGTCGAAGCGCTTGCGCGGCTGGTCCGGGTTGCGCTGAAGCGCCGCCAGAGGCACGACCCGCACCGACGCGTCCCCCTGTCCGCCGGACTGGCTCTCCGTCGCCTTGCCGGAGGGGTCGGCGCCCATTGACGGCGCATTGGTGTTGGCCGCCACGGGAGCAACCTCCACCTCGGTCGGCGGACTTGCGGGAGATGTTGCTGCGGCGGGCACGTCGCGGGCGGCGTTGGCCGCCGCCGGATCGACGTCGCCGAGAAGCGCTGAGAGGCCTCGCCCGAGGCGCGGGCGTCCATTAGTCATTGCCACGTCTCCCATCACGCCGCCGCTTCGCCGACACGCGCGTCCACATCGATGCCTTCACGCTTGAGCACTTCGCGCGCGAGCGCCAGATAGGCCTGGGCCCCAGCGCTCTTGAGATCATAGAGCAGCACCGGCTTGCCAAAGGACGGCGCCTCAGACACCCGCACATTGCGCGGAATGACAGTGTCATAAACCTTGTCGCCGAAATGGGCGCGCACGTCATCGGCGACTTGGTTGGCCAAGTTGTTGCGCTTGTCGAACATGGTCAACAAGACGCCCTCGATGCCAAGTCGCGGATTGAGGCTCGACTGAACCAGCGTCACCGTCTGCATCAGCTGCGACAGACCTTCCAACGCGAAGAACTCACACTGGAGCGGCACCAGAACCGAATCTGACGCCGTCATGGCGTTGACGGTCAGCACGTTCAGCGACGGCGGGCAGTCGATGAAGACATACTCATACGGCTTGGCCGAGCCGTCCGCGATGGCGGCGCGCAAGCTGTCGATCGCATTCTTCAAGCGGTGGTGACGCTCATCAGCGTTCAACAGCTCAACCTCAGCGCCGGCCAAATCGGCGACGGAGGGAATGACATCGAGCTTGGGAACCTGAGTTTCCAAGATCGCGTCGGTCAGCTTTCCGTCGCCCATCAAGACGTCATAGGTGGAGATCTTGCGATCGTCCCGCTCCACGCCAAGGCCGGTGGAGGCGTTGCCTTGAGGGTCAATGTCGACCACCAGGCACGGCACGCCGCAAGCGGCAAGCGCGGTGCCCAAGTTCACGGCCGTGGTCGTCTTACCGACACCGCCCTTCTGGTTGGCGACGGAGATGACCTTAAGAGGCCGGGTATGTTCCTGTGGCGCGTCCGACATGGGAGAGCCCTTCAATTCGCACGATCCTCCCGTTCGGGTCAGATCGGCTTTGAACCAAGTCGAAGCGAAACCGCCATGATTTGCTGGCGGCGGTCAATTCGGCCTCGACATCTTGGCCCTTGAGGAACAGTCCCACCGTGTTTTTGTTGAACGATGATTCCGCATATCCAAAGAGTCGGGTCAAGGGCGCACACGCGCGCGCACTGATAACGTGAACATCGTCTTGGGCCAGAGCCTCGGCGCGATCGACAATCACCCGGGCCGGAGCGCCGGTCTCGCGAATGACCTCGCGCAGGAACGCCGCCTTCTTGGCGTTGGCCTCAACAAGCCGCATGTCAGTGGCGAGCCCCCGACCCGCCCGCACCAGGGCCACGCACAGGCCCGGCGCGCCGCCCCCGGTTCCAATGTCCATCCACACCAGATCGGGTTCGTTCGCGAGGTCGGCGAGCTGCGCCCCGTCAAGAGCGTGGCGCGTCCAGAAGGCGTCAAGCGTTGAAGCCGCCACCAGGTTGACGCGGGCGTTCCAGGCGACGAGACGCGCACGCCAGGTTTCAAACTGCGCGCTCGTTTCACGTGAAACTCCGAGCGCACGCTCAAAGTCGCCCTGGGTTATGACACTTGGGTTCATGTGACTCTGGTTCATGTCACTCCGGGTCATTCGGTCGCGCCCGCCTGGTCTGATGCGGCGTCCGCACGCGCGTCTAAGTTCGACTGTCCCGCCACCTCTGGGTCGCCCCCCTGCGCCGGCGCCTTGTCGACCAGCTCCTCGCGGCGCACATGCGCCACCAGGGCGGTCAGAGCGCCGGGCGTCACACCCTCGATCCGCGACGCCTGCCCCAGCGTTGCTGGGCGCGTCTTGGCCAGACGCTCTTGGGCCTCGGTGCTCAGGCCGGGCACGCAGGAATAGTCAAGATCGGTCGGCAAGCGGCGCGCCTCGTCACGCTGCACCGCCCGCACGTCAGCCTCCTGCCGGTCAAGGTAGCCGGCGTAGAGCGCGTCGATCTCGAGCTGTTCAGCAATGTGCGGCGCATGGCGCCCGAGCTCCGGCCAGATCTCCGCCAGCCGCTCCAGAGTAATGTCGGGGTATGCCAAAAGATCGTGCGCTGATCGCCGCCGTCCATCCTGGTTCACGCTGAGGCCCAGCCTGCGCGCCTCCTGAGGCGTCAAGTTGAGCGCGCGCACCTGATTGCGCGCCACAGCCAATGCGTCCGCCTTAGCGGCGAAGGTGCGCGTGCGCTCTGGCCCCACCAGCCCCGCTTCAAGACCGAGCGGCGTCAGACGCTGATCGGCATTGTCAGCCCGCAGACGCAGACGATACTCGGCCCGCGACGTGAACATGCGATAGGGCTCGGTGACGCCGCGCGTCACCAGGTCGTCGATCAGCACGCCGATGTAGGCTTCTGATCGGCCAAACACGACGGCGTCTTGTCCGCCCGCCGCGCGCGCCGCATTGAGGCCCGCCACCAGTCCCTGGGCCGCAGCTTCTTCATAGCCGGTGGTGCCGTTGATCTGTCCGGCCAGGTAGAGACCCGGCAAGGCCTTGACCTCCAGGCTGGCAAGCAGGCTGCGCGGATCGACATAGTCATACTCAATTGCGTAGCCGTAGCGCATGACCTTAGCCCGCTCCAGGCCGGGCATGGTCTTGAGGAAGGCCGCCTGAACCTCCTGCGGCAAGGACGTGGAGATCCCGTTTGGATAGACGGTGTGGTCTTCCAGGCCCTCAGGCTCAAGGAACACCTGGTGGCTGGTGCGGTCGGCAAAGCGCACCACCTTGTCTTCAATCGACGGGCAGTAGCGCGGGCCACGGCCACTGATGGCGCCGCCATAGACGGCAGAGCTTTGGATATTCTCGGCGATGACGGCGTGGGTCTCGGGCGTGGTCCGGGTCACGCCGCAGGCGATCTGGGGCACGCTGATGGCCTGGGTCAGAAATGAAAACGGGACCGGAGGATCATCGGCCGGCTGCATCTCCATTCCACTCCAATCGATGGTGCGCCCATCCAGACGCGCCGGCGTGCCGGTCTTCAACCGCCCCATGTCCAGACCAAGCGCGTAGAGCCGGTCTGACAAGCCCACGCTCGGCGCTTCGCCAAATCGCCCGGCCGGCGTGCGCGTGTGTCCCACGTGGATCACGCCCTTTAAAAATGTTCCCGTGGTCAGCACCACGCGGCCCGCCGACAACGACGCGCCGCTTGCCAGGGTGACGCCGGCCACAGCTCCGTCCGACCCAATCACCAGGTCTTCCACCGCGCCCTCCAAAACGCGCAAGCCTTCCTGGGCCGCCAGGGCGTCTTGCATCGCAGAGCGGTAGAGGGCGCGGTCTGACTGGGTGCGCGGCCCGCGCACGGCGGGCCCCTTGGACCGGTTGAGCAGCCGGAACTGAATGCCGGACGCGTCCGCCACGCGCCCCATCACACCGTCCAGCGCATCGATCTCACGCACCAGGTGTCCCTTGCCCAGACCCCCGATGGCGGGGTTGCACGACATCTCTCCAATGGTAGCGCTGGCGTGCGTCACCAGGAGCGTGCGCGCACCGCACCGCGCCGCGGCGGCCGCTGCTTCACAGCCGGCGTGTCCGCCGCCGATCACAATCACGTCCCACGTGACACGCGCCGCGTCGTCGGCGCCGAGAAGCGAGGAAGCAAGGGCGGCGGTCATGGCGGTGCAAATCTCTCCACTGTCAGGGCTTGGACTGACGTGGGGATGTATCTTCTGGCGGCCACCGCGCATAGCCCAGCCGGCGCCCCCCGAACACGTCAGGGGCGTGTCCGCAGCCTGTTGAAGCCGTCACTTCGGGTACGGAATGACACCGGCTGGCGTCGAGGAAACTAGCTGCAGGGCCTGCGTTTCACGTGAAACGTCCGCATCCGGATCGGTGCTACTTGCCAATACAGAAGTCGGCGAACACCCGGTCCAGCACATCCTCGACATCGACCCGGCCCGTGACCGCCGCCAGGGCGTGCGCTGCGGTCCGTAGATCTTCGCCGGCCAGCTCTGGCGCACTGGTGAGGCGCGCCTGGGCGCGCACCAAGGCGGCGTGGGCGCGTTCGACGCCCTGGCGATGGCGAGCCCGCGTGAGGCTTGGCGTCTCCTTGGCGCCAAGGTCTTCAAGGACGCGCGCGCGCATCAGATCCGTGAGCGCGTCCAATCCGTCACCCGTGTGAGCGGATCCCGTCACCTGTTTCACGTGGGACAAGCCCAGCGCGCGCACCTCAACCTGACGCGCGTTCAGATCAGCCGGCGCGGCGATGTCCGCCTTGTTGATCAAAACCAGGTCGCCAGGCTGCAAGGTCTGAACCGCCGTCCGGGCGTCCACCGCGTCGAGAGGCTGGCTCGGGTCGACAACCAGGATGCGCAAGTCGGCTTGCTCGCCCCGGCGCAGGGCCCGGCGCACGCCCTCTTGCTCAATCGGGTCAGCGCTCTCTCGGACGCCCGCCGTGTCCGCGAGCGTGACCTTGAACCCCGCCAGCGAGAGGGGCGCCTCCAGAACGTCGCGGGTGGTGCCAGCGATCTCGGTGACAATGGCGACGTCGCGCGCCGCAAGACGATTGATCAGGGTTGACTTGCCCGCGTTGGGCGCGCCCAGAAGCGCAATTTGATAGCCGTCGCGCACCCGCTCGCCGCGCGCCCCGTCGGCAAGGTGGTCAGCCATCGCTGAGATGAGCGCCTCAAGGCCAGGAGCGGCGCGCAGCGCGGCGGCGCCCGGCACGTCGCCCTCGTCGGGAAAGTCGATGTCAGCCTCCACCCACGCCATGGCTTCGATCAGCTGAGTGCGCCACGTGTCGTAGAGGGCCCCCAAGTCACCGCCGAGCTGACGCAGCGCCTGGCGCGCCTGGGCCTGGGTCTCCGCGTCAATGAGATCAGCCACAGCCTCAGCTTGGGTCAGATCCATGCGGGCGTTGAGAAAGCCGCGGCGCGTAAACTCGCCCGGCTCGGCGGCCCGCGCGCCAAGTCTGATCAGAGCGCCAAGCACGGCTTCGACCGTGACGGGCCCGCCATGCACGTGAAACTCCGCGACATCTTCTCCGGTCACCGTATCGGGCCCGGCCGCCCACCACACCAGCGCCTGGTCCAGCGCGCCGCCGCCTGCATCTGTCAGGGTGCGCAAGCCCACCCGGCGCTCTTGAGGCGCTGACCCGCCAAGGGCGACCGCAAGCGCGTGCGCGCGGGGGCCCGACACGCGCACAATGGCGACCGCGCCGCGTCCAGGCGGCGTGGCGACCGCAACGATGGTGTCAGCGCTCATGAATGAAGAGAGCCGCGTCTGGCGCCGAGAGGACGGTGGCGGGAAGAGGATGGCGCGGCTGAGCCCGGCGACGCGCTAGGAACACCGCTAGGCGCCGGACTTGGCGCCGCCGCGCCGCCCAGATCCAGCAGCTGGCGCGCTCTTGGCGTCCGCGTCCTCATGGAGCGCAGCACCGGCCGCCGTTGTCATGGCGTGTAAAAACTGGTCGCGCATCAGGCCGCCGAAGTTCATCCAGTGCTGCATCACTTCAGCTGGGTTCATCATGTCCATGTTGGACTCAAGCTGATCAGACACCTTCTCAACCATCATCTCGTTGATCGGGGCGACGTTTGGCAGGCCCAGAAACGCGCGCGCTTCTTCGGGTGAGCATTCGATGTTCATCGTGACTTTCATGGTGATGCTCCGCGCTCGCACATTAGGGGACGTGTCGGTCCGCCGCGACGTAGTGTGTTTCGCGCCGCGACCCCGGATCAGACACAAACTCAAGCGACCTTAGCGCTTCAGCGCACCATGTCACGTCGGGGCGATTGTCGCCCCACCGTCCACATGCTTAGGGTGGAGAGAAGGGCGCGTGTTTCGCCCCAGACACTGCGGCCCCTGATCCCCGGCCGCACCATCTATGGAGAGCAGCGTATGAGCGGCGCGACCGTCTCGATCCCGACCCCCGACGGCGCCTTCACCGGCTACCTCGCCCGTCCAGGCCTTTCCGGTACAGGACCAGGCATACTCGTTCTGCAAGAGATCTTCGGCGTCAACACAGAGATGCGGCGCGTGTGCGACGAGCTGGCGCGCGCCGGTTTCGTCGCCCTGTGTCCTGATCTCTTCTGGCGCATCGAGCCGGGCATCATCCTGACCGACAACAGTGAGGAAGAGTGGGGGCGCGCCTTCGAGCTTTTCCAGACCTTTGATGTGGACACCGGCATCGACGACGCGGGTGCGGCCATCGCGGTGCTGCGCGGCCACGCCGCCTGCACTGGAAAAGTCGGCGCTGTCGGCTACTGCCTGGGCGGCATGCTGGCCTATCTGACCGCCGCGCGCACCGATGCGGATGCGGCTGTGGGCTACTACGGGGTCGGGATTGAAAACCACCTGGGCGAAGCCGACCGCATTCTAGCGCCTCTGATGCTGCACATCGCCGGCCAAGACGAGTACGTCTCCAAGGAAGCCCAGGCGACGATCCACACCGCCGTGCGCAACCGTGGCAACGTCACGCTGCACACCTATGAAGGCCGCGATCACGCCTTCGCGCGCGTCGGCGGGGCCCACTATGACGCGGCCGACGCAGCCACGGCGGATGCGCGCACGCACGCCTTTTTCAAAGAGCATCTGGCGTGACGCTCGCCCGGCCAATAACGGGCCGCCCGTTCACCGTCTCTTGGCTTGTCGCATCGGTGCTCGGCGTCTTGGCGGTCGCACTGTCCGCCTGCCAGGACGCCAGCGCGCCCGCGCGCGCGCCCAGCGCGAGCGAAGACGGCGCGGCGGACACGGCGCTCTCGTTCACGCCTGAGGTTGGGCTGGAGGACTTTTTCACCTGCATTGGCGAGCGCGATCTGACGCTGGTATCGGCTCACCGCGGCGGGGCGGGGCCGGGTCTGGCCGAGAACGCGCTGGCCACGTTGGACGCGTCGCGGCGTGCGGGCGCGCTCATCTTGGAGGTCGATGTCCGTCAAGCCGCGGACGGGGCTCTTGTGTTGATGCACGACGACACGCTGTCGCGCACCACGACATGCCGGGGCGATGTCGCCGACACCACCTCGGCGGCCTTGGCGCGCTGCTCCTTACGGGACGCGCGCGGACGCGCGATTGACGGCGCACCGCCCACCTTGGAGGACGCTCTCAGCTGGGCGCGCGGCCGCGCCGTCCTTCAGCTCGACATCAAGCGCGAGACCCCGTTTGAGGACGTGGCCGACGCTGTGAACGCGGCGCGCGCGCATGATCATGTGGTGTTGATCACCTACAGCCTCGGCGCGGCCAAGAAGCTCGCGCGCTTGGCGCCCGGCGTCATGATCTCCACGCCGATTGAAGCTGTCGGTGATCTTGGCGAGCTGTCCCGTGCGGGCTTGGACAGCGAACGGATCATTGCCTGGGCCGGCACGGACCAGCCCAATCCGGGGCTGTTCTCAGCTTTGGATCGGCGCGACGTCGAAGTCGCGTTTGGAACGCTGGGACCGCCGTCTCGATCGATCGACGGAGAGATCGCACGCGCCAATGATGATCAGCGGTATGCGGAGATTGCCGCGCTCGGGGTCAATGTATTGGCGACGGACCGACCGGTTGAAGCGCTGGCCGGGCTGGGCGCGCGCGCGGCCAGTTCTGATGACATCGCCGCATGCGCTGCCGGCGGGTGAGGGTTAACGCCGCTTAAGACCTGTGAACAAAACCTTAAGCCGGTTCATCGGATGCATCGGCTGATGGCGTCCCGCACGCGGCAGGGGAGGGGTGGGGTTGGCGACGGTTGCAGCTGCGTTCCGACGCGCAGGCCGTGGCCGGCCGCGGAGGTCGTGCTTGGCGGAAGCTGAGCGACCTGGTGGCTTGGGGGGCTGGCGGCGCGGCCCCCTAAGTGTTCATGCTCTCAAAGAACTCGCCGTTCGATTTTGTCTGCCGCAGCTTGTCGAGCAGGAACTCGATGGCGTCCTGGGTTCCCATTGGATTGAGGATCCGGCGCAAGACGTACATCTTTTGCAGCTGGTCACGCGGCGTAATCAGCTCTTCCTTGCGGGTGCCCGACTTCATCACGTCGATCGATGGGAAGACGCGGCGGTCGGCGACCTTGCGATCAAGCACGATCTCAGAGTTGCCGGTGCCTTTGAACTCTTCAAAGATCACCTCGTCCATCCGGCTGCCGGTGTCGATCAGCGCCGTTGCAATGATGGTGAGCGAACCGCCTTCTTCGATGTTGCGCGCGGCGCCAAAGAAGCGCTTGGGCCGCTGCAGGGCGTTGGCGTCCACACCGCCGGTCAGCACCTTGCCCGAAGAGGGCACAACGGTGTTGTAGGCGCGCCCGAGACGCGTGATGGAGTCCAGCAGGATCACCACGTCGCGGCCATGCTCGGTGAGGCGCTTGGCTTTCTCGATCACCATCTCAGCCACCTGGACGTGGCGCGTCGCAGGCTCGTCGAAGGTGGAGGAAATGACCTCGCCCTTCACCGACCGCTGCATGTCGGTGACTTCTTCCGGGCGCTCGTCGATCAAGAGCACGATCACGTAGCACTCAGGATGGTTCGCCTCGATGGAGTGAGCGATGTTCTGGAGGAGGACGGTCTTACCGGTGCGCGGCGGCGCCACGATCAGGGCGCGCTGACCCTTGCCAAGCGGGGAGACAATGTCGATGACCCGGCCGGAGCGGTCTTTGCGGGTGGGGTCTTCGATTTCCATGCGCAGCCGGTCGTCAGGGTAGAGCGGCGTCAGGTTGTCAAAGTGGACCTTATGGCGTGCGCGTTCGCTGGCTTCGAAGTTGATCGAGTCGACTTTGAGAAGCGCGAAGTAGCGCTCTCCGTCGCGCGGCGCGCGGATCTGTCCGTCAACCGTGTCGCCGGTCCGCAGTCCAAACTTTCGGATCTGATTCGGGCTGACGTAGATGTCGTCCGGGCCCGGCAGATAGTTGGCTTCGGGCGAGCGTAAAAAGCCGAACCCGTCCTGCAGCACTTCCAAAACACCTGAGCCGGCGATCTCCGCGCCGGCGTCTGCGACCTCCTTCAAGATTGCAAACATCATGTCCTGCTTGCGCATGGACGAGGCGTTTTCAATCTCAAGCTCTTCAGCCATCGCCAACAGGTCGGCGGGCGTTTTGGCTTTGAGCTGCTGAAGCGACATGCGCTCAAGCGTTTCGATCGCGGGAAGGGGGGTGTCGTCAGTCATGGCTCGTTTGGGTCAGTGAGATTGAAGATGAAGAAGCAGAGAGAGAATTCGGAGGCGAGAGCCGAACCGGTCGCGGCCAGGCCGTGGTTCGCTCAGAACGATCAGCGCGCACGGAGGGCGCGGAGGGCGGTTCGACAGGGCCGCTGGATTGGAGCTGGGATACAAGGCGCGGGTGAAAGTTATGCGTCGCGCATCTCCTCGCAGACACCATATTGGTTGGCGAAGGTCAAGATGAGATCAAGGCGCCCCTCGGCTAGAACGGTTCGACCACCGCCATGATCACAATCAGGATCGCCAGAACGAAGGGGACTTCGTTCATCATCCGCCAAAACTTATCGGAACGCGTGTTCTCGCCGCGCGCAAACTTTTTGCGGGCCCCGGCGTAGAAGCCATGCAACCCGCTGAGCAGCACAACGAAGAGAAGCTTGGCGTGCATCCAGGGCTGGGACAGAAGGCTTGGATTCGCCCACAGCATGAGGCCGCCGAAGAGCCAGGCGGCGATCATTGCCGGGTTGGTGATGATCCGCAAAAGCCGCTCTTCTTGCGCCTTGAGGGTCGTGTCCAGCTCACCGCCCGGAGCCGCACCAACGTGATACACAAACAGGCGCGGCAAATAGAGCATGCCGGCCATCCAGGCGATGACGCTCAAGATGTGGAGCGCGCGGAGCCACTGATACTGGGCGGCGAGAAGCTCTGACATTAGGCGGCGCCCTCAACACTCTCATGTCCCGTACTGGCTTGCCCCGTACCCGCTTGCCCCGTACCCGCTTGCCCTGTGACCGCTTGCCCTGTGACTGGGCACGATCCGCACGTGAGCGGGCAGATGCGCCCGCCGCCGGGAGGCTTGAACCCCGGCGGGCCCGTCAAGGCGTCGAGCGCCAGCTCCGCTAGGCCGGAAATGAACTGGGCGTCCACACCCAGCGCAGGCGCCCGCAGGTAGGTTTTCACGCCCGCCGCATGCGCGCGCTCAGCATATTCTTCATCCAGCTCGACCAGGGTTTCAATGTGCTCTGACACGAATGCGATCGGGGTCAGGAGGATGCCTTTTGCGTCCGCCGCCGCCGCGTCGATGGCCTCTTCTGTTGACGGACCGATCCATTTCAACGGGCCCACGCGGCTTTGATAACAGATTGTCCAATCGGGCAATTCAGGCAAGCGCTCCGCCACCGCTGCGACCGTGCGTTCGATCTGCCACTGATACGGGTCGCCGCGCTGGACGATCCGCTCCGGCAAGCCGTGCGCTGAATAGAGCACCCGGGTGTTGCTCGGGGATCCAGCATCGCGCCACGCGGTGCGCAGGGCTTCGGCGTGGGCTGCGATGAAGGCGTCTTGCGTGGGGTAACAGCACACCACCCGAGCGTCACGCCGCCCGCCTGCGTCCCGCCACGCGCCAAGCGACGATCCGGTCGTCGTGGTGGAAAACTGAGGGTAGAGCGGCAGGAGGATGACTTCATCAGGCGCCCATCGGTCGACGTCGGCGGCGACATCCTCAACGAACGGCGACCAGTAGCGCATGGCAATGAAGGCGCGCCATTCGGCGCTCGGATCTTTGGCCGAAAGAGCCGCGATCAGGGCGTCTGATTGGCGCTGCGTTTCGGGCAGGAGAGGCGAGCCACCCCCCATCTTGGCGTAATTCTCTTTGGCGCTCTTAGCTCTCGTACGGGAGATGAAATGCGCCAGCGGCGTGCGCACAAAAGCTGGCGCGCCAATGATCGCTGGATCGTTGAACAGGTTGTAAAGAAACGGCTGCACGTCGTCTGGGCCGTCTGGGCCGCCCAGATTGAACAGGACAACAGCGATTTTGCGCGCCGTGGCGGCGTTCGTCATCGTCATGTGCGTCCTTTGACAAGCTCAACAAGCGCCGCGACATGCGCAGGATCGGTGTCCGGCGTCACGCCGTGCCCGAGATTGAACACATAGGGCCGATCGGCCGTGAGGGCGAGAAGCCGATCGACCTCTTCAGCCATCGCGGGGCCGCCCGCGCTGAGAAGTGCAGGGTCAAAACCGCCTTGCACGGGCATGTCGCGCGGCAAGAGCGACACCAGCCGCGCGCTGGCTTGGCTCATGTCGAGCGCTACGGCCGTCACGCCCGTTTCTTCGGCGAACCGCGCAACCAGAGCGCCAGACCCTTTGGGAAACCCGATGATGGGCGCCTCCACACCAGCGGCGCGCACACGCTCCACGATCCGGCGCACCGGCGCGATCGACACGCGCTCAAACAGGCTTTCTGGCAAGGCGTCCGTCCAGCTGTCAAAGAGCTTGAGAACGTCCGCGCCGGCGTGCGCCTGGGCGACAAGATAGTCTGCGCTTGCGTCGGCCAGTCGCGCGAGAAGCTCATCGAGGTCGCTGGGATGTGTCCAGGCAAACCGGCGCGACGCCCAGCGGTCCTTGTCCTTACCGCCGCCAATCATGTAGGTCGCCACGGTCCACGGCGCGCCAGCAAACCCGATCATGGCGATGTCTGGATCAAGCGCTGCGCGCACCCGGCGGATTGTTTCGCTGACAGGCGCGAGGATGGTTCCTGCTTCGCTAAAGTCGAGCGCGTCAATGTCAGCTCGCGTGCGCACAGCGTTCAAAACCGGGCCGTCGCCCTTCACAAACCGAACCGACTGGCCGGCCGCGTGCGGCAACAACAGGATGTCGGCAAAGACGATGGCCGCATCAAACGCAAAGCGCTTAAACGGCTGCAGCGTGACTTCTGTCGCCAGCTCAGAGTTGAGACAGAAGGCGACAAAGTCAGGCGCCGTGGCGCGCACCTCTCGATACTCCGGCAGATAGCGCCCCGCCTGGCGCATGATCCACATCGGAGGCGGCGAGAGAACTTCTCCGCGCAAGACGCGCACGAGGGGCGGGGTCGTCATGCCAAAAGCCACCTAATCTGGAAAGGAAGGCGCGCAAGCTGCGCCAGGAAGGGGAGGGTCTTTCTGAAAGATATTTAGAATCTTTGATTCTTATTATGTGGCCTGTGGCTTCTGTGGACACCGGCGTGATCGCCGCAGGTCTACCCAGCTGATCCACAAGCTGTCCAGCACCCGAGTGATCGCCGGCCAAGGCGCACCAATCACTTGAACGTTCCGTCCACACATGTCGCGCCGAGATTGATCGCACAGGTGCAGGCCGCGTCCAGGTGTGCACAATAGCCCAGAGAAGTGGTGATTGAATCGTGGGCGAAATGACTGCGCCGCCAGATGTCGGGGTTCTACGCGCGTCCCCCACCGATGTTCCACAGCATGTTCACCGCCTGCGAGAGGCCAAGCGTCTATGAGAACTGATCGCCCGCAAATCGGTCTCTATTTTCACGTTCATTTGGTGTCCGACAGCACCGGCGAAACTCTGGTCAATGTCATGAAGGCCAGCGTCGTTCAGTTTGAGCGCGCCTTGCCGATTGAACATCTCTACGCGCTGGTGCGCTCGCCCCGTCAGCTTGACCGTGTGCTTTCCGCGATCGCCGATTATCCCGGCATCGTGATGTACACGATCGTGAACGACGATTTGCGGCGGGAACTGGAATTGCGGTGCGCTGAGCTTGGCGTGCCGTGCGTTGCGGTTCTTGATCCCTTGCTGGCAAGCCTCAGCCGATATCTTGGCGCGCCCCTGACCAATAAGGCCGGGGCGCAGCATCATTTAGATGATGAGTATCATCGCCGCATCGAGGCGGTGAACTTTGCTATGGCGCATGATGACGGCCAGCTCCTGCACGAGTTGAATGATGCAGATGTTGTCCTCATTGGCGTGTCGCGCACGTCTAAGACCCCGACCTGCATCTATCTGGCTCAGCGCGGGGTGAAGGCGGCCAATGTGCCGCTGGTGAACACCCAAGATCTGACGTCGGTGTTTGATCGGCTCCACAAGCCTCTGGTCGTCGGTCTCACAGCAACGCCGGATCGACTGGTCCAGGTGCGAAAAAATCGCCTCTTAACCCTGCAGGAGGGACGCCAAACCTCTTACGTCGAGGCAGACGCCGTGAGAGACGAAATCGTTCAGGCCAAGCGCCTGTTTGCGCGTCGTGGATGGCCCGTGATTGACGTGACACGGCGTTCGATCGAAGAAACAGCGGCCAAAATCCTCAACCTCTTGTCTGAACGCCAAGCGAAAACGCCATGATCCCCATCACTCTCGCGTCTGGCAGCGCCATTCGCGCTAAGATCCTGCGAGATGCGGGCGTTTCGTTTGATATTGCACGCCCCGGCGTCGATGAGGCGGCGATCAAGTCTGAAATGACGGCCCAAGGGGCGAGCGCGCGGCAGATCGTGCAAGCTTTGGCCCGCGCCAAAGGGAGCCTTATCGCTCAAGACCGCGCTGGTCTGGTGATCGGCTCCGATCAAATCCTTATATTTGAAGGCGTTCTCTACGATAAGGCCGAGAACCTGACGCAGGCGCGCGACCGCCTTGCAGGGATGCGCGCGCGCGCCCATTCGCTCGTCGGCGCGACAGCGATCTATCTCGATGGATCCGAGATCGCCCTCATCGATTCCCAGTCTGATATATGGCTGCGCGATTTTTCCGACGCTTTCCTCGACGCCTACATCGAAGCGGAAGGGGAGGCGATCCTGACCAGTGTCGCCTGCTACAAGTTTGAAGAGCGTGGCGCGCAACTTTTCGAGCGCATCGACGGGGATCACTACGCAATTCTTGGATTGCCGCTGTTGCCAGTCTTAGCTGTTTTACGAACGGCCGGCGGTCTGGCCGCGTGATGCGCAACCTTCCGTCCCAAGGTGCGCCTGATGTTCCGGTCGCTGGCGTGGTGGGCTGGCCGATCGCCCATTCCAAATCACCGGCCCTGCACGCAGCATGGCTGAAGCATCTCGGCCTTCCCGGCCACTATGTACCGCTGGCGCTTGACCCGGTTCATGCCCGCGGCGCCCTTGTCGGCCTGTCACGCTCGGGACTGCGCGGGGTCAATGTCACGGTTCCGCACAAGGCGCTGGCCTTGGAACTGGCGGACACGGCGTCAAGCGCGGCGCGCGCCATCGGCGCCGCCAATCTCCTGCTGTTTACTGAAGAAGGCGTGTACGCCGACAATACCGACGCGAACGGATTTTTGTACGGCCTAAAACGGTCGTCCGTAGATGTTTCAGGGAAGACAGCTCTGGTTCTTGGGGCCGGTGGTGCGGCGCGCGCCGTGGTCTGGGCCCTGATGGATGCGGGTGCAGCCGGCGTCACCGTCGCCAATCGAACGCGTTGCGTGGCTGAGGCGCTGACGCGAGACCTTACTGCTGCCCGCGCCGCGTCATCGCAGACCGCGCCCAATGTCACGGTCATCGATTGGACGTCGCGCGAGAGCGCTATCGAGGACGTGGATGTGGTCGTCAACGCCACCAGCATCGGCATGGGTGTTGGTGCGGGCCCCGAGCCCGGGAGCGATGAACCAAGCACCATTCCATGTTCATTAGAGCGCGCCGGCGCGACAGGTGTCGCCTATGATCTGGTGTATACGCCGCTTCAGACGGCGTGGCTGAGACAGGCGCGCGCGCGTGGCCTGATCGGCGTGGATGGCTTGTCGATGTTGATCGGTCAGGCGCGACCGAGCTTCCACGCCTTCTTCGGCGTTGAGCCGCCGACCCAAGAAGACTTGGACGTGCGACGCCTTCTGGTCCCTGATGAATACACAGGACCGTCTTGATGCTGACGATCGGTCTTACCGGATCCATCGGCATGGGCAAGACGACAACGGCGAAACTGTTTGCCGACTGCGGCGCCGCCGTGTTCGATGCTGATGCTGCCGTGCATGCGCTCTATGCCCCGGGCGCTGCGGGGACGCGGCTCGTGGCCCGCCTGTTTCCTGATTGCGTCACGCAGGACGGGGTTGACCGGGCCGCGCTGGGCGCGCGGGTGAGGGGAGACGCGGCCGCGTTCGCCGCCCTTGAGGCTGGAATTCATCCCCTGGTGGCGCGTGCGCGGCGCCGGTTTTTGCGCAAGGCGCGCGCTGACGGCGTGGCTGTGGCCGTCCTAGACATCCCGCTTCTGTTTGAAACCGGCGCTGAAGACCTGGTGGACGTGATCGTTGTGGTCAGCGCGCCGCCTGAGGTGCAGCGCCAGCGTGTCTTGGCGCGTCCCGGCATGACGGCCAAGGCGTTTGAGGCGATCCTGGCAAAGCAAACGCCTGATTCGGTCAAGCGCGCCGGCGCGGACGTCGTCATCGACACCAGTCGCGGGATTGATGCGGCGCGCCGTGACGTGCGACGGCTGATGCGTCGTCTTCAGGCCCGGGTGCGACGGCGAAGATGGGCCGGCGCGTCGCAGCGCCAGTAAGCCATGGGAGAAGAATTGTGCGTGAGATCGTGTTCGACACCGAAACGACCGGCCTGCAACCGAGAAATGGTGACCGGCTGACAGAAATCGGCTGCATCGAAGTGATCGACTACATCCCGACCGGTCGCACCTATCACACGCTGATCAACCCAGAACGCGACATCCCGGCCGAGGTGACCAAGGTCACCGGCCACACCCGCGAGATGTTGCGCAACGAGCCCTTGTTTGCCGATGTGGTCGACGATTTCTTGAGTTTTGTTGGGGACGACAGGCTGGTTGCGCACAATGCCAGCTTTGACCGCGGGTTCATCAATGCTGAGCTGGAGCGCGCGCGCAAGTCGCCCTACCCAGACGAGAGATTTGTCGACACGCTTGTGATGGCCCGCAAGGCGTTTCCCGGCGCTTACAATTCGCTAGACGCCCTGTGCAAGCGCTTCAACATCAGCCTGGACACACGCGAAAAACACGGCGCTCTGATCGACGCCAAGCTCTTGGCCGATGTCTATCTGGAACTGAACGGCGGCCGGGAGCGTCGGTTTGATCTGGGTGATGGGCGCGCCGCGGCGGACACGGCCCATCGACCCCTTGACCGGCCAGTGCACGGCCCGCGCCCAACCCCGTTAGCGGTGCGTCTGACCCCGCAAGAGGAAGCGGCCCACGCCGCTTTCCTCGACACGTTTAAAACACCACCCCTGTGGCGGTCAGCCCGGCGAGGTTAGGCCGGCGCGGTTAGGCCGTGCCGCCAGCCGGTGGAGCAGAGGCGCCCGCGCCCTCGCCGATGCCGCGCTGGTTGCGGTATAGCGCAGCAAAATCAATGGGATCGACAAAGAGAGGCGGGAAGCCGCCGTCCCGCGTAACGTCTGCGAGCACACGGCGCGCGAACGGAAACAGGATGCGCGGGCACTCAATCAGAACCAGTGGCTCAATTTGCTCGTTCGGAATCCCAATCAGCTGGAACAGGCCGGCGTATTTCAGCTCCGCCAAGAACACCACCTTGCCATCACGTTCCGCTTTGGCCTCGATGTTCAAGTCGACTTCAAATGACTGGTCTTCAGCGCGCCGCGCCTGAACGTCGATGCCAAGATCAATTGCCGGCGCCGCCAGCCCGGCGCGCATTGAATTGGGCGCGTCAGGGTTTTCAAAAGAAAGATCCTTTACGTACTGAGCCAGGACGCGCATCTGCGGTGCGTCGGCGCCTTCCGCCGCAGCGGTCGGAGCGGCGGTCGGGGCGGGGGTTTCCTCAGCCATGAGAGTTCCTTGAATGGTCGGAGAGCCGCAAGGCAGCGGCCAAAAAGACGACAAGAGGGCGCGAGCTAGCACGGGCGTTGACAGTGGGGCAAGCAAGCCGGGCTGACGCGCGCGCGCGACGCACCTATATAAGTGAGACGAAACGTCGAGAGCGGTCATGGATCTTCTTCTTATTCTTCTGTTTGCAAGCGTTGCTGGCTTCTTCGCCGTGCGCCTCTATTCCGAGCTTGGAAAGAGCGAGGGGGGCGAGGCGGAGGCGGCTGAGTTGGCCGCACGCGTTCGACCGGTTGAATCAGCCCGCAGCGATGCGCCGACCCAGTTCACCGGCCCAGCCGCAGGCGGGATGGAGGCCATTCGGCGCGCGGAGGGCTCATTTCATCCTGAAACCTTCACCGAAGGTGCGCGCCAGGCCTATCAGATGATCCTCGCCGCCTTTGCCGAGGGTGATCGGGACACGCTTAAAAGCCTATTGTCCCCAAAGGTTTACGAACAGTATGTCGCGGCCATCGCGAGCCGAGAGGAACGCGGTCTGCGCCAGGTGTCAGACCTGGTGCGTCTGGAAAAAGCTGAGATTGAAGAGGCAAGCCTGAACGACGGCGTGGCCAAGGTTGTGGTGCGGTTTGAAGCTGAGATCGCGACCGGGCTGACCGACGCCGACGGCGCCGTGGTGGAAGGGGATCCGTCCCGCATTGGAAAGTCGGTGGAGGATTGGACCTTTGAGCGGCGCATTGAAGCTGACGATCCGACCTGGTTCCTGGCGCGCGTGAAGAAGGTTTAGAGGCCGTGGCCATCGCACAGGCTTTGCGCGCCGGCGTCGCAACCGCAGCGCTCGCGTTTCTGGCGGCCTGCGCGGGCGGCGCGCCCACCCCAGACGCCGCGCCGCAAGACCCCGCCGGTTCGCGTATGGTCGTGAACGACGCGTCAGAACCTGTGCAGGCCGAGATTCCAGCCCTCGCTGGCGACGCGGACGCCGCCATTGACGCAAGGCCGGCCGCATTTTCAGATTTGCCCGGCTGGGATGAGGCCGATCACGACGCGGTTCTTCGCGCTTTCCTCCTAACCTGTCCGCGGTTTGACGCACGCAACGCGTCAGATCCGGCCGGGCCGGCGTTTCATGGCCAGGTTGCAGACTGGCGGCGCGTCTGCACCGCCGCCAAAAGCGCGCGGGCGGGCACATTCACCGCCAAAGGCTTTTTTGAAGCCGCATTCACCCCGCTCTCCGTCACGCGCCGCGATGGCCGTCTTGGCAAAACCACGGCCTACTATGAGCCTGTCATCGAAGCGCGCCGGGAGGCGTACGGACCATTTGGCGAGCCCATGCTGGCCAAGCCCGATGATCTTGTGGTGCGCCAGGTTCCAGGCGACCGCTACAGCCAAACCATGCGCCAAGAAGTCTTTCAGCGCTGGGACGACGGCACGCTTGCTCTGTACCAAGATCGTGGCGTGATCCGCCAGCGGGTGGACATCCCGGTTTTGGCGTGGGGCCGGCTGGAAGATGTTATCTTTCTTCAGATCCAAGGCTCTGGTCGGTTGCGGTTTGCCGATGGAACCCAAATGCGCGCCGCCTTTGCCGCCCACAATGGCCTGCCGTACAAGTCAATCTCGCGTGTCCTGATGGACCGCGGCCTGCTGCCAGAGGGCGGGGCGTCAAATGACGCGGTCAAGCGCTGGTTGGCGGCGGCGCGGGGCGGGGCGGCGGAATCTGTCGTCAACGCCAATCCACGCTACGCCTTCTTCAGCCTCAAGCCGATCGGCGATCCCAGCTTGGGTCCGGTCGGCGCAGCTAATGTTCCGCTGACGGCGGATGTAACCCACGCAATCGATCCTGATTATCACCTCATTGGCGGCCTCTATTACATCGCGCCGGAGGGGGCGGGCGCCCCGGCGCCGCGCCTGTCCGTGGCGCAAGACACTGGCGGCGCCATCCTGGGGCCCTTGCGCAGCGATCTCTTCTTCGGCACCGGTCCACAAGCGGGGGAGGCGGCCGCACGGATCAACCACGCAACGCGCTGGTGGATGCTCGCGCCGCGCCCGGCCGGCTGAGCCACGCCGCCGCGGCTGCATTGAGAGGGGGTTCGGTCCGATGAGCGGGAAGGGACGGCGCCTGCGACCGGATGAACATCGCCTGTGGGCCAAGGTGGCGCGAACGGTCACGCCGCGCCCGGGCGTGCAGCGTCCCTCCATCCATCATCCTGACACCCATCAAACGGCCGTTCCTGAACCGTCGGACGGCGCACACGGCCCTGGTCCGTCAGCCCATCGCGCTCGCCAGCCCGAAATTGCGTCCGGTCACAGAGTAAAGTCGGCGCCGCACCCATCCCCAGCGCAGGCGCCGCCTGCGGACCTGTCGGGGGTCAAGCGCGTGCGACGCGGCCGAGTGGAGGTGGCGGCCCGGCTCGACTTGCACGGAATGACTCAAGTTCAGGCGCGGGCCGCGCTCGGGAGGTTCTTGATGCGTGCACGGCTGGACCATGCCGGAGCCGTCTTGGTGATTACCGGCAAAGGGCGACGCGAGGCAGACGGTTCAGAGCCCACCGGCGCCGGCGTGTTGCGCCGTCGCTTGCCGCAATGGCTGTCTGATCCGGATTTGCGCGTCCATGTCTCAGGTTTTGCGCCCGCCCACCGCGACCATGGCGGCGCCGGGGCGTGGTATGTGTTTCTTAGGCGTCCGACGGATCACGGCGGGCCTTTTCGGTAAGCCCTGACACGCCGCCTCGGGCGTTGAGCGCCGTGGCGACATCGTCTGGTGTCACGCCTCTGGCCGCCCACAGCACCATGAGATGATAGAGAAGGTCGGCGCTTTCAGCGGTCAGATCGTCTTTGGACCCCGCAGCACCGGCAAGCGCGGTTTCAACGCCTTCTTCCCCGAGCTTCTTTGCCGCGCGCGTGGGCCCGGCGGCCAAGAGCTGGGCCGTGTATGACGTGGACGGATCAGCGCCGCGCCTTGCCTCGATGGTCGTCCACAGAGTGGTCAGGGCGTCGCCTAAGTTCATCAGTGCGCCTCCGCGCGGGGCTGGTTGGTGTCAAAGAGGCGGCGCACAGGGGCGCCGCTTGCGGCCAGGGCGTTGCGGGCTTCGGTGATGGTGTGAACGCCGAAGTGAAAAATTGAGGCGGCAAGTACCGCGCTGGCGCGCCCTTGCTTCACGCCGGCCACCAGATCGTTCAAGTCCCCCACGCCGCCCGAGGCGATGACGGGGCAGGGCACGGCGTCCGCAACGGCTCGCGTGAGCTCCAGGTCATAGCCCGCTTTTGAGCCGTCGCGGTCCATGCTGGTAAGTAAGATTTCACCGGCGCCTGAGGCGGCGGCTTGCGTTGCATAGGCTACAGCGTCGATGCCGGTGGGCCGCCGGCCGCCGTGGGTGAACACCTCCCAGCCTGAACCCGATCGCTTGGCGTCCACGGCAACAACGACGCATTGTTCGCCAACGCGCTGGGCCATGCGCGCGATCAGCGTCGGGTCCGCGACCGCAGCCGAATTGACCGCGACCTTGTCAGCCCCGGCCCGCAACAGAGCCACCACGTCGTCAGGCGATCGCACGCCGCCGCCAACGGTCAGGGGCGTGAAGCAAACCGCGGCCGTGCGTTCGACGACGTCTAGCAAGGCCCCGCGCGCTTCGTGGCTCGCGGCAATGTCCAAAAAGCAGATTTCATCTGCGCCCTGAGCATCATAGAGGCGCGCCTGTTCCACCGGGTCGCCAGCGTCGCGCAGATCCACAAAGTTCACCCCCTTGACCACGCGCCCGTCTTTCACGTCCAGGCAGGGAATGATGCGTACGGCGAGGGTCATGGGGACTCGCTAAATGGGTGTGATGGGAATAGCATTAAACCCAGGGGAGACGAGGGGACAGCCATGCAAGAAGGTGCGATCTGTAGGACCATCCGCACACTGGGCGCCGATTGCGACTCAACCATCGTCAGCATAGATCTTCGCGCGCTTTTGATCGTCCTGGCAGTTGCGGGTGCGGTCATCGTCATTGTGGGCGCCGTTCGGCTCCTCAGGCCAAACAAATCTGAGGGAATAACGGTATCATGTCCCTATGCAGCATTAAACGCGGCTAGCACAATGCGCATGCACCCCGACACGATGGCCAAGATGCTGAATATGGTCATTCCTGACGACAAGAAATCGAAGTCAAGCCGCGCAAATTACATCATAAAGAGGTACGGGACAAAGTATCACAAGATAAAATTTTATGAGAACGATGACTACTTGTTCCAGGCAGAATTAAAGATAGAGCCCTGGCCGCACAAAATCAACGAAGATGAGATACGGTTAGACAATGTCACACTAGATCGACTCAAGATGAAGTCAGAGTCTGACAATGATGACGGCACGGACGCTACTACTGGCGCGGACGGTAGGTTCACCTTCGAATCTGAACCCTTCATTTGGTATGATGTATGGAACTGGATCAATCATCCAAATAGGGAGACGAGATGGTCGGTCCGAGTTGCTTTGGCGATCGCCGCAATCGAGTTCTTACCTGAGATCGTGAACGCGCTCGTTTAGCCCACCAGCACGGATGGCGGCTCACAAAATAAACCGGCTCAGATCTGTGTCCCTGCTGAGGTCCCCCACACGATCAGTGACATAGTCGGCGTCGACACGGACTGTCTGGCCGCTCATGTCTGCGGCCTTGTACGACAGGTCTTCCAGGACCTTTTCCATCACAGTTTGAAGCCGGCGCGCGCCGATGTTCTCAACCGCTGCATTCACGTCGGCGGCGATTTGCGCCACCGCGTCTACCGCGTCCTCGGCAAATTCAAGCGTGACCCCCTCAGTGGCCATCAGAGCGACATACTGCTCCACGAGGCTGGCGTGCGGTTCTGTCAGGATACGGCGGAAATCATCGCGGGTGAGGGCCGAGAGCTCCACGCGTATCGGCAGCCGGCCTTGCAGTTCGGGCAAGAGGTCGGACGGCTTGGCGACGTGGAACGCACCTGAAGCGATGAACAAGATGTGATCTGACTTCACCGCCCCATGCTTGGTGGTCACGGTTGTGCCCTCGATCAGGGGCAGAAGGTCGCGCTGAACCCCCTCGCGGCTGACGTCGGCGCCGGCCCGATCAGAACGCGCCGCGATCTTGTCGATTTCATCGAGGAAGACGATGCCGTCGTTTTCGGTGACGTCGATGGCCTCGGCGACGATTTTGTCATCGTCCAAAAGCTTGTCAGATTCCTCATCAACGAGCGGTCCGTACACGTCCTTGACCAGCATGGAAACGCGCCGCGTGCGCCCGCCGAACGCCTTGCCAAAGAGGCTTGAGAGATCCATCACCCCAGCGCCCGATCCTGTCGGCGCGCCAGGGATTTCCAGGCCTTGGAGGGGAGATCGGGTGTCAGCCAGATCAATCTCAATT
>CAYGQB010000012.1:0-15770 GCA_964351895.1 uncultured Caulobacterales bacterium
GGCCTGATCGCGGCGGCCAAGGACGACGCTGGCGTTCACGGACTGGCGTTCGACAGCCAAGTCATGGCGATCCGCGCCGACTATGGTCCCAATGACGGCGTGGTGGACGACGACTGCGGCCCGACCGAAACCTCATGCGGGTTCCGCGGCACCGATGTCGCCAACGCCGTAGACTACGCGGTCGCCAACGGGGCTCAGATCATCAATCTGTCGCTCGGCAGCCGCACGCCCAGCCAGGTCATTCTTGGCTCTATTCGCCGCGCCGTGCAGGCCGGCGTGCTCGTGGTCATCGCCTCCGGCAACTCTGAGTTTGACGAAGACACCAACACCTACACCGATTTTGACACGCCCGACTGGCCCGGCCAGATCGCCAACGACGAGGCCGGACTTGACCTTGACCGGATCGTCACCGTCGGCAGCGTCAACGCCCAAGGCCAGGTGTCCTGGTTCTCAAACGGCCCCGGCGACGAGTTTACCAAGTTCCTCTTGGCCCCCGGCGAAGACGTGATCTCGGTGGGCGACAGCGGCTATCTGCAAGGGTCTGGCACCTCTTACGCCGCGCCCTACGTGGCCGCGTCCCTGGCCCTTCTCTTGGACGCCTATCCGCACCTCGCGCCCGAAGAAGCCCTAGAAATCCTCTTCGAAACCGCGACCGACCTTGGCGCGGCGGGGCCCGACACGCTCTATGGCTGGGGCATTGTCGACCTAGAGCGCGCCTTCCAGCCGGTGGGCGCCACCAGCACCAGCTTTGGCTCGGTCACCGTGTCGTCGCTTGAATCGACGGGCTCTTCGACGCCGGTAGACGTGTCCGCCGCTCTGGCCGCGCCCGCCGGCGCCTTTGGCGACTTTGCGTTTGCCTCCGGCATGCTGCGCAACATGGTGGTGCGCGACGCCTATGATCGCGGCTTCATCGTCAGCCCTCAGGCGCACGCGCGCGCCCTTTCCTCCACCTTGTCCGGGTTTGAATCGGCCGCCCTCGCCCAGCGCCTGGACGCGCGCGCCGCCCTCACCCCGTTCGGCTCAGCCGCGTTCCGGTCAGGCGAGGACACCTATATCGCATTGACCAATCTGGCTGACGCCGACGATCAGGCGCCCGAGCTTAAGGTCGCCTTCCAGCTTGGCCCCATCAACGCCGCCATCGGACGCGGCTTTGCCGCGCCTGCGCCTGGCGGATCGGCCGGCGGCGCCATGCTCTCGGCCACCGCCTGGTCAGGCGGCCTTGCGCAACTCACCGCCAGCGGCGATTGGGCGGCCTTCTCTTACGGGATGGGCGAGTGGACGTTTGCGGTGCGCTCGGCCGGTTCTGACGAATCTGGCTTCTCGGCCGCCAGCTTCACGCGCGCCTTCGGCAGTCAATCTCTGACCTTTGAGAGCGGCTTTGCACAAGAGGCGCGCACCACGTTTGGATCGAGCGTCCTCTCGCGATTTGGCGCTGAAGACACCGGAGAAAGCTCCTTCATGGCGCTGGGCTGGTCGGGCCCTCTGGCTGGCGCCTGGCGCGGCGCGGCGCGCATCGAACAAGCCAGCGCCCAGCTCGACGCGCCGGCCTGGATCACGATCCAAGACGAGCCCACGGCAACCGCCTGGTCATTGGCCGCCGAGCGCAACGCCGGCCCGGCCACCATTGGCCTCACCTTCGCCCAGCCCTTGCGGGTGGAGAGCGGTTCCATGCGCCTGGGCGTACCGGTCGCCATCGATCCTGCAACCAACGGCACGCTCTATGAAGAGCGCGTCGCCAGCCTCTCCCCGTCCGGTCGTGAGATCGACGTGGAAGGCGCCATCAGATTGCGGCTCTCAGACGGCATGGTCACCACCATCGCCGCGCGGGTCGCCAACGAACCGGGCCACGTCGAGGATGCTGAGCCTGAAGCCGCCCTGTGGTGGGGCCTGCGCCTGACGCGCTGATCGGATCATCAGAATCCGCATGCGCGCCGGCAGGGACCGTTCGGCCGGTGATCCTCAGATGTGAGAGCGATCATCGGCCCAACGGGGCCTGCAACTTGGCGATCAGACCCACGCCGCTTGCGCCGCACGGGGCCTGAACACAAGGCTTTTTGGACGCAAAAGGTTGGCGGCCTCAACGCCTATTGGGCCGGGATCTCGTAGTAGAACTCTTCACGCGTAATTTTGCCGTCCGCCACGGTGTAGACGGCAAACTCTTTCATCGGCATGCGATTTCCCGAGGCGCGCTCTGTCGTGTCCAACTCAAAAATGACGCCGAAGCGATCCGGACCATGGAAGTACGGTCCGGTGATGGACGCCTCGTGAACCTCAAAGGCGCCATTCCACCAGTCGTGCTTGGCCTTGATCGCAGCCACGCCGTGCGCTTCGGCGCTGTCGGTCCCGGGCATGGCCACCGCCTCAGCAGACACGGCGTCGGGCGCATAGTGTGCGTCCAGAAGCTCCGCCTCGCGTCCTTCGCGGCAGCACTCCACCAGCTTGTCTGCGACGGCTCTCACGGATGGGTCAATCATGGATCACTCCTCCCTTGTTGTGCTTGACGCCAAACCTATCCGAACGCTGTCCGGTGTGGGAGCGCAATTGCGACGGCGGGAAAAAGAACCCGTGCGCGACTTAGGCGCGAAAACGCCCCCGAAGCGTTCAGCTTCGAGGGCGCTCTCACGTCTCAATTCAGGTTGAGAACGCGCTTTACTGCAAGCGCATCTTGGCCTGAACGCCGATGTAGCGATCTGCGTCACGCGGGATCAGGTAGCGCAGCGACCCGGCCGGACCGCCGGTCGTGATCAGCGAGGCGTAGCTCTGGTCGGTGGCGTTCTTGACCACAAAGCCGACTTCGTAGCGATCGGCCTTGTCGACCAGGGTCAGGCCCAAGTCCAGAATGCCGTACGAGCCGATGTCGAGCGCCGGGTTGCCGCTGAAATCAGATGACGTTTCAGTCTGGTAGACCAGGTTGGCGTCATACTCGATGTTGAACGGCAGCCGCGAGGACGTCTCTTGGCTGTAGCGTGCGCCAAGCGAGGTCTTGATCTCCGGCACCAGCGGCAGAGGCGTGCCGGAGGCCACCGTGGCCCCCACGCCCGCGACGTTGAAGTCGGTCACTTCGGCATCGGTGTAGGCCACCGCTGCGGTGAAGTCCCACGCGTCGTTCGGGGTCCACAGGGCGTCAAGTTCAAAGCCTTGGGTGCGCACGTCGCCCGCGTTGGTCAGGCGGGTGACCACCTGGCCGGCCACGGTGTCGAAGTTGTTGGCCTGGAAGTCAGAGTACTCGGCGTAGAACATGGCCGCGTTCATCTGCACGCGATTGTCCGGCGAGGTCGCCTTCAAGCCGACTTCAAAGCTGTTGGAGGTTTCTTCCTCGATGGGAAGATCGTCCCGGCCTTCGGTCAAGTTGAAGAAGACGTTGAACGCCGGACCCTTGTAGCCGCGCGAGTAGGTCGCGTAGGCCATCACGTCTTCGTTGGGGAACCACTGGGCGCCCAACTTGCCGGAGAAGCCGGTGTTGTCGGTCTCGTTTGAGACCAGGCCAGAGGCGTTGGCCGGCCGCACGCCCGGTCCGCCGGTCGCCGGATTGGCGACGCGCGAGTGGGTGAAGGACACTTCGTCATAGGTGGCGCGAAGCCCGCCAATGAGCTTCCACTCGTCGTTGAGCGCGTAGGTGCCTTGGCCGAAGATCGCCGCGTTGCGGATCTCAGTGTTGATGTCAGCGGTGCCGGTCAGGAAGCTGGTGACCGAGGTTGCCGGCGTGCAGGCCCCGGCCTGGACGCCAGGCGTTACTGCATCCGCATCCAGACAGCCGAACACGTCGCGGGTGAACTGGCGGTCGGTTTCCACGTTCCACAAGAACAGGCCGGCGACATAATCAAACTTCTCGCCGCCCGGAGACGTCAGGCGCAGCTCCTGGCTGAACTGAGTGGTTTCCTGCGGCCCATCGTCATGCAACTCGATGCCGGACGTTGTGAAGCCCGGCTGCCAGTCGCCGTCGCGAATTTCCCGGTTTTCCCAGCTGCGATAGGCGGTGATGGAGGTCACCGTGTGATCGCCGAGGCCCCAGTTAAACTCACCCGACACGCCGTAGGTGGTGTCTTGCGTGCTGGCCGTCAGGTTGTGATTGACCGCGCGCGTTTCGTCGCCCAACGGCGTGGCCGCGCCGAGGTTGGCCAGCACCAGCGCGTCGTTTGGCGTCGTGCCGATCAGCTCGCCGCAGCAATTGTCGTCGGCTTCGGCATAGTCGGCGATCAGGCGGGCGGTGACGTCTGCGCCCAGATCCCAATCGAGCACGCCGCGCACGCCATAGCGCTCATAGCCGTTGATCTTCTCACCATCGAAGACGTTGGTGTGCGGCCCGTCAAACGAGCCGTAAAACCCGGTGAGGCGGCCGCGCATGGCCGGGTTCAGCGCGCCTGACGTTGACGCCTTGACCCGATACTCGCCGCCTTCAAAAGCTGCGACGCCGATTTCGGTTTCCGGGTCTTCAGACGGCGACTTGGTGACAATGTTGATCACGCCGGCCGACGCGTTCTTACCAAAGAGCGTGCCTTGCGGTCCGCGCAGCACTTCCACGCGCTCTACGTCGTAGAGATCAGAAAAGGACTGGCCCGAGCGCGCCAGAACCACGCCGTCGACCACAGTCGCGACCGCAGGCTCAGCGGCGACGGAGAATGAAATCGTGCCCACGCCGCGCAGGATCAGAGCCGAGTTGCGCGTCGTCGTGCCTTTGCGGAAGGACAGTGACGGCACCAGCTTCTGGATCGTTTCCAAGCTGTAGTTGGCGGTGCGCTCAATCGAGGCGCCGGTGACGGCCGTGACGGCGACCGGCACGTCGGTCAGCGTTTCTTCGCGCTTTTGCGCGGTGACGGTGATCACTTCGACTTGCGCAAACGCCGGCGCCACGCCGGTAAGTGCAGTTGCGCCAAGAAGGGCGGCGCTCAGCCCATAAGTTGCTCTCAGTTTCATTGGTCCCTCTTCCCTCACCACCCGGCTGCCCGCGCCCTAGAGTTTTGGCTTGGCAACGCAGTGTTGCTCGAATTGCGCGGCCCCCCGCCTTATCTCGGCAGGTCAACAGCTCGCGCGCGTCCTATACGCCAGTCGGGGCCGTCACCCAAGCGCACGCACGCAGCACGCGAACTTGCAAGGTTCACCGCGCCGCGTTCGACACGCCGGCGGTGGCGGTCGATCCCGCCTGCCCGCGGCCACGCCCGACGGCCGGGATAAACTCCAGTTCGGGCGTTTCGAGCCGCCCGAGCCGCAAGTTGATCATGTCCAGGAAATAGTTCTGGCGCAGCCGCCAGGGCGCATGTTCGCCTTGGCGCGGCAGGATCGGGAGGGCGCGCTCAATGTAGCCGGAGGAGAAATCGATCAGCGGCCGCGAGGTCATTTCCGGCTCCAACACGCGCGGGGTGACGCTGGCGTATCCCTTCGTGTCCATGCGCCTGATCAGGCGGCACACATAGTCGCTCGTCAGGTCGCACTTCAGTGTCCAGGAGGCATTGGTGTAGCCCGTCCACAAGGCCAGGTTGGGCGCGTTGGACAGCATCACGCCCTTGTAGACCATGGTGTCGCTTGGCGCCTGCTCGACCCCGTCCACGCGCACGGTCGCGCCGCCGCCGATCTCCAGCGCCAGGCCGGTCGCGCTGACGATCACGTCGGCCTCCAGCGTGTCGCCTGATTGCAGCGCGACGCCGGTTTCAGTGAAGTGGGCGATGTGGTCGGTGACCATGGTCAGGCCGCCGGACCGAATGGCCTCAAATATGTCGCTGTCCGGCGCGACGCACACGCGCTGATCCCAGGGCTTATAGCTGGGCGAAAAGTGCGTTTCGACCGGATAATCCGGGCCCAATTCCTCGCGCACCAGCTTGAGGATGTGGGCCTTGACCATCTCAGGATGCGCACGCGCCAGCCAATAGAAGAACATCTGCAGCGCTACATTCTTCCAGCGCGTGATCCCATAGGCCCAGGACGCGGGCAAAAACCGCGCAAGACCGAGCGCGATTGCATCTTGCGACGGACGCGACATCACGTAGGTCGGGGAGCGCTGCAACAAGGTGACGCTGGCGGCCGCCTCGGCCATGGCCGGGCCCAGCGTGACGGCGGTTGCGCCCGACCCGATGATCACAACGCGCTTGCCGGAATAGTCAAAGTCTTCGGGCCAGTGCTGGGGATGAATGAAGGCGCCCTTGAACGCGTCTCGGCCTGGGAAATCAGGCGTGTAGCCGGCCGCATAAGAATAGTAGCCCGAGCATACGAACACCCAGCGGCTGACCAGCGTTTCGGGGCCGTCGGGCCCCTCAATGGTGGCGCGCCACACCTGGTCGGCGCTCGACCAGTCCAGGGCCGTGACCTTGCGGTTAAAACGGATGTGGTCGGTCACGCCATGACGCGCGGCCGTCTCGCGCACGTAGCTCAAGATCGCGGGCCCGTCGGCGATGGCGGCGGCCTGGGTCCACGGCGCGAACCGATACCCCAACGTGTGCATGTCGCTGTCGGAGCGAATGCCGGGATAGCGAAACAGATCCCATGTCCCGCCGATGGCGTCGCGCGCCTCAACCACGGCGTAGGACAGGTCCGGGCAGGTCTGGCTCAAGGTGCAGGCCGCGCCGACGCCAGACAGGCCTGCGCCCATGATCAGAACATCAACATCTGGCCGAACGCCGGCGCCGGCGCCGCGCCCCTGTGGATCAGAGCCGGACCGGGGCGATCCCGGTTGCGAAGGGGTCGTTTTGGGCGACGCTGAATCAGTTGGGGTCATGGCCCCATTCAACGTCTGCGCAGCCGCATACACAAGCGGGTTCCCACGTCGCGGTGAAACTTCCTTGCCTCCGACGCCGCGCGCGCCTAAGCATTCGCCGTTTTGCCCGCAGGAGAGCCCGCCCGATGCCCAAGCGCACAGACATCTCCTCGATCCTGATTATTGGGGCGGGTCCGATCGTCATCGGTCAGGCGTGCGAGTTTGACTATTCCGGCGCTCAGGCCTGCAAGGCGCTGCGCGACGAGGGTTACCGGGTCATCCTGGTCAACTCCAATCCGGCCACCATCATGACCGACCCCAGCGCCGCCGACGCCACCTACATTGAGCCCATCACGCCCGAGTTCGTGGCCAAGGTGATCGCAAAGGAGCGCCCTGACGCGCTTCTTCCCACCATGGGCGGACAGACGGCGTTGAACACGTCGCTGGAGCTGGCCAAGCGCGGCGTGCTGGATCTGTTCAATGTCGAGCTGATCGGAGCCAAGGCCGACGTCATCGACAAGGCGGAAAACCGGCTGCGGTTTCGCGACGCCATGGACTCCATCGGCCTGGAGAGCCCGCGTTCGCGCATCGCCCATTCCCTGGTGGAAGCCGAGGCGGCGCTAGAATTTGTCGGCCTGCCGACGATCATCCGCCCGTCCTACACACTGGGCGGGCGCGGCGGCGGCATCGCCTACAATCGCGACGAGTTTCGCCAGATCGTGCAATCGGGGCTCTCCGCCTCGCCGGTGGGCGAAGTGCTGATCGAAGAATCGGTGCTGGGATGGAAAGAGTTTGAGATGGAAGTCGTGCGCGACCGCGCCGACAACTGCATCATCATCTGCTCGATTGAGAACATCGACCCGATGGGCGTTCACACGGGCGATTCCATCACCGTGGCGCCCGCCCTCACCCTCACCGACAAGGAGTATCAGCGCATGCGCAACGCCTCCTTGGCGGTGCTGCGCGAGATTGGAGTGGAAACGGGGGGCTCGAACGTTCAGTTCGCCATCAATCCGGTCGACGGGCGCATGGTGGTCATCGAGATGAACCCGCGCGTGTCGCGCTCCTCAGCGCTGGCGTCAAAGGCGACCGGGTTTCCCATCGCCAAGGTCGCGGCCAAGCTGGCCGTGGGCTACACGCTCGACGAGCTGGGCAATGACATCACCGGCGGCGCGATCCCGGCCTCGTTTGAGCCGTCGATCGACTATGTCGTGACCAAGATCCCGCGCTTTGCCTTTGAGAAGTTCGCCGGCACGCCGCCGCGCCTGTCCACGTCCATGAAGTCGGTGGGCGAAGCCATGGCCATGGGGCGCACCTTCCAGGAATCGCTGCAAAAGGCGCTGCGGTCTCTGGAAACCGGGCTTGAGGGGCTCGATGAGATCGAGTTCCCGGGCGCGGATGGCGACGCTGCGCCTGAAGCCATTCGCAAGGTGCTGACCCAGGCCACGCCGGACCGGCTGCGCCAGGCCGCCCAGGCCTTGCGCCAGGGCCTGACCGTGGAGGAGGTGCACGCCGCCAGCGCCTTTGATCCCTGGTTCTTACGACAGATCGAAGAGATCATTGAGGTTGAAGGCCAGGTGAAGGCGCAAGGCCTTCCGACCACCCCTGAAGGCTGGCGCGATCTGAAAGGCATGGGCTTTTCTGACGCGCGCTTGGCGCGTCTTGCCGGCGTGTCAGAACCAGATGCGCGCGCCCAGCGTCACGCCGCCGGAGTGCGCCCCGTCTATAAGCGGGTGGACACCTGCGCGGCGGAATTTGCAACGCCAACGGCCTATCTCTACGGCGCCTATGAGTATCCATCAGGGCTCTGGGAGGCGGACGGAGGAGCAGACGGGGTCATTCGCGTGACGCCGCCCGCCTGCGAATCGCACCCCAGCAACCGACGCAAGGTCATCATCCTGGGCGGCGGGCCCAACCGCATCGGCCAGGGCATCGAATTTGACTATTGTTGCTGTCACGCCGCCTACGCCCTGGCGGACATGGACATTGAGTCCATCATGGTGAACTGCAACCCAGAGACCGTTTCAACCGATTACGACACGTCAGACCGGCTCTACTTTGAACCGCTGACGGGCGAAGACGTCCTGGAGATCATCCATCGCGAACGCCAAGCCGGCGAGCTTCTGGGCGTCATCGTTCAGTTCGGCGGGCAAACTCCGCTTAAGCTGGCCGCCATGTTGGACGACGCAGGCATCTCCATCTTGGGCACATCGCGCGACTCCATCGACTTGGCTGAAGATCGCGAACGCTTCCAGCAGCTGTTGCACCAGCTGGGGCTGCGCCAACCCGACAACGCCATCGCCAAAAGCGTGGAGGAAACCCGCGCCGCAGCCCGCACCCTGGGCTATCCGCTGGTGCTGCGCCCCTCGTTTGTGCTCGGCGGAAGGGCGATGGAGATCGTGCGCGACGACGCCGATCTGGAGCGCTACGTGACCGAGGCGGTGAAGGTGTCGGGCGACACGCCGCTGCTGGTGGACAGCTACCTGCGCAACGCCATCGAAGTGGACGTGGACGCCATTTGCGACGGCGACGACGTGCTGATTGCCGGCGTCATGGAGCACATTGAGGAAGCGGGCGTGCATTCGGGCGACAGCGCCTGCGCCTTGCCCCCGCATTCGCTGTCAGCCGACATCGTGGCGCGACTGGAAGACATGACCCGCGCCCTGGCCCGCGGGCTCAACGTGCTTGGTCTGATGAATGTGCAGTTTGCCCTGCAGGGCGACGACATCTTTGTGCTGGAGGTCAATCCGCGCGCCTCGCGCACGGTGCCGTTTGTGGCCAAGGCAACCGGCCGCCCCGTGGCCGCGATCGCCGCCAAGGTGATGGCGGGCGCCAAGCTGGCCGACGTCGACACGCCGATCCCCGCGCCGCGCCATTTCTCGGTCAAGGAGGCCGTGCTGCCGTTCGCCCGCTTCCCAGGCGACGATCCGGTTCTGGGCCCGGAGATGCGCTCAACGGGCGAAGTGATGGGGGCCGATCTCGATTTCAATCGCGCCTACGCCAAGAGCCAAATTGGAGCCGGGGTGACGCTGCCGCGCACCGGCGTCGCCTTTGTGTCCGTCAAAGACTCAGACAAGGACGCGGCCGTTTCGCTTGTCGCCGATCTCTTGGCCTTGGGCTTTAAGGTTGTCGCCACCGGCGGCACGGAAGCGATCTTGCGGGCCAACGGTCTGGACGTGACCCGCGTCAACAAGGTGTATGAAGGGCGCCCGAACATCGTCGATGCGATCATGGACGGTGAAATCGACCTGATTTGCAACACGACCGAAGGGCGCCAATCGCATCTCGACAGCGTTTCCATTCGCCGCACGGCTTTGGAAAAGGGCGTTCCGTGCTACACAAATGTGTCATCTGCACGCGCTGCAATCGGCGTCATTCGCGCCGTTGATGAAGGCGCGCTTGAAGTGCGCGCCCTGCAATCCTACTCTGTATAGGCGTTTGGGCCCGCGATTCTCGGTTCGAACAGACACGGAAAGTCCCCACGAATGCAGAAAATACCTATGACGATCGAGGGTCATCGCGCCCTCGACGACGAACTGAAGCGTCTCAAGAGCCAGGAGCGCCCGGCCGTGATCCAGGCGATTTCGGAAGCGCGCGAGCACGGCGACTTGTCAGAGAACGCTGAATATCACGCCGCCAAAGAGCGCCAGGGCTTCATCGAAGCGCGGGTGGCCGAGCTAGAAGACAAGCTCAGCCGCGCCCAAGTCATCGACGTGTCGCGGCTGAACGGCGCGTCCGTGAAGTTTGGCGCCACCGTGACCGTTCTGGACGAGGACACCGAAGACGAGGCCGCCTATCAGATCGTTGGTGAAGACGAGGCGGACGTGCGCGCAGGTAAGGTGTCGGTGACGTCGCCCATCGCACGCGCCCTGATCGGCAAGGAAGTCGGCGACGTCGTCGATGTTGTCGCGCCAGGCGGGGTTAAGTCTTGGGAAATCCTCAAGGTTGAGTGGAAGTAAGGCGTGGCCGCGGACCAAGCGCGCGCGCGCCAGGTCTGGATCGTCACGGACGGTCGCGCCGGCATTGAGAACCAGGCGCGCGGCCTGGCTGAAGCCTTGGCCAGACGCGTGCGCCTGGACGTGGTGCGCCTGCATGCGCCTCCTGCGCGCCTGGTGCGCGCCCAAGCACCAACTTTGCGCGACTTAACACCCGTTGATGCGCGAGTTAGAGACGCTTTTTGGGCCACTCAGGCCATGGCGCGCACCCCTTGGCCGGATGTGTGGATCGGCTGCGGTCGCGCCAGCTTGGGCTATTCGCGCCGCGCCCGAGGCTGGACTCAAGGCGCCAGCCTCATCGTCCAATTGCAAAAGCCGCCAGGGTCACTTGTCCCCTATGACTTGGTGATCGCGCCGCGCCATGACGGACTGGAAGAGAGCGACCAGGTCTTCAATATCCTGGGTTCGACCAACCGGATCTTACCCCCGCCCGCCCAATCCAAGGACCGGCCTGTCCCGGCAGCCTTCGCGCGACTAAAAGGTCCGCGCGTGGCGGTCCTGATCGGCGGCAACTCTAAGCGCCATCGGGTTTCAAGCGCTGATGCGCGCGCCCTGCTTGAAGCCCTGGACGCCTTGCGCGCCAAGGGCGCCGGGCTGATGGTGACCACCTCACGGCGCACGCCGGCAACCCTGATCGAAGCCCTAAAAACACGCCTGCGCGCACCCGTCCCCGGGGGCTCTGGCGGCGCAGAAACGGCGAATGTCACGCTGTGGACCGGCGCGCAAGACGGCCCTAATCCCTACTTTGACATGCTCGCCTGCGCCGACGCCGCGCTCGTCACGCTGGATTCCACCAACATGCTGACAGAAGCCGCGAGCGCCGGCGTCCCGGTGCTTGGCTTTGCCTTATCCGCGCGACCCGGCAAGTTTGCGCGCCTCTATGACGAGTTGATCGCCCGCGAGTTCATGCGCCCCTTCTCCGGGGTGGTGGAAACCTGGGATACCGAGCCCCTGCGCGAGACCGACCGGGCCGCGCAAGCGGTACTAGATCGCTTGGAATCACGCGCATCTCGCGAAGTGGTGACATGACGGGCGCACGTGGATCAGCGTAGTGCTGAAGCATCGCACCTGCGCCGGAGACCCGCCGATGCCCCGTCTTAATCGCTCCATTGGCCTAGCGGCCGCCCAAGCCGACCGCACCCAGCGTTTGGCCCTCTGGGTGATCGCTCTCCTGACGGCGTGCCTGATGGGCTTATCCCCGCAAGTCGACGCCGACGACGCGCTGCATGATCCGTGGGACGCCCTCCTACAGCGCTATGTGGTGCAAGACGCCGACGGCCTTGACCGCTTCGACTATCCCCGCCTCGCCGCCACGCCAGGCGATCGCCAACAGCTGCAAGACTATATCGCCGCACTCGAAGCGACCCCGGTCTCGGGCCTGGCGCGCCCGGACCAGTTCGTGTTTTGGGCCAATCTCTACAATGCGGTCACGGTGCGACTGATCATCGATGAACAGCCCAGCCGCTCCATCCGTCAAATTCGTCCCTACGTGTTATCCATCGGCCCGTGGGGCGTTGATCGGGTGACCGTCGAAGGCCGCCCTCTCTCGCTTGACGCCATAGAGCATGACATCTTGCGTGTTCAATGGGACGAGCCGCGCATCCACTATGCGGTGAATTGCGCCTCTGTCGGGTGTCCGAACCTTGGGCGTAGGGCGTGGCGGGCCGCGACGCTTGACGCCGATCTGACCCGGGCGGCGCGCGCCTTTGTCAACTCAGACCGCGGTGTTGTGGTCACACCGAGCGGGGTTGAAGTTTCGCGTATTTACAAGTGGTTCCGCGAGGACTTCGGCGACAGCGAGGCCGGCGTAATCGCGCACCTGCGCACCTATGCTGAGCCCGATCTCGCCGCCGCGCTCGACGCGCGCCCCACCATCACCGGACATCACTATGACTGGGGATTGAACACCACTGGCCCCTTCGCAGGCGCGCCCTAAACCCCATATCTTAGGGTGCGCGCCGCACGCGCCGATCCCCTGACCGTATCTCAGCCCGAAAGAGCCCGCCATGAGCACGATATCCCACACCAAGACGCTGATTATTGGTTCCGGCGCGGCGGGCTATACGGCGGCGGTTTACGCCGCCCGAGCCATGCTGGAGCCTGTTGTGGTGACCGGATTACAGCCGGGTGGACAGCTGACCATCACTACCGACGTGGAGAACTATCCCGGCTTTGCCGACGTGATCCAAGGCCCGTGGCTGATGGAGCAAATGCAAAAGCAGGCCGAGAATGTGGGCGCGCGTCTGGTGCACGACATCGTCACAGAGGTGGACCTGAAATCCACGCCCAAGCGCGCCGTTCTTGACAATGGCGACGTGTGGACTGCTGACACCATCATCATCGCCACCGGCGCGGTTGCAAAGTGGCTTGGGTTGGACGGTGAGCAAACATTTCAAGGTCATGGCGTGTCCGCCTGCGCCACCTGCGACGGCTTTTTCTATCGCGGAAAGGACGTCGTTGTGGTGGGCGGCGGCAACACCGCTGTAGAAGAGGCCCTGTTCCTCACTAACTTCGCCAACTCAGTGACGCTGATCCACCGCCGCGACGAGTTGCGCGCCGAAAAGATCATGCAAGAGCGCCTGTTTAAGCACCCTAAGGTGACGATTGTCTGGGACACGGTTGTCGAGGACATCGTGGGTGCGAGCGACCCCAAGAGCGTCACCGGAGTGAAGGTGCGCAACGTGAAAACCGACGATGAAACCATCCTGGCGACCGACGGCGTGTTCGTCGCCATCGGGCACGCGCCGGCGACCGAACTGTTTGCCGGTCAGCTGCCCATGAAGTCTGGCAATTACCTCATCACCGACCCAGATTCGACCGCCACCGCCATTGCGGGCGTCTTTGCGGCCGGCGACGTCACCGACGACGTCTATCGCCAAGCCGTCACTGCGGCGGGCATGGGGTGCATGGCCGCTCTGGAAGCTGAGAAGTGGCTGGCGGCGCGCGAAGCCGCCCTTGAAGCGGCCGAATAGTGCGCGCTTGCCAGCACCTGCGCCGGCGCGAAGGGACCGCTAGACGATCAGAAACGACGCCACCAGGAGCGCGCCAGCGCCTGCGCTGACAAACGCCAAGGCGATCAAACCAAGGCGCGACCGGGTGGTCGAAGCCTGGCCGGCGGAAGAGGATTGTGTGACCGGGTGTTGAGCCATGACGGTCTCCTTGGCGCCCGTCTTGATGGCGGGGACCTTGATGCGTGAACGGGCCGCGCCAGACAGTGACCGCGCGCGGCTCGATACATCGGCGGCAAGACGCTCAGCGGGGGACAGGGGCGGCGGCAGGGCGGCTTGTGCGGCCAGCTTGGCGCGGACTGATTCAATCAGGGCTGCGTTCTCGCGCGCCTTGGCGGTGCTGGTGAACGTCTGCGTGGTCGGCGTCATCGGGCATTCTCCCCTTGGCACGGTTTCGGGGATAGGCTGCAAGGGCCAGGCCGCGCGCGCCTGAAACGCACTCGCCCCCAAAGCTCGCGGCTCAGAGACGAAGCCCCAAAAGACATAGCCCCAAAGAGAAAACCAAGGAGCCACGCCATGTTGCGCAAGCAAATCGGATCCAGCCAAATCACCGTGAACGCCATCGGCCTGGGCTGTATGGGCCTGGCGGAGTTCTACGGCCCCGCCCTGTCGCTGGACGACGCCATCAGCGTCTTGCGCCACATCGCCGACCTTGGCGTTGATCACTTTGACACCGCCGAAATGTACGGCATGGGCCTCAATGAAACCCAGCTCGGCGCCGCCTTTGCCCGCCAGCGCGACAAGGTCGTCATCGCCACCAAGTTTGGGCCTCTGCGCGATCCCAAAACCGGAATGCCGACGGGGATCGACGGTTCTGAGGCCAACTGCCGGCGCGCCATTGAAGGCTCTCTGGCGCGTTTGGGGACCGACCACGTCGATCTCTACTACCTCCACCGCGTCGATCCGGCGACGCCGGTCGAGGACACGGTTGGGGCCATGAGCCGCCTGGTGGAGGAAGGCAAGGTGCGCGCGCTCGGCCTCTCAGAAGTGTCGGGCGAGACACTCAAGCGCGCGCACGCTGTTCATCCCATCGCGGCTGTTCAGTCTGAGTATTCGATCTTTTCGCGCGACATCGAAGACGGCTTGTTTCCAGCCTTGAAGGAAACGGGCGCCAGTCTGGTCGCCTATTCGCCTCTGGGACGCGGCTTGCTGACCGGCGCCATGTCCAAGGACGCCAAGCCCGGTGACACCGATTTCCGCTCGGCCGCCTTTCAGCCGCGCTTTGCCGACGGAGCCTATGAAGCAAACTTGGCCCTGGTGGAGGAAATCTCGCAGATCGCGGCTGAGAAAGGCTGCACGCCGGCCCAGCTTGCCCTGGCCTGGTGTCTGGCCAATGGTCCCAGCGGCCACATCATACCTGGTACGACAAAGCCAAAGAACGCGGCCGCCAATCTCAGCGCCGCTGACGTGGTGCTGGAGGCATCCGACATGGAGCGCTTGGCGCCGTTCGCTGACCGGGTGGCCGGCGCGCGCTACCAGGCGTCGCAGATGAAGAACACCAACGCCTAGAGCACGTTCAGGAGGCTGGAGCCGCGCAGCTGGGCATAGACCTGGGCGGACGCCTTGAGCTGAAGATCGGCCTGGGACAGCCTGGACGCCACCTCGGCCAAGTTCACGCCTTCGACCTCCTGAACAACCTGCTCGAAATAGGATTGCTGGTCGGCCTGACGCTCCAAGATCGACGCAACGCGCTGTTGAACGCCCCCGTTCTGGGCCTCATAGGCGTGGATATTGTCGACCACCTGGGCCAGCTGACCGATTTCGGTTTCCAGGAACGTGCGCTGGGCCGGCGTCAAGTCGCCGGCAAACGGACCATTGGCGATCTCATAGTCTTTGATGCGCTTAAAGGCGTCGAACAGGTCTCCGGCCACCTCAGAAGCCACCGGCGCCACGTCCAGCGTGACATTCACGTCCAGCTTCACCGTGGCGCGGCGCGGCGCGTTCTGGAACGCGTCAGCGGCGGCCGGCAGAGCGGCCAGGTCGTCCAGCGACGTCACCGTGACCGGGGCCTGATCGTCACGCACGCCGCCATAGATGAACGAGCCGCCATAGGTGACGTTGAGAGAGCTGACCGCCGTTTGA
>CAYGQB010000012.1:15780-33452 GCA_964351895.1 uncultured Caulobacterales bacterium
CATCATCTCTGAGCCTGAATCCAGGCCCACCGCTTCGGTCATGGCCAGGCGCACCGACTGCGCCGAATTGGCTGTTTCGCCCAAGGTCAGGCTTTGCAGCTCCAGACGCGGCGAAACGGTGGTTGCCGCGGCCACAAACGACTCGCTGAGATCGCGGTAGCTGCGCGCATTCACGAGCGCGCCGGCGTCTTTGGCGTAGCCCTTCAAGTCGGCCGCCTTGCGCTCTGAGCCGGTTTGACGCTGGGCCTCAAACAGATCGGCCTGGGCGCGCTGCAAGTCGAGCGACGCGAGCGCGTGGATCTGGCTGGTTGCGATGCGCATTGCGGCGCTCCCTTATGAAAAGGCTTAGACGAGCGACAACAGGACGTCGCTCATCTCCTTGGCGGCTTGGATCAGACGGGACGAGGCCGTGTAGGCCTGTTGGAACTGGGTCAGCTTGACCATCTCTTCATCGACATTGACCCCTTCCACCGAGGCGCGGCGGGCGTTGGCTTCCGCCGCCAAGGTCTGGGCGGTGCGCGCATCGCGGTCGGCCGCTTCGGCGCGCCGACCAATGTCGCCGGCCATGCGCCCGGCATAGTCCAAGATGGTGGTGGTCATGGCCGGCAGACCGCCGGCCGCGTCAAAGCTGAGCGCGGTGGAGCCGGACGATTGTAGTTTTTGCCCGCCGGCCCCGTCGCCCGCGCCGGTGACCACCTGGCCGATGACGGCGCTGGACATGTCGATCGCGCCAAGCGCCAGGCGGCGCGGGTCTGAGTCCACATTGGCGTGAATTGAAAGGCCGGTGGCCCGATTGGCGCCCGGCCCCGCGCCCATGCCAAAAAGCTGGCTCAGGCTGCGCCCGGTGTCGCCGCGCCGGGTGGTGTCGGTCACGACCTCCACGCGCGCATTGGGGTAAGAGGCCGATCCGGCGAATGACAATGAGCCAGCGGCGTCCAGCTGGAAGGCGCCGAAATCGCCCAGCCCTGTCCCGGTCGCGTTGAGCGCGCCGACAACGTCGCCCACGGTCGCTCCTGTCGCAGACGGCGTGATGCTCGATTGGCCGATCACGCCGCCACGTTCATCAACCAGGCGCACGGTGATGCTCTGGCCTGCGGGAACGCCGTGCGGGTCGGTTCCAGTCAGGCCGGTGGCGAATGACAAGGGCTGATTGGACACCACCAGGTCATTCATACCGAAGGCGTGGGCAAATCCGCGTCCGCTGCGATCTGAAGGGCTGGCCGGGTCTTGAGCAAAGGCAACGCCGTTGCCGCCGCCCGTGACGGTTAGCCGCCCGCCAGCAAACGTCGCCGTGCCGCCAGCGCCGCCAAGCGCCGTGTCCAGCGCCGTTGTCATGGTTTGGATGGTCGCGCCCATCGCAATGGCGCCGCCGCCGCCCGCGCGGGTCACTGTTCCGGCGTCAAAATCAAGCGCGATGGTGTCGACCAGCGTGCCGTTGGCGTCCACCAGGGCGACATGAGAGACACCCGTGAAGCCATGCGCGTCAGCGCCCGTCAGTCCGGTGTTCTGGCCGGTGAGGCTGGAGGGGGCGGGAAAGCTGGTGGAGTCGTTGTGGGCCGCGTTCACCGCTTCTGCAAAGCCGGCCGACATGGCGCCCAAGCTGTCTGCAATGGCGGGCAGTTCGACATCTCGCGCCTGAAGGAGGCCGAAAATCTCCCCGCTCTTGAGGTGCGGCGCCAGCGATTGCTGCGCCTGATTGCCGTACTGCACCGTGATCGGATTGAACTGAGTTTCAGGTCCGGTCAGGCCTTGCGCGCGGTAAGACAAGACAGCGGCCGAATGGCCAGCCAACAAGAGGCCGTCGTCGGTGCGCACCTCGACCGCCCCGCTCTCAGCCTCGATGACGCGCACAGAGATCAGCTCAGACAGCTGATCAAGCACTTGGGCGCGGGCGTTCTCAGCGCCGGCTGAATCGTTGGTGATCCGGCCGCGGGCCACATCGCCATTGAGCCGTACGACTTGTTCTAGGAGGTCGTTGACTTGGTCAACCGCGCCCGCAATGCGTGCATCCGCCTGACCGCGCAGGTCCTGTAGAGACGCCCCCAGACGGTCAAACTCGTCGAGAACGGCGCCGATTTCACCCAGGGCGCTGGAGCGCCGCACCGGGCTCGCCGGATCTGCGGCGGCCTCTGCGAACAGGGCGAACACGCCGCTCATGGTGTTGAACACCGACGATTCAGACGCCGGATCGCCAAAGCCGGCCTGGGCCCGATCAAGATACTCGCGCAAGGCCGTTGCCGCAGACTCCGACGATTGAGCACTGCCCGCCGCAGCTGTGAGGAATTGGTCCGTAACGCGGCGGATCTCAGCAATGTCGACGCCTGCGGCGGCTGACCCGATGAGCCGCGCCACCTGCACCGCTTCCTGGCGCGCGTAGCCCGGCGTGTTCAGATTGGAGATGTTGTTGGACGTGGCGCGCATGCCCGATTGGGCTGCGTTCAAGCCTGAAAGCGCATTCGACGTGATGAGCGTGAGCGACATGTCCTAAGCCCCTTTTTGCCCAGCGCGCTGGCGCAAATGTGCCGAGACGCCGGCAAGTCCTGCCCACATGCACCGCGTGGAGCGCGCCTGACCTGGTGCCGCAGAAAGCGTGTATGTCTCTGATATCGCTTTCATTTCTCTCGTTCTCTTGTCACGTGGCGTCGACGCACCCGGCACCGCCTACGCACTAAGAGTTTCAAGCTGCGGACCACTCGGCGCGAGAGCCCTCGCGCGGGGGAGATAATTGCGGCCACGGCGGTGCGCGCAGAGGCGTCATCGCGCGCACGTCGTTCTGGTCTGTCCGCAGTCACCGCAGCGGCGCGAAGAAGGCGGGAAGGTTGGTCCGTCTGGGCGGCAGAATTGGCCGGGCAAGGGCTCAAGATTGCCGGGCGGGCCCGCGACCACACCGAGGCAAACTGAAGATTATCGTTTGATTTCAACGTTCAGACCCCGTTAACCACCCTGGCCTCGGCCTTGCTCTTGTCCATTCCAAACCCCGTGCGCACTCACCGTGTCGCATCGCTCTCATGACCCCAGCGCCCCGTGCGTTGGCGGAGAAGGACATCAGCATGACGCAGATCCGCCTGGACGCTCTGATCCCCTTCGCCGCGCCGCGCACCGTCGCGCGCGTGCACGATGCGGCGGACTTCTTCGCGCTTGAGCCGCACCGCGCCGAGCCAGTGCGAGATGCCGCCCGGACGAGAGAGACCATTAAGGAGCCGGCGCGCCCCGAACAGGATCAGCGCGACCTGGATCGGAACGACCTGGATCAGCGTGACGTGGATCAGCGCGATGTGGAGCCGGCGCGCCGCCAGGCCGCTGATGACGCACCGCGCAACGATTATGATCGCGCCCGCGAAAGCGCTCCTGAGAGCGCCGCTCTCTCAGGCCGTTCGGACACCCTAGAGGCGGAAACAAGTGTAGAAGGCGATCCGGGCGGCGCTCAGGTGAGGTCAGGGTCCGCATCTGGCGCCCCAACCGCCAGCCTCGAAGCCGACGCCTCAGGCGGCTCAGACGCCGCCCCATCGGACGCGGCCCCATCGAACGCGTCAGGCGTCGCGCCCGTTCTCGGCGCGACGCCTGCGCAGACGCAAGCCAGCCTTGCGGGGCTTTCCCTCAACACGGCTGCCTCGACAAGCACCAACAGCGCTGCGACAGGCCTTGCCGCGCCCAACGCTGGGCTGCGGGACGCGGCGAACACCCCAGGCAACGCGTCTGGCGGCCCATCAGGTACGACCGCGACCGCAGCAGACCGCGCGTCGACTGCAGGCCTGCAAGGCCCGGCCGGGGGCGTGTCCCCCGCCGACGTCACTTCGCCGGGACGCGCGGTCGGGGCCGGTTCAGCGTCAAGCCCCGTGGGCGCTGCGATCACACCGGCGCCGGATGCGGCGGCTTCAGCTCCGCTTGCTCTGGCTGCGGCCGGGACCAGCGGCGCGGCCAGCAAGTCGGCCGGGGCGCGGAACGCATCCTCGCCGCTGGGGTCAAGCACGGCCTCCGGATCGGGGGCCAGCTCCGGTTCTGGCCCGGTGACCGCCGCAGCCACAACAGGCCCAGCAACCACAGGCCCGGGGACCGCTGCGGCGCTTGTCACCCAGGCGGCCAACCAAACTCCCGTTCAAGCCGCGGCCGCAGCAGCGCCGGCGCCGGTCGCCGATCCCGCACCTGAAACGACGCCAGACGCTGTGCGCCTTGACACCGGCGCAAGCGAGATGCGCGCCGAGCGCGCTGAGAGCGCCCGCAGTGCGGGCGCCACTCACGCACCCGGCGCCCGGGTGGACGCCGCCGCCGTCGCCAGCCTGGCGGCCAAGCTCGCCAAGCGCGCCGCCGACGGAGCGACGCGGTTCCAGATCAGGCTTGACCCCGCCGAGTTGGGCCGTGTTGACGTGCGCCTGGACGTCGAACGCGACGGCGTGGCGCGCGCCCACCTCATAGTTGAACGCCCTGAAACCTTCGCCGACCTGTCGCGCAACGCCCGCGCCCTAGAGCGCGCCCTGGCCGAGGCCGGCGTCAGCGTCGCCCGCGACGGTGTGGAAATCTCACTGGCCGACGAGCGCGCCCAAGACGGCTTTGCCCAGGCCAAGGCGCGCGAAGACTTGCGAGAAGGCGGGCGCGAAGGCGGGCGCGAGGGGGCGCGTGATCCATCACGCGAGACTGAAGGCGCCAGCACCGACGCCCGCTCAGAAACCGCCGAAATCGACACCAGCTACGGCTTCGCGCTTGTGCGCGCCGGCCGCACAGATCTTGTGATCTAGGAGAGCCGCACCATGACAGACGTCACAGCCCTCTCAGGCGCCGCCGCCAGCACGCAAACCTCTGCGCGCACCTCGGTTGCCGGCAACTACGAAATGTTCCTGACGCTCCTCACCGAGCAGCTCAAGAACCAAGACCCGCTCGACCCGCTCGATTCAAGCGAGTACGTCGCCCAGCTGGTCGAATTCTCGAACGTAGAGCAGTCGATCCGACAGACTGAGACACTCGAGAGCATGCTCGCCAATCAGCTTGGCTCAACCGGCGCGGCGGCGGTCGCCTACATCGGACGTGACGCTCACATTGAAGGCGCTCAAGCGCCCTTGCAGGACGGGGCTGCGCGCTGGTCCTACACGCTGAGCGCGCAAACCGCCGAAACCGCCATTGCCGTCTTGGACGATGCAGGCAAGGTCGTGTTCGAAACCAGCGGAGAGACCAGCCCTGGCAATCACGCCTTCACCTGGGACGGCCTGGACGCCTCCGGCGCGCCGCTCGCTCCGGGGACCTACACCCTTTCCGTCGGGGCCAAGAATGGCGAAGGCGACGCCCTGAACCCAGCCATCACCGCCTATGGCCGCGTCACCGGCGTCGATCTCGCCGGGGCCGCTCCGTCCGTCACCCTAGGCGACCTGAAGGTCGGCCTGGGCGGCGTGCGATCCGTCTCGGAGATCTCATAGGTCAGCACCCGTTCGACCCATCATGCGTTCAGACTGGGCAAACGCCTGGTCCCACCCCCTCCCGCAGAAGCGCTCCCCAAGTTCGAAAAACACCAAGAACCAATCCGTAGGAGCCAGACCCAATGAGCATCAACTCAGCCCTCAACGCCGGCACCATGGGCCTTTTGGCCAACTCCGGCGCGCTTGCGGCCATCTCCGACAATATCGCGAACGTCAACACGACGGGCTACAAGCGCGTGCAAACCAACTTTGACCCGCTGGTCGACGCGCGCACCCGCGCCTCAACCTTTGCCGCCGGCGGCGTCATCGGCGCCCAGCGACAGCTCATCACCCAGCAGGGTCTGCTCAGCGCCTCCGCCTCCGCCACGGACATTGGCATCTCAGGTCCGGGCTTCTTTGTGGTCAGCCCCGAAGCATCTGACACCACACCCAACAGCCCCGTGCTGTTCAGCCGTTCAGGCTCCTTTGCTCCGGATGCGGCTGGCAACCTCTTAAACTCAGGCGGCTACTATCTGAAGGGCTGGCCGGTGCAAGCCGACGGGACCATCAACTCAAACCCGTCTGACATCACCTTGCTAGAAACGGTCAACATCAGCGCCACCGGCGGCTCCGCCGAGGCGACAGACCGGCTCCAGTACAACGCCAACCTGGAAGCCAGCGCGCCGGTGCGCCCCGAAGTCGCAGCTGGCACCTATGACCCGGCGAACTCGGCGCTGAATATGGCCAACTATGACCCGGTTGCCGGCACCGGCGTGCAGCCGAACTTCACCACCTCCACGCAGATCTTTGACTCCAAAGGCTCCCTGCGCACCATCAACTTTGCCTTCCTGCGCAAAGACCCAACGGTTTCGCCCAACGAGTGGTTTGTCGAGGTGTCGATGCTCGATGCCACAGACGTGGTGACGGGCGCCTCGGTGCCGGCAAAAGTCGATGGTCAGATCTTCACCGGCTCGATCGCCTTCACCACCAATGGCGCTTTCGACGCAGCCAACTCCACCCTGCCCGCGCAGATCACCTTCACGGGGTCCGACACCGTCCCTGGCGCCAACCAGGTGGGCTGGGCGCCGGCGCTTGGCATCGCCGAGCAAACCATCGCGCTGGATTTCGGCGGCCCATCGTCGGCCGGCGGCCTGTCCCAGCTGGACGCTCCGTCGGTGCTCTTGTCCTCGAACGTCAACGGCTCAGTGTTCGGATCGCTGACCGGGGTTGAGGTGGACGACGAAGGCTTCGTCCAGGCCAAGTTCGACAACGGCGTGATCAAAACGATCTACCAGATCCCGCTGGCCAACTTCACCAATCCCAATGGCCTGTCGACCGTGGCCGGCGGCGCCTTCCGCGTCAGCGCAACCTCGGGCGGCTTTACGTTCCAAGAAGCGGGCACGGGCGGCACGGGGACCTTGAGTTCCAATTCGCTGGAAGCGTCCAACGTCGATCTCGCCGCCGAGTTCACTGGCCTGATCACCACCCAGCGGGCCTATTCCGCCGCCTCTAAGATTGTCACCACAGCTGATGAGATGCTGGAGGAGCTGATCCGGATCAAGCGCTAAGGGTGAGAGATAGATAAAATTTTATCTATATGATTTCCTTGGTGTTTTCCGTGATCCTTAGCGAAGTTTCAGTACGGGGAGCGTAATGTCCGAACCAGACATGGAACGGAGGCGTGAGCCGATGACAGAACGTCGCATCGGGCGAGAGCATGTTGTGATTGGACCGGACGGAAGTCCGCTGACTCTTGCTGATCTGCCCAAGCCGGGCACCCAGAGATGGGTGATCCGTCGTAAAGCTGAGGTTGTTGCCGCCGTGCGCGGTGGTCTCCTCAGCCTCGAAGACGCGTGTGATCGCTACACGCTGACAGTCGAAGAGTTTCTTGGCTGGCAGCGCTCGATCGATCAGCACGGTCTGGCCGGACTGCGCGCCACGCGTGTGCAGCAGTACCGCTAGCAAACCCAAGACAAGGCGGCGCGCAACCGGCGCGTCGCCCACGTCTCGGGTTCTCCATCTCGCACGATGAAGGACGCTGACGACTGATGACAGCGATGCACACCATCGCCATGACCCGCGCGCGCACGCTTTTGATGCGGCTTGCGTTTGCGGGTCTCTTTATCGGCCTTCTCGTCTCCGCGCAGGCCTATCTGCTGGCCGCCATCTACGCCGGAGTGGTCGCGGTCACTCAAACCTTCGACCACCTCTTGTTTGCACGCTATCGGCGCGACACCTCCGCAGACTGCCAGACGCGCCCGCGAGCCACGCTTGAAGCGCTGAGCGTGCTGGTGGTCAGCGCCAGCTATTCCGGGGTGGGCTACTTCATTTGGGCGGCGTACGGCGTGCCAGGGCACGTCTTTGCACTCTTTGTTGCGGCCGGCGGCTTGTTGCACACGCTGGTTGCCTATCACGCCTCGCCGCGCCTGTGCGCAGCAGCGTGCGCGGGACACATTCTAGTCCTCCTATCCTACCCGTTTACCGCCATAGCGCTGGGCGTGATGTCGCCGGGCGCCTTCTTTATGGAAACGGTCGGCGTCCTTGCCTACATCGCCCACATCGGCGCGGCCTATCAGGCCTACGCCCGGTCAACGCGCGATTTGGCCGAGAGCGAGCATCGCCTTCAATCGGCCGTCGAGACGGCGCGCCTGGCGTCATGGGAATGGTCAGCGGACACCGACACGGTGCGTTTTTCAGCGCAGCTGCGCGAAATCCTTGGCTATGAAGCCAAGCCCCGCGTTAACACGCGCGCAGAGTCGCTCTCCGTCATCCACCCCGATGACCGCGACCAGGTGGAGCACGCTCTTCTTGAGTGCTTTGCCGGACTGACCAAAGAGGTCCGCCTCGATTGCCGGATCGCCGGGGCCACGGGCGCGTATCACGACGTGGTGGTCAATGCGCGCGGCCGAGACTTCGGATCTCACGGCGCGCCAAGTACCGTCGCCGCGACTCTGATGGACGTTACCGATCAGCGCCGCCGGGAAAACCGTCTCACCGCGGCGCTCGAGGTCGGGCGCGCCCTGGTGTGGGAGTTTGATCTGCGCGAAGGAAAGTTTCGCTGGGAAGGCGATTGCGAGGAGATCGTCGGCTTCAAGATGGACGCCGCCCGGGTTGAGCGCGAATCTCTCATGACCTTCGTCCGCGACGACCACCGCGAGCGGTGCCAGGCGGTCTGGGACGCACGCCTCCGTGACGACAAGCCCTTTTGCCTCGATCACCCGGTTGAAACGGACGATGGCTCAGAACGTTGGGTGCGCTCGTGGGCGCACATCGAAAAAGGTCATGACGGGCGCCCCGTGCGCGCGCACGGCCTCGTCATCGACATTACCGACCAGAAGAATGTCGAGGCGGCGCTGGAAAGCGCGCGTGACGCCGCCGAACACGCCAGCCGCGCCAAGTCGGAGTTTCTGGCCGTTATGAGCCATGAGATTCGCACGCCCATGAATGGCGTTCTTGGTATGGCCGCCGCCTTGGAACGTACGGAACTCGATCCTCATCAGCGCAAGATGATCAGCGTTGTGCGCGACGCTGGGGATTCTCTGATGCGGGTTCTAAACGACGTCCTGGACGTGTCTAAGATCGACGCGGGCCAGCTGGTGCTGGACGAGAGCGAGTTCTCCTTTGCCGACATTGGCCGCCGGCTCTCTAGCCTGCACGCGCCCAGTGCGCGCGCAAAAGGCCTTGAGTTTTCCGTGACCTGCGACCTGGCGCACCCAGACCGCCTGGGCGACGACCACCGCATTATGCAGATCATGCACAATCTGGTTTCCAACGCGATCAAGTTCACCGACACCGGCGCGGTGCGCGTTGCCTTCCAGGACGGCGCAGAGAATGAGGTCGTCGCCACGATCGCCGATACGGGCATTGGCATGACCAGCGCCCAGCAGGTCCGGGTGTTTGAGCCCTTCGCTCAAGCGGAGTCCTCAACTACGCGGCGATTTGGCGGATCGGGCCTCGGCCTGGCGATTGTGCGCCGGCTCTCAACAGCCATGGATGGGCGCGTCACAGTCAGTTCGAAGCTCGGCGCAGGGTCGACCTTCACCTTCACGTTCGCTCCGCCCCTTGCTGAAACTGCGGCTGCGTCAGACGACGATGAGCCTGACGCGCTGAGCGCCACGCCGGGCCAGATGGCCACGCTGCGCGTTCTCGCCGCTGAAGACAATGCCATGAACCAGACGGTTCTTGAGGCCATGCTGGCGCCAACCGGCGTGCAGCTTAGCTTTGCCGAAAACGGCCAAGACGCCGTGGACGCCGTCCTCGCCCAAGAGTTCGATCTGGTGCTGATGGACATCCAGATGCCGGTCATGGATGGGATCGAGGCGCGCGCCACCATTGCTGAGCGGATGGGCGAGGCGCGCCCCTACATCGTCGCTCTCACGGCGAACGCCATGGCCGAGCACGTGGCGCAGTATCGAGCCGCTGGTTTTGACGATTTCTTGGCCAAGCCGATCGACCCTGCGGCGCTGATGGGCCTCATTGTCGCGCGCGCCAGCGCTGCACAGGTGCAACCGGGCGAGAATTCTTCTTCAGCCGCCTGACACACAAGGTGCTGATTTTGCTTAGATTTATTGCGCCCCCTGCCGACGACCGCAGTCGTCCGCGCCCTTATGGTGAGCAAAACATGCAGATGCGCCCGCGCCGTTAGGGCGTTTTTTACCGCGTACCCGGAAAATACTGCCCAGTCGCGATGGCGGGACCCAACCCGTCGTCTGATCGGCGGGGTGTGTGGTGAACGCGTTTCTAGACCAGCTTTCTAAGATCGGGCCTGTGCGCCTTGTGCTGATGTTCGGCGTCGCGTTTGGCGTGGCCGCCGCGCTAATGACGATCTCTATGCGCGCCGGCCAGAGTGAGAAAGCACTCCTGTATGCGGGGCTAGAGTTTTCTGAGGTCAGCGCGATCACGGAACGTCTGGACCAGGCGGGCGTTCGCTATGACCTGGTCGCTGGCGGCTCAACCATCATGGTGCCGCAGGGCGATGTGTTGTCGGCGCGTCTGATGCTGTCAGCCGAAGGGCTGCCGCGCGCCGGGTCTGTTGGCTACGAAATCTTCGACAGCCAGCCCGCCTTCGGCGCCACCCAGTTTCAACAACAACTTAATCGCGTGCGCGCGCTTGAAGGCGAATTGGCCCGCACCATCCGTGAGATCGACGCGGTGGCGTCTGCGCGCGTGCATCTCGCCATGCCGGAACGCCGGCTGTTTGACCGCGCCGCCAGCGAACCCAAGGCCAGTGTCTGGCTTGATCTGCGCACGGGTGAGTTGGGGGCCCGCCACGCCCGGGCCGTACGCAATCTGGTCGCCGGCGCTGTTCCCGGCTTGAAGCCGTCGCGCGTGACCATCTTGGACGGTGAAGGACGCCTCCTGGCGGGCGGCGCTGAAGATGACGACGAAATGGCGGGTGCTCTGGCGATGGAAGATCGCCGCACCGCCGTGGAGAGCCGCATCCGCGCTCAAATCGTCGATCTGGTTGAAAGCGTGGTCGGCGTCGGCAAGGTGCGCGCCCAAGTGGCCGCGACGGTCGACTTCAACCGGGTGACCCAAAGCGCAGAACTGTTCGACCCAGAAAGCCAGGTCGTGCGTTCAACCGAGACCCGCGAACAGACCAACTCAGAAAGTGATCGCGAGGGCGAAGGCGGCGCCAGCGCGAGCGCCAACGTGCCCGGCCTGGACGACGGCGAAGCCGACGATGCGCGCACCTCGCAGGCCAGCTCCAACGCCACCACAGAAATCGTCAACTATGAAATCTCTCGCACCACCCGCACCGAAGTGCGCGAAGTGGGCGCGGTGACGCGCCTGTCCATCGCGGTCGCCGTCGATGGCGTCTCAGGCCGCAACGAAGAAGGCGCGCCGACCTACACCCCGCGCGCAGCCGAAGAGATGGAGCGCATTGAAGCGCTCATCCGCAATGCGGTTGGCTTTGACATTGAGCGCGGCGACACGATTGAAGTCGCCAATGTCCGGTTTGCGACCGTGCTGCCTGAGGGGCTTGGCGCTGAAGCTCCCTCTCCGTTCATGTTCGACAAGTCTGACATCATGCGCGCGATCGAGCTGGTCGTGCTACTGATTGTCGCTGTGCTGATTATTTTCCTGGTCGCACGCCCCCTGACTAAGAGCGCAACCACCAATTACGCGTTCGCCGGCGCCGCCCTGGCTCCAGCCGGAGCCGGAGGCGCCGCCGCGCTCGGCGCGCCGGCAGCCGGCGCTGTCGCCGCAGCCTTGCCCGGAGAAGACGGCGCCCCCGCCTTGGCCGGCCCCGACGCCAGTGAAGACCGCATCGACGTGGCCCGCATCGACGGCCAGGTGAAGGCGTCTTCGATCAAGAAGGTCTCTGAGATCGCCCGCACCCACCCAGAGGAGTCGGTCGCGATCATCCGCAACTGGCTGCATGAGAGCTAGGCGATGACCCGAGAAGCCACCAAATCCAAGGCCATCGACGACGCCGGCAAGCTCTCAGGTTCCGAGCGCGCGGCGGTCCTGTTGTTGGCGCTCGGCGAAGACCATCCCGATCTGTGGGAGCGGCTGGACGAGGAGGAGATCAAAGAGGTCTCCACCGCGATGGCCAACCTGGGGTCGATCACGGCGTCTGTGGTCGAAACGCTGATCGGAGACTTTGTCGGCAAGCTGTCCTCCACCGGCACCTTGCACGGCTCGGTCGACGCCGCCCAAAGGCTGCTCTCCGCGTTCTTGCCGCCCGAGAAAGTGGATGCGGTCCTTGAAGAAATCCGCGGCCCGGCCGGTCGCACCATGTGGGACAAGCTGGGCAACGTGAACGAAGCGGTGCTCGCCAACTACCTCAAGAATGAATACCCGCAGACGGTCGCGGTGGTTTTGTCCAAGGTCAAGCCGGACCACGCATCGCGCGTTCTGGGCGCCCTGCCGGAGGACTTCGCGCTCGAAGTGGTCACCCGCATGCTCCGCATGGAGCCGGTTCAGCGTGAGATTCTCGACAAGATTGAAAACACGCTGCGAAACGAGTTCATGTCCAACCTGGCGCGCACCTCCAAGCGTGACGCGCACGAGATGATGGCCGACATCTTTAACAACTTCGATCGCCAGACGGAGAACCGGTTCCTGGCGTCTCTGGAAGAACGCAATCGCGACGCAGCTGAGCGTATCCGTGCATTGATGTTTGTCTTTGAAGACCTGGGCAAGCTCGATCCGGGGGGCGTGCAGACCTTGTTGCGCGCCGTGCCCAAGGATCAGCTTGGACTGGCGCTCAAGGGCGGTTCGGATGAGCTGCGCGACCTGTTCTTCTCCAACATGTCCGAACGCGCCGCCAAGATCATGCGCGAAGACATGGCCTCGATGGGGCCGGTGCGCCTGAAAGACGTCGAGGCCGCCCAATCCTCCATGGTTCAAGTCGCCAAAGATCTCGCCGCCAAGGGCGAGATCTTGCTCGCCGAGTCCGGCGGCGACGACGAGCTGATTTACTAGGGGGGCGGCGTGAGCGAGGTTCGAAAATACACGTTTGAAACGGTGTTTGACGCAAGTGGCCGCATCATCCGCGACCGCTCCGGCGCGCGCTTTTCTTACACGCCAGAAGAACTCGACGCGGCGCGCCAGACCGCATTCAATGAAGGTGAGACCAGCGCCGTCGTGCAGGCCGAGGCGCGCGCGGCCGCTGCGCTGGAGGCCATTGCCGCTGACGTCAAGCTGCTCGCCGGTTCGCTCAACACACACCGTGCAGAACTGCGCGCTGAGGCGGTCGAACTGTCGCTGTGCGCCGCCCGCACGGCCGCCGCTAAGGCCCTCGATCAGTTCCCGGAAGAAGACATCTTGGGACTTTTCGATGAGGTGAGCGACCTTCTGCGCGACAGCGCCGTCGTGCGGATCAAGGCGCCGAGCGACACAATAGAGACGCTGCGCGGCCGGCTTGAAGAGCGCGCCCGAAACGCCGGCCTGAGCGGATCGCTTGTGGTTGCCCCGCTCGATGAAGGCGACACGCATCACGCCGAACTGACCTGGGACGCTGGCGGGGTTGCCTTGGCGCCCGACCAGGCGCTGAGCGCCGTGCAGGAGGCCGCCGACCGCTGGCTCGCCGCCTCTCAATCCGATGACGAACAGCTTTCCCTTTTTGACCCCCTTCCCGCCTAACGGAGCGTTCCAATGTCAGACGAACCACAAGACCTGAACTTGCCAGAGTTCGAGGCAGGCGGCGACGCCGGGGCCGGCGCGGGTGCAAGCAGCGGGGATACCGAGCCCAAGACCGCCACCGACCTGGCCCCGGTCTTCGACGTTCCAGTGCACATCTCAGCGGTTCTGGGTCGCGCCTCCATGGACGTCGCCAGCCTCCTGCGCCTCGATCGCGGCTCCGTGCTGGAGCTGGATCGCAAAGTTGGCGAGGCCATCGACATCTTCGTCAATCGCCGCCTCGTCGCACGGGGCGAGATCGTCATCGTCGATGACCGGCTCGGCGTCACCATGACTGAAATCATCAAGGACGGCGACAACGCCACCTAGGCGATGCGCGAGGGGTTAAAACGATGCGATTACTGATTGTCGGCACGCTTGGCGGTCAACTGACCGCCGCAACTAAGATCGCCATGGCGCGCGGCGCCAAGGTGATGCACGTCGATGATGTCGCCGCGGCAAGCGCCGTACTGCGCGCCGGGCGCGGCGTCGACTTGGTCATGGCTGATGTGGGTCTGGACATTGCCGCCCTCGCCAGCGCCGCCAAAGCCGACCGCATCAGTGTGCCGATTGTCGCCTGCGGCGTCTCGCCCAGCCCCGAGGAGGCCGCCCGCGCCATTCGCGCCGGCGCAAAAGAGTTCATTCCTCTGCCGCCTGACGCAGACCTCATCGCCGCCGTTCTGGCAGCGGTCGCCGACGACCGCCGCGAGATGGTGGCCCGCGACCCGGCCACCCTGCGCGTGCTGGAGTTGGCCGAACAGGTCGCGCAGTCAGAAGCGCCCATTCTGATCACTGGCGAGAGTGGTTCGGGCAAGGAAGTCATTGCCCGCCATGTCCACGCCCGGTCACGCCGGGCTGAGAAAGCCTTCGTGGCGGTCAACTGCGCCGCCATTCCGGAAAACCTCCTGGAGAGCGAACTGTTCGGCCACGAGAAAGGCGCCTTCACCGGCGCGGCGGCGCGGCGCATCGGTCGCTTCGAAGAGGCCGACGGCGGTACGCTGCTTCTGGACGAAATCTCTGAGATGGACGTGCGCCTTCAGGCCAAGCTGCTGCGCGCCATTCAAGAGCGCGTCATTGATCGGGTGGGCGGCTCGCAGCCCATCAAGGTGGACATCCGCATACTGGCCACGTCCAACCGTGATCTCACGCAAGCCGTGCGAGATGGTCAGTTCAGAGAAGACCTCCTCTTCCGTCTGAACGTCGTCAACCTGGCCATGCCGCCCTTGCGCGATCGCCCTGCCGACATCGAGGCCTTGGCTGAGCACTTTGCCGCCAAGTATGCCACCGCGAACGGCGCTCCGAACCGCCCAATCACACCGGACGCACTCGCAAATCTGAAAGCCCGGGCCTGGCCTGGGAACGTGCGCGAGCTTGAAAACACGATGCACCGCGCGGTTCTTTTGGCGGCCGGCGACGCCATTGATGTGGCGTCCATCCGCGCGCCCGACGGATCGCTGGGGGCTGCAAGCTACGCCGCGCAAGGCCCGGCCGACCGGGCCGCCGAAGCGGCCGCAGCGGTGACGCGCGAGCTGGTTGGGCGCACGGTGGCGGAGGTCGAGCAGGAGCTGATCCTCGACACGCTCGACCATTGCCTCGGCAACCGCACCCACGCGGCCAACATTCTAGGCATTTCAATCCGAACACTGCGCAACAAGCTGCGCGCCTACATGGATGCGGGCGTCGACGTCGCAGCGCCAGGCGAACAGCGCCTGGGCTGCTGACGCACCCGCTGGAGACCTAAGCAATGAGCGACGCCTCGGCCTCGACCCCTGCGTCCGCAACAGGCGGCGCGACGCCCAACGCGGGCGGTCTTGGCCTGTCTTGGGGCGCGCTGAAGGACGGCTTGGCGCGCGGCGACGTGGCGCTGGCCGTCGGCATCATGGCCATCTTGGTGATGCTGCTCTTGCCGATGCCCAGCTGGCTCTTAGACAGCGCCCTGGCGATCTCCATCGCCTTTTCCGTCCTTGTGCTGATGACGGCGCTGTTTATTCGCTCACCGCTTGAATTTTCCGCCTTCCCCGCCGTCTTGTTGATCGCCACCATGTTGCGCCTGGGTCTCAACGTGGCTTCGACCCGGCTCATACTCACTGACGGCGTCGATGGCCCCGAAGCGGCCGGCGACATCATCGCCGCGTTCGGCGCCTTTGTGATGCAAGGCAATGTCGTCATTGGGGTGATCGTGTTCATCATCCTGGTGATCGTGAACTTCGTCGTGATCTCTAAGGGCTCAACCCGGATCGCGGAGGTGGCGGCCCGCTTCACCCTGGACGCCATGCCGGGCAAGCAGATGGCGATCGACGCCGATCTCTCAGCGGGCCTGATCACCGACGACGAGGCGCGCGAACGGCGCAAAACCTTGGAGGCGGAATCCAACTTTTTCGGCGCGATGGACGGCGCCTCGAAGTTTGTACGCAACGACGCCGTGGCCGGCATCCTCATTACAGGGATCAACCTGATCGGCGGCATGATCGTGGGCATGGCGCAGAACGACATGGCGTTCACTGACGCCGCTTCGACGTTCTCGCGCCTGACGATCGGCGACGGCCTGGTCAGTCAGATCCCGGCTCTGATCATCTCGGTCGCCGCTGGTCTTCTGGTTTCCAAGTCCGGAGTCGAGGGCGCGGCCGACAAGGCCCTGACCGATCAGATGGTCACCAATCCTCAATCGCTGGCGATGGTCTGCGGCGTCTCCGCCATTGCAGCAATTTTGCCCGGCATGCCGTTCTTGCCGTTCGCCCTGATCTCCGCCGGCTCGGGCTATCTGGCGGTAAGCCTGCACAACAAGGCTGGACAGGCGGTTGCTTTGGCCGCCGCCGAAGCAACGTCCAATGAACCGACCGAACCTGAAGAAGAGCCCATCCAGTCGATTCTCGCGATCGATGAGCTGAAAATTGAGCTGGGCTACGCCCTCCTTCCACTGATCAATGAGATGGAAGGACGACGGCTGACCGATCAGATCCGCGCCTTGCGCCGCCAACTGGCGCAGGACATGGGTTTTGTCATGCCCCAGGTGCGGATCCTGGACAATCTCCAGCTGGAATCAGAGCGCTACATCGTCCGCGTGAAGGAGATTGAGGCCGGCGGAGGCCTGATAAAGCCACGCCATCTCCTGGCAATGGACCCCAGCGGAGGCCAGGTCGACTTGCCGGGCGATCACGTCAAGGAACCGGCCTTTGGCCTTCCGGCCACCTGGGTGGACGCAACGCTGCGCGAGGAAGCAACCTTCCGCGGCTACACCATCGTCGACCCCGCCACCGTTCTGGCCACGCACCTCACCGAGATTTTGCGTGAGAACATGCCCGACCTCCTGACGTTCCGCGAAACCGAAAAGCTGCTGGCCGACCTGTCGCCTGAGCACACCAAGCTTCTGGACGACGTCTGTCCGGCGCAAATCACGCGCTCGGGCATCCAGCGCGTGTTGCAGTCGCTGTTGAGGGAGCGGGTCTCGATCAGAGACCTGCCGACCATTTTGGAAGGGATCGCAGAAGCCTGTGCGACAACCTCCGACATGGTCGCGATCGTTGAACACGTGCGCGCGCGCCTCGCCCGCCAGCTGTGCGCGGCCAACCAGGACGCGGGCGGCTCCCTGCCCATTCTCACTCTCTCGCCAACCTGGGAACAGACCTTCGCTGAAGCATTGATTGGGGATGGAGACTCGCGCCAGCTTGCTCTTGCCCCGTCGCGCCTGCATGAATTTGTGCGCGACGTGCGCGGTGCGTTTGATGCGGCCGCCACAAACGGCGACTTGCCGGTGATGCTGACGAGCCCGCTGATTCGGCCGTATGTTCGCAGCCTCGTGGAGCGTTTCCGCCCGCAAACGACCGTGATGTCGCAGAACGAGATTCACCCCAAGGCGGCGCTCAAGAACGCGGGGCACATCTAATCAGTCTCCCTTGAGCGCGTTCTGCTCAAGGCAGGGCAACGAGCAACTCAAGGCGACCGAGACATGGCGCGGCATATCTTCACCGGTGCAAACCACGCCCAGGCGCTGGCCGCCGCCCTCGCCGAGTTGGGGCCCAGCGCGCGCATCGACTCCGTGACATCACGAAACGGCGTGACCGAGATTGTTGCACTGATTGAAGATGACCGCTCAGGAGCCGACACCGGCGCGGCGTTAGCGGGATCGGTTGCATCCGGGGCGCAGGTTCTGGACCCCAGGGC
>CAYGQB010000013.1:0-32841 GCA_964351895.1 uncultured Caulobacterales bacterium
TCTCCCAGTAGCCCGGGATATCCCGCTCCACGAAACGAATCCCCGTGAGCCACTTGGCGCTTTTCCAGAAGTAGAGCGAGGGCAAGACGTTGCGGATCGGGCCTCCATGACGGCGGGCGAGGCGCTCTCCATTAAGCGAATGCACCACCATCACATCGTCGGCCATCGCGTAGCGCAGCGGAACGTTGGCGGTGTATCCATGCGCCGCTTCAAAGATCACGTAGCGCGCGGTGTCTTTGACGCCTGCTCTCTCGGCCAGGTCTTTGATCTTCACGCCCTCGAAACGCGCGCCCAACACGCTCCAGCCCGTGACGCAATGGACGTCCAGTGCGCGAGTGGTCTGAGGTGCATCCAGCAGCTCTCGGTAGGAGAGCGTAAACGGGGCGGCCACCTCGCCGTGAACGTGGACGCGCGCCTCCTGCAACGAGCTGGACCCCATCTGGCCACCCATCGGCCGCAGCTCGCGCAGGACCCGTTGTCCCGGCGGTAGGCGAGGGCGGCCGTCGTCTCGAGACTGCGCTCTGGCCGCTCGTGTCAGCTCGTCGTCGATGAGGTAGTAGCCGCTGAGCGCGACAATCACCGTGCCCATGGCCGCTTGTCGAATGAACGCGCTACGGGTCATACGGCGCGCGCTGGGCTCGTCTGTGGTCGGCTCGTCGAGCGCGTTCTTGTCAGGCGTAGAGGTCACGGGGGGGATACGCACAAGTGTACCCCTTGTTTCGCTTGCTTCCCGAACTTGACGGTGAGCGGGGTCGCCCACTGGCTCGCACGCGGATGACGTTTCATGATCTGCGCCATGGTCTTGGACCCCGATTTTGTGGCGGACGCGCCCTACGCACCGGGCGGATTGTTGCTCGATGAGATCTGCGAGGTCGACATCGACGCGGGGCGTGTTGTCGCTCGGATGCCCACCAGTGATCTCCTGCCCATCACCCGTGAACAGCGCGCGCACCCTAGTCGTCATCCTCGGCACGTGAGCGGCGGTCTGATGGTGCACATGACGGGCATGATGGGCTACGTGCACGCGTATTATGTACTCGGCTTGCGGCACGCAGACGGCTGGATCGGCTACGGTGGACGCATCTACGACGCGAAGTACCTCAAGCTCGCGCCTCCCGGAGTGCCGATGTTTCTCGAGGCTGTCGCCCGCAAACAGCGGGTCGGCGACCAGCGAGCGTTCGTGCGGTACGACTTCAGTTTTAAGCAGGCTGGTGAGGTGGTCTACGCCTCGGATCAGAGCGCGATGTGGATGAAGGTCGAGGACTGATGCATCAGGAGACGCTCGAAATCCAAACCCAGGGTCGGGGCACGATCGATATCACCGCTCAGGTACAGCAGGTGGTGTCGCGCTCGGGTGTCCAGGCGGGCTTTGCCAACCTCTTCGTTCACCACACGAGCGCGTCGTTGATCATCAACGAGAACGCGGACCCGGACGTGCGCAGGGATCTGGACGCCTTCTTTGAGCGCTTGGTGCCAGACGGGGATCCGCTCTTCGTACACACCTGCGAGGGACCCGACGATATGCCGGCGCATGTACGCTCAGCGCTCACCGCGACCAGCTTGGGCATCCCGGTGAAGCGTGGTCGGTGTGACCTCGGAACGTGGCAGGCGGTGTACCTCTATGAGCACCGACACGCCCCACACCGTCGCCGGGTCACGGTCACCCTGCTCAGCTGACTCTGCGGACTCATGGTTCAGCTGGGTCGGCCGAGTCGTTGTTCAGCGTGTCGCTGCACTCGGCGCGCCCGTCACCGGAGCGATCCTGCCCTATGCCAAGAGCGCGGCGCAGGTTGATGGGCTACTGCGCGCGGCTGGCCATGAGACGATCGTGCACTTGCCGCTTGAACCGCGCGGTGTCGCCGACCCGGGACCCGGCGCCATCGCGCGCTGGATGTCGGAAGATGAAACCCGCGCCCGCACCCGCGCCGCGTTCGCGTCCGTCCCCGGCGCGATCGGCTTTAACAATCACATGGGCAGCGGAATGACGAGCTGCGCGACCTGTTTGGAGCCCATTCTTGCCGTTGCCGGTGAACGCGCGCTGATCGCGCTTGATTCGCGGACTGTTGCGCACAGCCAGCTTGCGCCGATGGCCCGCGCCGCGGGCCTGGCGACACTTCACCGCGACGTGTTTCTCGACAATGAGCGCACTGAGAGTGCGATTTGGGCGCGCGTGAGAGAGGCTGAAGCCACGGCGCAGACCAAAGGCTGGGTGGTGGTGATCGGTCATCCCTATGCAGAAACGCTGACCGTCCTGGAGGACTGGATCGCCGAGGGAGAGGGGCGGGCCGTGCGCATAGAGCCCCTGTCGCAGGCGGCGCGTCTGATCGGGGGGCGAGAGCGCGCCTAGCTGTCAGAGCTTGTCCGTGGCGGCTCACATTCGGCCGGTTGCGGATCGCCGCCCAAGGGCGGTCTATGGGGCGCGCGGCGCGATAGGCCTGGCGCCGCCAGCACACCGCAGCTAGAACGCCGCTCCATGACCGAACGCATCCACACGCAGCTGCGCCAGCGCATCACCAGCGGGGCCTATCCAGCCGCGCTGACGCAGTTGTCGTTGGCGTCTGTCGGCTGGGCGTCCACCGACCTCATCGACGTGTTTCGCGCGCAGGTGGAGAGCCGGGCGCTGGATTTGGCGTCACGTCAGCTCGGACGAGAGAAGCGCACCTTTTATTCCATTGGTTCGTCAGGCCATGAGGGCAATGCGGCTGCTGCGCACGCCCTGCGTGTGACCGACATGGCCTTTCTGCATTATCGCTCCGGAGCGTTCTTGCTCGAACGCCTTAGGAAAGCTGGTGTTGCGACCCCGATGTGGGACATGGCCCTGTCGTTTGCTGCGGCCAAAGAAGACCCAGTGTCAGGCGGACGCCACAAGGTGCTGGGTTCGGTCGAGGCTTTTGTCCCGCCGCAAACGAGCACGATCGCCTCTCATCTGCCCAAGGCCGTGGGCTTTGCCCACGCCATCGCCTTGGCCCGCACGTTGCGCAAATCCGACAGCGTCGCGCCTCACGACGCGGTGTCACTTGTCTCGTTTGGTGACGCGTCGCTCAATCATTCAACGGCGCAAGGCGCGCTCAACGCAGCTGCGTGGGCGGCCCACCGCAAGCAACCTCTGCCGATCATCTTTCTGTGCGAAGACAATGGGATTGGGATATCCGTGCCCACGCCCGCAGGCTGGGTCGAGGCCAGCGCAAGCGCGCGCCCAGGGATCGCCTACATCAAGGCTGACGGACGCGACATTGTCGATGTGGCGCGCGCCTTCAACGAGGCGCAGGGCATCGCCCGAGCGCGCCGCCGACCGGTGTTTGTTCACATGCGCGCCGTGCGGCTGATGGGGCACGCCGGCTCAGACGTGGAAAGCGCCTACCGAGAGCGCGCCGCCATTGAGGCAGACGAAGCCGACGATCCGCTCCTGCACAGCGCCCGCCGACTGGTGGAATCGGGCGCGCTCAGCTGGGCCGATGTTCTGTCGCTGTATGATGACGCATGCGCGCGCGCCCTACGTGTGATGGAGGCGGCCTGCGCGCGGCCCAAGCTCACTACCCCAGAAGAAGTAGCCGCGCCGATTACGCCCAGCGCTGGTCGAAACTGGCGCGGCGCGGCGCAGGTGAGGCCAAGCAGCGGCGAAGGGCTCGACGTGGATACTCGGCACGCGCGCCATCCTCTCGCGCGGGCCGTGTCGCTTGCACTTCAAGAGCTGATGCAGAATGACGCGGACGCGCTGGTGTTTGGAGAGGACGTGGCCCGCAAGGGCGGGGTGTATGGCGCAACGTTTGGCTTGCACAAGCGGTTCGGCCCAGCGCGCGTGTTCGACACGCTGCTCGACGAGCAAACCATCTTGGGACTTGCCATCGGCTTGGCGCAGAACGGCTTTCTGCCCATTCCCGAGATCCAGTTCTTGGCCTACCTGCACAATGCCGAAGACCAGATCCGCGGCGAGGCGGCGACGGCTTCGTTCTTCTCCCAAGGCGCGTTCGTCAATCCCATGATCATTCGCATCGCGGGGCTAGGCTATCAGAAGGGCTTTGGCGGCCACTTTCACAACGACAATGCGCTTGGCGTGCTGCGCGACATTCCCGGTGTCATGTTGGCCTGTCCGTCATCGGCCAATGACGCCATTGGCCTGATGCGCGAGGCCTGGCGACTGGCGCGGCAGGAAGGCCGGGTCGTGGTGTTCTTAGAGCCGATTGCCCTTTACGGCGCGCGCGATCTGCACGTGGACGGCGACGAGGCGCTTCTGGGGTCCTTGGAGAGCGCGCCGGAGCATATCGCGCACGGCGCCTTAGGCGTGCACGGCGATGGGGCAGACCTTGTCATCGTGAGCTACGCCAATGGCTGTGTGCTGTCGCAGCAAGCCCAGAATCTGCTTGAGCGTGACCATGGAGTGCGCGCGCAGGTCATTGATTTGCGCTGGCTTTCACCCTTGCCCATTGAGGCGGTGCGCGCGGCCACCGCTCAGGCGGGCGCCGTGCTTGTGGTTGACGAGTGCCGACGCACGGGATCGGTGTCAGAAGAGCTGATCACTGGACTGGTTGAGGGCGGGTGCAGCGCCGCCTTGGCGCGCGTCACGGCGCGCGACACCTTTATCCCGCTTGGACCGGCTGCAACTGCGCCCCTGCCCAGTGTGGAACAGATTGTAGCCGGAGCGCTTGAGGTGTCGGCCCGAGCACGGCGGGGCCCATGATGCGTCAGACAGCCGTTGTGATCTGCCCCGGGCGCGGAGTCTATGGGCGCGATGAGCTTGGCTACCTTCAGCGCCATCACGCAAGTAAGACCACACTCCTCGACGCGGTCGACCAGGTGCGCCGCAGCCATGGCCGCGACAGCGTGCGCGCCTTGGACGCGCAGGACCGGTATGCGCCGGCGAGACACGCGGCCAGTGAACACGCCTCTGCGCTGATCTACGCCTGCGCCTTGGGCGACGCTGAGGACATCGACCTTGAGCGCTTTGAGATCGTCGCCGTGTGCGGCAATTCGCTGGGTTGGTACTTGTCACTGGCGGTCGGTCAGGCGCTTGGCCTCGCAGACGGGGCTCGCCTCGTAGACACCACCGGCGGGCTGATGGCGCGCGACGGTGAAGGCGGTCAAATCGTCTATCCGCTCGTCGACGCTGAGTGGCGTTCGGACGCGCGCCGCGCAGAAGTGGTGGCCTTGGCGCTGGAGGCGGGGAATGCGGCGGGAAAACTGTATCTTTCCATTCGCCTCGGCGGCATGGCCGTTCTGGCCGGCGATGAGGCTGGCCTCCGGGCCGCCGAACAGGTCTTAGCGCCGACACCGCAAGACCGCGCCGACGGGCGGTATCCGATGCGACTGGTGCGGCACGCCGCGTTCCACACCCCGCTGGTCGCGCCCGTGGCCGACGCGGCGCGCCGCCATATCGGCCCCGATCTCTTCACCGCCCCGCGCGTTCCGCTGATTGATGGACGCGGCCAGGTGTGGCGACCACACACCAGTGCGCCAGACGCGCTGCACGCCTACACGCTGGGCGCGCAGATCACGCAAACCTATGATTTCACGCAGAGCATCAAGGTCGCCGTCACCGAGTTTGCCCCCGACCGGCTGATTGTCTTGGGGCCAGGGTCGAGCCTCACGCCTGCTGTCGCCCAGGTCCTGATTGCGCTGAAGTGGCGCGGTCTTGCCGACAAGGCGAGCTTCAGCGCCGCACAGAATGACGATCCGTTTGTTTTGGCGATGGGGCGAGATGCGCAACGCGCCCTGGTCATGGCGGAGTGAGTAGAAGGGGCGATAGCCGCGCACGCTTCCTGATGCCAGCGCCCGCGCGCCTATTCGAAGGCTGGGGCCTGGGCGGCGGCGCGAAACAGGGCGGCGGCCTTGTGTTCGGTCTCCAAGCGTTCTGTCTCGGGGTCACTGTCGGCGACCACGCCGGCGCCGGCGCGCACGTGCATCACGCCGTCCTTCACCACGGCCGTGCGCAGGGCGATGCAGGTGTCGATGTCGCCCGCAGCAGAGACATAGCCAACGCCGCCTGCGTAGACGCCGCGCCGCTCCCCTTCCAGTTCAGCGATGATTTCCATCGCCCGAACCTTGGGGGCGCCCGAAACCGTGCCGGCGGGAAAGCCTGCGAGCACCGCGTCGAGCGCGTCACACTCGTCACGCAGCACGCCGGTGACTTGGGATTCTAAGTGCATCACATGGCTGTAGCGCTGCACGTCGAACGAGGTTTCCACCGACACAGTCCCAGCGCGCGACACGCGGCCGACATCGTTGCGGCCCAGGTCGAGAAGCATCAGGTGCTCAGCGCGCTCCTTGGGGTCGGCGAGAAGGTCCGTCGCCAGCTGTGCGTCCTCCTCTGGTGTCGCGCCGCGCGGCCGGGTGCCTGCAATCGGTCGCACGGTCATGGTGCGCCCGCGCACGCGGACGAGAATTTCCGGGCTTGAGCCGACCAGGCAGAACGGCCCGAAGTTGAAGTAGAACAGGAACGGGCTTGGATTGAGCCGCCGCAACGCCCGATAGAGCGCGAACGGGGATGCGGCAAGCTGTGCTGTGAAGCGCTGGCTCGGCACGACCTGAAAGACGTCGCCAGCGTGAATGTAATCCTTGGCCTTCGAGACCGCAGAACGATAAGCCTCCGCCGCCGCCACAGGTGTCGCCTTGGGTTCAGGGTGTGCGATGGCGGTCAGATCTGTTGCAACGTTAAGTGAGGCGAGGGGACGACGCAGCGCGGCCAAGGTTGAGGTAATCCGCTCAGCGGCCGCTGCGATCAGCGCCTGCGCCTCGTCGTGCGAAGGCGTCCCTTCCGACGGGCGCACGGGCGCAAACGCACTCAGTTCTTGGCGCAGCGAATCGAACACTAAAATCACACTGGGTCGCACGAGCCATGCAGTTGGCGTTCCGACCGGGTCTGCGTCAGGGAACGTCAGGCGCTCCACAAAGCCAATGGTTTCAAACCCAAGGTAACCGAACAGCCCCGCTGCCGGCGGCGGCGCGTCCGGCGGTAACTCGAGCGCGCTTTCGCCAATGAGGTTGCGAAGTGACGTCAGTGGGGCGTTGTCGTCGGGTTCGAAGGCCGCGGCGGCCACCGCCTCAGGTCCACGCGCACACTCGGCGCGACCGTTGACAACGCGCCAGGCCAAATCAGGGTCCAGACCGATGATCGAGTAGCGCCCGCGCAGCTCGCCGCCCTCAACCGATTCTAAAAGAAAGCCGTTGATGCGATCGCGCCCGAGCTTGAGAAACACCGAAACCGGGGTCTCAGTGTCGCTTGGCGTGCGCGCACGCAGGAGGGCCGGGCGCCCCGCGCACACGGCGTCGCGCGCGGCCTCCAGATCCTTTTGATCGATCATGGCTGGGTGCTGGCGCCGGTCGCCCGGTCAACGACGACCTGGTTGATGGACACATCAAACTCGCGCCGCAGCGACGCCATCGTGAGGTCAGCCAGGTCGCCTGCAAGCTCGTCAACAATGAGGTCTCCGATGCTGCGCGCTTCCGCGTCCGAAGGCGTCATCGCGCCAGCGATCTCCTCAACGCGCGCAACCAATCGCCCGCCGTCTTCAGCCTGGGCGACCACAACCGACCCCGGAGCAGCAACGAACGCCCGTGACAGGACGGCCGCGAACGGGTGATCGGCGATGTCGCGCCGCGCCAGTTCAACGATCTGGAACAGCTCGCCTGTTGGGGCGGCCGCGACGGCTGGCGGCGCGCCTGCTTCCAATTGGGCGCGTGCGTCAGCGGCAAGTTCATCCAACCCCGCTGACAGTTTCTGGGCCAGCCAGCGCGCTTCTAACTCGCCGCGCACCTCGTCGAGCGTGCGGGGGCGGCTGGGAGTGATCTCTTCCACACGGACAGCAAAGAAGCCCTCTTCGCCAAGCTCTTCGAGCGGGGACTCCACTCCGCGCGCGGCCTCAAACGCCGTTGCGAGCAGAGCGGGGCGATCGGCCAGCGGGTCGACACGGGCCCCCTCCATGTCAAAGCCGCGTGCGTCGACGGGCAGAACCCGGAACGCGGCCGCATTGACCTGTTGGGCGGCTTCTTCGAGCGTTGCGCCAGCGTCACGGGCGCTTTCGAACGTGTCGACGACGCCAAAGAGTTGGTCGATGGCGAGCTCTCGGCGCAACGCCAGTTCGATATCGCCAACAGCTTCCTCAAACGCAGGCGACTGACCGGGCGTGATCGCCCCAACCTGGACAACCTTCCACCCGAACGCGGTCTGGAACGGCGCGGTGACGCCGGGCTCGGCAAGCGCAAAGGCGGCGTCGGCGACTTGTGGATCAAACAGGTCTTCGCGCCGCGCCCCGACGCTCTCAACTGCGGCGGGTAAGCCCAGTTCAGCAGCAACAGTGGCGGCGTCTTCACCTGCACGCAGCCGGGTGGCCACATCCTGGGCCACTTCTTCAGCGCCCACCGTCAACTCCACCAGATCGCGTCTCTCGGGCGTTGTCAGGCTGGCCGACCGCACGGCAAACTCGGCTTGCAGATCGTCCTGTGAGATCACGACGTCGGGCATGATGTCGATGGCGTCGAGGGCAAAGTAGCTCAGCTCGCGATACTCCGGCGCAGTAAAATCGGCCGCGTTCGCCGCAAGCAGAGCCTCAAGCTCAGCTTCGCTGGCCGCCGGCGGTTCGGGCGCGGCGTCAGCGGGAATCTCGACAACCGAGACGCGACGTTCTTCACCGAAATAGGCCAGTCGCGCTGCGCCCAGAGACGCCGGCGCGGCCAACCCTGCGCCAACCGAACCCACGAACTGGTCTCGGGCCAGGCTCTTGCGAATGTCGGCTTCGAATTCGGACGGGCGCAGTCCGTTCGCGCGCAAGCGTTCCAGGTAAACGGCCGGATCGAACACGCCCGTTAGCGGGTCGCGAAACGCCGGGATCTCTCGCGCGACATTGAGAACGTCGGTGTCCGTCACGCCTAGGTTGAGCCGCCGGGCCTTTTCATCGAGAACCGCCTGGCTCACCAGCGTGTTGACGACCTGACGGTCGAGCCCAAACATGCGCGCCTGCTCGGCGTTGAAAACTCCGCTCGACTGTCGCGCAATGCGTTCCACTTCGCGATCAAATGCTTGGCGTACGGCGCGTTCTGTGACCCGCGTCTCTCCCACGCGCGCAGCGGACGTGCCGCTGGCGCCGGTGAAGATGTCTTGAACGCCCCAGACCGCGAAGCTGAGAACGAGAAGCCCAATAAGAAGCAAAGCGGCGGGAGATTTTGCAGCAGCGCGAAGCGAGTTAAGCATGAGAACCTGACCTTGACGCCGAACGGCGGGCGCGGGCGCACGCTAATCGTGCTCTTGAGCGCCGACAACCACATCTGCGCGCTCAAGTTTTGGCGCGTGCCCTCGGAGACACGCATGACGCGATCAATCATTCTCGCTGCAAACTGGAAAATGAACGGCTTGCAAGCCCATCTTGGCTTTGCCGAAGAGCTCAAGGCGGCGCTGAGCGACGGCGCGCTGCAAGACACGACAGCTGATGTCGTCGTGTGCCCGCCGGCCACGCTCTTGGCGGATATGGCGCGCGCGTTCGCCGGCTCACGCGTGCAAGTCGGCGGGCAGACCTGCCACCCCGAGCCCTCCGGCGCGTACACGGGCGAAATCAGCCCGGCCATGCTGGTCGACGCCGGCGCCAAGCTTGTCATCCTGGGGCACTCAGAACGCCGCGAGATGGGAGAAACCGACGCTGACGTGCAGCTGCGCGTGGTCGCTGCACTCAAGGCGGGCCTGACGCCAATAGTGTGCGTGGGAGAAAGCTTGGAGGTGCGCGAACGTGGCGACGCCCTGGCGACGGTGGCGCGCCAGATGATCGCGTCGCTTCCCGCCGCCGCGCCAGATCATCCGGTCATCGTCGCCTATGAACCCATCTGGGCCATCGGCACCGGAAAGACGGCCGCGCCCGAAGACGCCCAGGCCATGCACGCCCACCTGCGCAAGACACTTACAGGCGCCTGGGGCGCGTCGGCCGCCGACGGCGTCAGCATTCTTTACGGTGGCTCAATGAAGCCGGAGAACGCCCGAGACTTGTTGGCGCTGCCAGATATCGATGGCGGTTTGATTGGGGGGGCGGGGCTGAAGGCGGACTCATTCTCCGCCATCATTGCGGCCGCATAGCGTTAACGCTGGCTGCGATTTTCACAGCGGTCTCTAGCGAGGCGTCAACACATTGCGGTCATGCTCTGAGGGTTGGCTTGCCCTAGAATTTTGTGGCGGGCCTACAAGGAGACGACGGCATGATCGATGGTGCGCCCGAGAACGCGGCGGTCCTTCTCTACGACCCCATCGTGGCCAATCTTCGGTTGAGCCGGAGATGCCTGTCGTCGGTTGGATTCAGAAAAATCAGATCAGTCTCGAATGACGCCGATCTCGCCGAGGCGTTGGCGCAGGATGATTTTGAACTTCTGGTTGGCGAGGCGTCAGGTCCTGACGACCCGATTTGCTCAATCACGCATCGCCTGCGCAACGGCGAAATCGGAACCAATCCCTTCATGGTTGTGGTTCTGACGTCTTGGGCGCACGAGGACAGCGCGGTGCGCCGTGTTTTGGAATGCGGAGCCGATGATCTTCTCTTGCGGCCCTATTCCATCAATGCGTTGGGCGACCGCCTGCGCACTCTGGTTCGGGGGCGCAAGGACTTTGTCGTGACCAGCGACTACATTGGCCCATGCCGGCGTGACGCAGCACGCCACGCCGCGACCGACCTGATCTCACCGCCAAACACGCTGAACCTTGTATGCATGCAAGGGCCTGAGGCGCTCCAGACCGTCGAACGTGAGATTCGCCGCGCCCAAGACGCCGTCGGCCAGGAGCGCATTCGGCGTGTGGCGATGCGGATGGTTACCTCTGCGCGCCTGGCGCTCGACGGGGAGGAGGCCGCCTCCGGTCGGCGAGAATTTGGCGGTTTGGCGCGCGACTTGTCGGCCCGGGTGGGCCGCAGCGGCAACCCTGAGGCAATAGAGATTGCCCGCGCCCTGACGCGGGTGGCTGATCGCGCAAGCCGGGCGCGCAAGGCGTCTGATCGTGACCTCTTGCTGGTTCGGGACTTGGCGATGGGCGTCTATCGCGCCTGCGCCGGTGAAATGGCGGCAGACGCCATTGCCGGCGAACTTGAAGACGTCCTGGGCGCGGTGAAAGCGCGGCTTGCCAAGGCGTCTTAGGGCGATCTTCCGGTGTCAGCGCTGACCGGGATCTCTGGACGCGGGGCGGTGAGGCGGCTATAGCCGGGCTCCGGATACGCTGAGCGTTGCGCGCGCGTGTCAGATCCCCACGAGAGGTTCGCATGCAAGCCGTTGTTCTTGTGATTCACATTTTTCTGGCCCTTGGGCTGATCGCAACGATCTTGCTGCAACGGTCCGAGGGCGGCGCGCTTGGCATGGGCGGCGGCCCTGGCGGGCTGATGTCAGGGCGTGCGGCTGGCGACGCGCTCTCGCGGTCAACCTCGATCCTGGGCGCTGGCTTCATTATGACCAGCATCGCCTTGGCGGCTCTCTCCGGAATCGGCGGAGAGCGCGACACCTCGATCGTTGAGGGTTTAGAGGTCGATCCTCTGGCGCCGGTGGCTCCGCTCGAGCTTGAGTTGCCCACTGAGCCAACAGTGCCGCGAGACGAGTAGCCCCGCCGGCAGTAAGCAGGCACGCCGCGCGTTTCTATGCAAATGACAGCGCTTTTCGCGTCCGCATCAGTTTGCGGGGTGGCGCGGCGCGAATCTCGTGTAAACAGGTCTCCCCATGACCCGGTATATCTTCATCACCGGCGGCGTGGTCTCTTCACTTGGAAAAGGCATCGCGTCAGCCGCTCTCGGCTCGCTCCTTCAGGCGCGCGGCTATGGCGTGCGCCTGCGCAAGCTTGACCCTTATCTCAACGTGGATCCGGGCACGATGTCGCCGCGCCAACACGGCGAGGTGTATGTCACCGACGATGGAGCCGAGACCGATCTCGATCTGGGCCACTATGAGCGCTTTACCGGCGTGTCGGCGGCCAAGTCCGACAATGTGACCACCGGCCAGATTTACCGTCAGATCTTGCAGATGGAGCGACGGGGCGACTTCTTGGGCGCCACCATTCAGGTCATCCCCCACGTCACTGACGCCATCAAGAAGTTCGTCAAGGCCGACGCCGGCCCAGACGTTGATTTCGTCCTGTGCGAGATCGGCGGCACGGTCGGCGACATTGAGGGCTTGCCGTTCTTTGAGGCCATTCGTCAGCTGGGCCAGGAGTTGGGCCCCGAGGCCGCCGTCTTCATCCACCTCACCTTGCTGCCCTACATTCCGTCGGCCGGTGAGATGAAAACCAAGCCAACCCAGCACTCGGTTAAGGAGCTGCGCTCGATCGGCATTCAACCCGATGTGCTGTTGTGCCGGTGCGACCGCGCCATCCCTGAGACTGAAACCAAAAAAATCGCCAGCTTCTGCAACGTGCGGGTTTCAAGCGTGATCGAAGCGCGTGACTTGGGCCACATCTACGACGTGCCGGCCGCCTATCACGCCGCCGGGCTGGACACCGAAGTATTGCGCCACTTTCGCATCGACGACGCGCCGCCGCCCGACTTGTCGCGCTGGAACGCCGTTTCTGACGCTCTGCGGCAGCCTGACGGCTCTGTGACGATCGGGCTGGTGGGCAAGTACACCGATGTCCCGGACGCCTATAAGTCGGTCATGGAAGCGCTGACCCACGGCGGTCTGGCCAATCGGGCGCGTGTCGACATCCGTTTGATCAATTCAGAAGCGTTCGACGACGACACTGCGCCGCTCGATATTCTGGAGGGGGTCCACGGCGTGATACTGCCCGGCGGATTCGGCGAGCGCGGCGCCCGTGGCAAGATGCGCGCGGCGCGCTTTGCGCGCGAACGCAAAATCCCGTGCTTTGGCATCTGCTACGGGATGCAGCTGACGGTGGTTGAGGCGGCGCGCTCCCTGGCCGGAATTGAGGACGCGTCGACGTCAGAGTTCGGACCTCAAGGACAAGCGCTGGTCGGACTGATGTCGGAATGGACCCGCGGCAACGTCATGGAAACCCGGACCGAGCATGACAATAAGGGCGGCACGATGCGGCTCGGGGCATATACGGCTCATCTCAAGCCGGGCAGCCGTGTCGCTGAAATCTACGGAACTTTGGAAGTCTCAGAGCGCCATCGTCACCGCTATGAGGTCAACGCCGAATTCATTGAGCCCTTGGAGAGAGTGGGCGTGGTGTTTTCGGGCATGTCGCCTGATGGTCGGCTGCCGGAGATTGTCGAACTGGCGGACCATCCCTGGTTCATCGGGGTGCAGTATCATCCAGAACTGAAATCGCGCCCGTTTGCGCCCCATCCGCTCTTTGCCAGCTTCATTGCCGCCGCCATTGAGCAGAGCCGCCTTGTGTAGCCGACGCGGGTGTCCGCCTCCCGTAGTCGCAGTCGGATAAAACTGGAACGCCGCGCATCCAGATGCGCCTCCAGATGCATCATCCCTACAAGCTGACACGTCAGTCGCGCCGATGTGGCGCGAATGGGCGTGAGTTGCAACACGTGAAGGGGAGCGCGTTCATGGCCGCCGTCATCCAGCACCATAGGGCGCCTCGTCTGATGCGCGCCGGGTTCATCCCACTCTTCGGGTTTGTCCTGTTTATCGCCTTGAGCACAGCCGCGCCTCCCAGCGCCAGCGCAGAAGAACGCGCATTTGACGTTGCGGAGTTCACCAGCATTGACGCTTCGGCGGGCGTACGCGTCATTGTGGAGGCCGGGGTCTCAACCTCTGTGCGCGCCGAAGGATCTGCGACCTCACTGGCGCGCATTCAGGCCGAGGTCACCGACGGCACGCTTTACGTGTCTCTGGGCGGGGAGGGCGGTTCGGGCTGGCGCAGCTTGTTTGCTGGCCGGGGCCTCGTCTACGTCTCCGCGCCACAAGTCAACGAATTCGCAGCCGCTTCGGGCGCCCGGCTTGTCGTGCGCGACCGTCGCGAAGAGAACGTGAGCGTTGTCGCCACGGGCGGCGCCCGCGTCAGCATGTCTGGCGAATGTGGAAGCTTGAACGTGCGCGCCACGTCAGGCGCCCGGGTGACCGCGCAAGCGCTGGCGTGCGATGTCGTCTATGCGCGCGCTGAAAGCGGCGGCGGGACGCGGGTTCAAGCCAATGTGACCGCGGACGTGGCCTCCGCCTCTGGCGGCTTTGTTTCGTTGACCGGCGCCGGGCGCGCAACCTCGGTCAGTTCATCATCAGGCGGACGGGTGCGCGTCGCCTCAACCATCTCTCGCTAACGCCAACCCTTTTCAACGTTGGAGACCGCATCATGACCGCACAATCCCGTACCCCTAAGTTCGCAACGATGGCGCTTGTCCTCGCCGCTGGCGGCATGACCGCTGGGGGCAGTTCAGCCACAACGCAGGCCGAGACCTTCACCCAAGTGCATGCGCGCGACGGGGCGGTGGTGAAGGTCCAGGTCGGCGCATCGTCCCAGAGCGTGCGCATCGAGGGCGACGAGGTGCACGCCTCCCGGTTGCGCACCCGCATTGAAGGCGGCGTGCTCACCGTGGGTCCAAGGCGAAGCTGGGCCGGGCTTTTCACGTCCACGAGCGTTTACAACGCGACCGTGATTGTGACCGTGGAAACCTTGAACGATGTGCGCGCTTCGAACGGCGCGCAGGTTGAGGCGCGCGGGTTTGGCGTGCAGGCGGTTAATGCGGCGGCGACAAACGGCGCGATTTTGAAGCTCTCCGGCGGCTGTTCGACGCTCGAAGCCCGAGCGGCCCGCGGCGCCATCATTGAAGCGGGCGGCTTGTTGTGCGAGGCGGTGTCAGCGCGCGCCAGCATGGGCGGCGAGGTCGAAGCCAGCGCCAGCGCGTCGAAAGCAATGTCGGCCAGCATGGGCGGCATCGTCGACATCAGCGGCGCTGGTACGGTTGTCACCTCGCGTTCCAGCATGGGAGGCGACATCGACGGATAGCGGCGCGCAGTTCGTTCAGGTTGGAAGGGCTTGCGCCCCAGGTCTGGCTGGCGTAAACGACGCGGCTTCCATCGGATCGCCCGGACGGCCGGGCCGACACCACAAGCGGAGAGCCGGTATGGCCGTCCCTAAGCGGAAAACCACAAAGTCCAAGCGCAACATGCGGCGCGCTCACGACTCCCTTTCAAAGCCGGTCTTCACCGAAGATCAGGACGGCGAGCTGCACCGCCCGCATCATGTCAACTTGAAGACCGGCATGTATCGCGGACGCCAGGTGATCGAGCCAAAAGACGACTGAGCATCGCTGCGCGGGCTTTTCAGAATCTGCGCGCTCGGCTAGGACCCGCCCCAGCGGATACGCGGCAAGGGGCCAACCATGACCGGCATCGTAGACATTCTGGCGCGAGAAATTCTCGACAGTCGGGGCAACCCCACCATTGAAGTGGACGTGACGTTGGAAGACGGCTCGCATGGTCGAGCCGCCGTCCCGTCGGGCGCGTCTACAGGCGCTCATGAAGCCCATGAGCTGCGCGACGGCGGCCCGCGCTATCTGGGCAAGGGCGTCCAGCGCGCTGTTGACATGGTCAACTCGGAAATCTTCAACGCAATCGGCGGCATGGATGCTGAAGACCAGCGCCGCATTGACGACATTCTGATCGGGCTTGACGGCACGCCGAACAAGTCTCGCCTGGGCGCAAACGCTATCCTGGGCGTGTCTCTGGCTCTGGCAAAGGCGGCCGCCGGCGCGCACGCGCAACCGCTCTATCGCTACGTTGGCGGCGTCTCAGCGCGCACCCTGCCGACGCCGCTCATGAACATCATCAATGGCGGCGCCCACGCCGACAATCCCATCGACATTCAAGAGTTCATGATCGCGCCCGTGGGCGCGGCCTCGTTTAGCGAAGCCTTGCGGTGCGGCGCTGAGGTCTTTCACGCCCTCAAAGCCAAGCTCAAGGCGGCGGGCTTAAACACCAACGTTGGCGACGAGGGCGGCTTCGCGCCCGATCTGGCTTCCGCGTCGGCCGCGCTTGATTTCATCCTCAGCGCCATAGAGGACGCCGGCTACCAGCCAGGGCGCGACGTGCGCCTGGCGTTGGATGTCGCTTCGACAGAGTTCTACGCTGACGGCGTCTACACGTTGGCGGGCGAGGGCAAGCGGCTCGATTCGGCGGGCATGGTCGATTACCTGGCCGATCTGGCCAAGTCTTACTCGATTGCCTCGATTGAAGATGGCATGGCCGAGGACGATTTTGATGGCTGGGCTCAGCTGACCGAACGCTGCGGCGACAGTGTGCAGCTGGTCGGCGATGATCTGTTTGTGACCAATCCTGAACGCCTTCTCGACGGCATCGATCGGGCGCTGGCCAACGCCATTCTGGTCAAGGTCAATCAGATCGGCACGCTGTCTGAGACACTCGACGCCGTGGATTTGGCGCACCGGGCTGGCTATGCGGCGGTGATGTCGCACCGCTCAGGCGAGACCGAGGACGTCACGATTGCCGATCTTGCTGTGGCGACCAACTGCGGACAGATCAAGACCGGATCACTGGCGCGCGCTGATCGCACTGCAAAGTACAATCAGCTTTTGCGGATCGAAGAAGAGTTGGGCGACATGGCGGTCTATGCCGGTCGCGGCGCCTTTTTGGCTGAAACCGACAATTAGAACGATCCGTTTAACCGAGCCTTTTCAGTCGCCAATCTAGTCTCTGCGCACCTTAACCTCAGAAGGAGCGCGGTGATGGGGCAATCGGTTCAAGACGTACTGGCGAGCTTCTCAGATCCTTACGCCGTCGGTGTGGATCAGATTGCCGCCTTGCGCCGCGCCATCTACGCTGACGGCGCTGTCAATGCCCAAGAGGCGCGCGCCCTCCTGCACCTTCATCGCGCCAACGCCGGCCTCGCCAGCGTGCCGTCCTGGAGCGACCTGATGGTCACGGCCCTGGCCGACTACTATGGCGTACAGCGTGAAACGCCCGATTGGGGCGCTGACTATCGTCCTGACTACGCCGGCGCCGTGGGGCGGCTAGCAACGACCATGCTGCCCATCGAGAAAACGAGCGGGTGCGGGCGCACGTTCGCCTGGTCCGATGTCGACGCCAGCTTGCCAGAAGAGGACGCCCAAGCGCTCATTCTGGCGTTCCAGGCAGAATCTGGACGCGTGCTTGATGTCGTGGAGCGGCGCGTCCTCGCGCGGATTTTTGATCGGCCGGTTGATCTGCCCGTCTCGCTGCGCGCCTTCGCCCTTGATGCGGTGTTTGCCACGGTGAGCGCCGACGGGGAGATCGACGAGGAAGAGATCATGCTGTTGCGGCGTGTTCTCTATGGACCAGCGGGCGATTCGGGGATCGCCATCACGCGTGCAGAGGCCGAAGTGGTGTTTGCGCTCCACTTGAGCCTCGACGCTGAAGCCAGCCCTCACGCCTGGCGCGATCTCTTTGTTAAGGCGGTGACGTCTTATGTTCTCTTCGGGGGAGCCACGCCCGGTGTGATTGACGCGGCTGAAGCGTCCTGGTTGGTCGTCAAGCTTGGTGACCCAGACGCGCTTGATCCGCTCAAGCAGGCGCTCGTGAACTATCTGGCGCATGAGGCGACGGGTCTGGACCCGCGGATTCTGCGCTACGTTCACAGTGATCAGGCTGCGTAACTTCTCGTTAACGCCGACATGATTCGGTCTGAGTCAACTTCACGTTGAGGCAGACCATGACAACGCTTCTGCGCTGGGCTCCGTCGCTCGCCGCGCTCTCGCTTATCGCCTATTTTGCAGCCCACGCCATGACTGGTTCCCAGGGCGTTTTGGCCTGGGTCGGGTACAAGCGCGACATTGCCCGTCTCGAAAGCCAGCTTGCGGACCTACGCGCCGACCGATCGACAATGGAGAGCCGCGCAGCGCGCCTGCGCGAAGAGAGCCTTGATCTCGACTTCCTCGACGAGCGCGCGCGCGCTCTGGCCGGAGTGGCCCACCCCCATGACGTGATCATCCCCGCCGCCGCCTTGCCCGCGACATTGCGCGTGCCGAGCGTGGACGCGGCGGGCCGAGCACCCTAGTCTCGCGTCAGGCATGAGCGTCTAAGCGGCCGGATCGCAAGACCGCGTGGGGAGTAAGATGGCCAATACCGACACCAATCGTACCAATCAGACCGAGTTGACGCAGTTCTACCGCGACATGCTCTTGATCCGTCGGTTTGAAGAAAAAGCCGGACAGCTCTACGGCATGGGTCTCATCGCCGGTTTCTGCCACCTCTACATCGGACAAGAGGCCGTCGTGGTGGGCATGCAATCCACCATTGGCGACGGCGATCAGGTGATTACCGGCTACCGAGATCATGGTCACATGCTCGCATGTGGACTGGATCCCAAGGGCGTCATGGCGGAGCTGACGGGCCGGGCCGGCGGCTTGTCGCGCGGCAAGGGCGGATCCATGCACATGTTCAGCCGTGAGAAAAACTTTTACGGCGGCCACGGCATTGTCGGGGCCCAGGTGCCCATCGGCGCCGGGCTGGCCTTCTCCAACAAGTACCGCGGGTCTGACAGGGTGAGCCTGACGTATTTTGGCGACGGCGCCGCAAACCAGGGTCAGGTCTACGAGACCTTTAACATGGCTAAACTCTGGGGCTTGCCGGTCATTTTCATCATTGAAAACAACCAGTACGCCATGGGTACGTCGGTGAGGCGCGCCTCAGCTGAAACCCACTTGCATCGCCGAGGCGCCTCGTTTGGCATTGAGGGCGAAGAAGTGGATGGCATGGACGTGTTGTCGGTGCGCGATGCGGGCGTGCGCGCGGTCGCCAAAGCGCGCAGCGGCGATCCGGTGCTTTTGGAAATGAAGACCTATCGCTACCGCGGCCATTCGATGTCTGATCCGGCCAAGTATCGCACCCGCGACGAAGTCAACGAGGTGCGCGACACCTCTGATCCGATCGAGCACGCCAAGGACATGCTGCTGGCCGCGGACTGGAGCAACGAGGACGCGCTGAAGGCGATTGACCGGGAAATCAAGGCGATCGTGAACGACGCCGCCGAGTACGCCAAGGCCAGCCCAGAACCTGATCCGGCCGAACTTTGGACCGATGTCCTTGTCGACGCCTAACGCACCTCCCGATCAAGAAGCGCCCGCCGTCCGGTTCCTCGCCGCCTGGCACGACATGTTTGAGCGAAAGGCGATCGACGAGATCGATCCCTTCTTCGCGCCTGACTGCGAGATGGTTTCGCCTGTTGTCTGGAAGCTGCCTCTTGCACCCGGTTATGCGCCTCACGTGGTGCGCGCGTTCTTCGGCTGCGTCACCGACTTCACCTACCGCAGAGACTGGATCGATCCGGGCGGACACGATCTGATCCTTGAGTTCGAGGCCGTCATCAGTGGGCGCGGCCTTGTCGGCATTGACCGGATTACGGTGGATGAGGCGGGTCGCGCCGTGCGCTTTGAAGTCATGATCCGGCCGTTGAACGCGCTCATCAATGTGGGCGAAGCGATGCGAGCGCGTCTTGGCGCAGGGTGACGGCGGCGCGTGGTGCGGCGCAGCTTGTGGCGTCTTAAGATGTGGGTTAGGCGATCAATCCATCAACCACGGGCGCGGACGCGCGCGTCTCAATCGATCTTGGGCTGAAAGTAGGGCATGAGTGAGGGGTCGCGAGACATTGCCATCAGCATCGGTGTGGTGGGCGGCGCCTGCGCGTCACTGGCCGCTCTTTGGTCCCCTTTGGGCTGGGCTCCGGCCCCGGTCACGCTTGGCCTCGACCTGGTCAGCGCCGTAGCGCTCGTAATTTTGACGCTTCTAGCGATGCGGGCGCGGTTGGATTTCGTGCGCGCCGCGCAAGACGGTCAGTCCGACGCCACGGTTCTGGGATCGGTCATCATTGGCTTGGTTTTCGTTGCCATACTCATCGCCCTGTCGGCGGGGCTGTTGTTCGCGGCGGGAAAGCATGGCCTCTACGCGCCCTTCGATGCGGCCCCGACACGCGTTCAATCTCTGTCCTTCTTCGCTGAACAGGCGATCAAGGGCGCCTTGTTTGACGTTTTTGACGTGTTTGCGGCGCCGTTCTCTCACGCACCTGCGTATGATCCCGCGCAGCGTTGGGGATTTGGCGCAGCCGTGGTTGTCTTTCGGCTGATCGCCTCGTTTGCGGCGTGGAGCCTCGTCTTCGCCTACATCGCTAAGAAGGCCGCCCGCGCGGCGCGATAAGGAACACTTGAATGTCCGTTGAGATTCTTATGCCGGCCCTGTCGCCCACGATGGAGGAGGGCACGCTTGCCAAGTGGACGGTCAAGGAGGGCGACACCATTCGCGCTGGCGACGTCATCGCGGAGATTGAGACGGACAAGGCCACGATGGAAGTCGAAGCCGTTGACGAGGGTGTGCTGAAAACGATTGTGGTGCCCGCCGGATCAGAGGGCGTGAAGGTCAATGCTGTGATCGCGGTGTTGGAAGGCGAGGACGCGGACGCCGGGGCGGCTCCCAGTGAATCAGCCGCCACGTCTCCTGTCCCCGCCAAAGCCCCGGCGCAGGCCCCTGCAAGCGCTGAGGCGCGCACCGGCCGCACCGCGCCCATCCGCTCAGTCGCACCTGATCCCGATGTTCCCGCCGGCGCGAAGATGGTCTCCACGACGGTGCGCGATGCGTTGCGCGATGCGATGGCCGAGGAGATGCGGCGCGACGAGACCGTGTTTCTGATGGGCGAGGAAGTTGCCGAGTATCAGGGGGCCTACAAGGTCAGTCGTGAGCTACTGCAGGAGTTTGGCGCCCGCCGGGTCGTGGACACGCCCATCACCGAGCACGGCTTTGCAGGCCTGGGCGTGGGCGCTGCGTTTGGCGGCCTGCGACCCATTGTAGAGTTCATGACGTTCAACTTTGCCCTCCAGGCGATCGACCATCTGATCAATTCGGCCGCTAAGACGCTCTACATGTCCGGCGGTCAAATGGGCTGCCCAATCGTCTTTCGCGGCCCCAACGGAGCAGCGTCGCGCGTGGGGGCGCAGCACAGCCAGGACTTTTCGGCCTGGTATGGCCAAGTGCCGGGCATGAAGGTGATTGCCCCTTACGACGCCGCCGACGCCAAGGGGCTCTTGAAGGCCGCCATCCGCGATCCCAATCCGGTTGTCTTCCTTGAGCACGAGCTGATGTACGGCGAGGCGTTCGACGTGCCCGAAGTGGATGACTGGGTTCTGCCGATTGGTAAGGCGCGCGTGCGTCGGGAAGGGGCGGACGTGACCATCGTCGCCCATTCACGCATGGTCGGATTTGCGTTGCAGGCGGCAGAACAGCTGGCGAACGCGGGCGTGGATGCAGAGGTGATTGATCTGCGCACCATCAGGCCGCTGGACACCGACACGGTGGTGTCGAGCGTGATGAAAACCAACCGCCTTGTTACGGCGGAAGAGGGCTGGCGCCGGTTCGGCGTCGGGGCGGAGATTGCCGCCACTGTGACGCAAGAAGCGTTCGACTACTTGGACGCCCCGCCCGAACGCGTGCATCAGGCGGACGTGCCCTTGCCCTACGCGGCCAATCTCGAAGCGCTGTCTCTGCCCGGTGTCGACGACATTGTAGCGGCGGTCTGGCGAACGCTGGAAGGTCGCTAGGGCGTAGAGATGATGCTGAGCGAATTTCTGTTCTCCGGTAAGGGACGTGTCTCGCGCCGTCAGATATGGCTTTGGTACTTCCTGCCGTATCTGGCGATCTCAATTCTGGCTGGGATGATCGACCGCAGCGTCCTGGGCGCGCAGCCTGGTTCTCCGGGCCCGTTGGGCGGAGCACTGATGTTTGCCGCCCTTTGGCCAACTGTCGCGATCCAGGCCAAGCGCTTCCATGACCGATCCTTGTCGGGCTGGTGGGTGCTTCACTTCATGTTGGCCCAGATGTCGTGCCTGATGATGGCCATCTTGCCCTACGTCTCGGGCGTAGATTTCACCGTGGCAGAGCCCGTCCTGGCCGAGCCGTCCGGGGTGATGCGTCTGGCGTCACTGATTGGATTTGTGGGCTTTGCCGGATTTGTCGTCGCCCAGTTCGTTCTGTTGTACGTCTCGCCGGGTCGCACTGGCCCCAATCGCTATGGCGACGATCCATTGGCCACATCGTCGTCGACCTGAACCATCACACCCGCGCTCCCGCCTCAAGGCTGAGGAACTGACATGCCGATCGAAATCCTAATGCCCGCTCTCTCGCCGACCATGGAGGAGGGCACCTTGTCTGCCTGGCACGTTAAGGAGGGCGACACGGTGCGCTCTGGCGACGTGATTGCAGAGATCGAAACCGACAAGGCGACGATGGAAGTCGAGGCGGTCGACGAGGGGGTGATCGGCAAGATCATGGTCGAGGCCGGTCGTGAGGGCGTGAAGGTCAACGCTGTCATAGCGCTGCTGTTGGAAGAGGGTGAAGACGCAGACGCCCTCACCGCCGCGCCAGGTGCGGTGGGCGCGGCGAGCGCGGCGGGCGATGCTCAATCTGCGACGCGCCCCACGCCAACCTCACCCGCCAGCGGGTCGTCCGCTCCCGGTCAAGCCTCAGCAGCCAATGGAGCGTCGCGTGGCGCTGAAACACCGGCTGCCGGCGCGAACGCCTCGGGAGACCGCATCAAGGCGTCACCACTGGCCCGCCGGCTCGCCGCCCTTGATGGGATCGACCTGGCGGCCCTGACGGGCTCCGGACCGGGCGGGCGCATCATCAAGAAGGACATCGAAGCGGCGCGCGCCTCCGGGTACGCGGTGCAGGCGGACGCGGCGTCGCAGGCGTCGCCGTCAGCGCCCAGTGCTGCGGCGCGCTCACATGCTGCGGGAGCCGGAGCTGGCCAGGCGCTCTCTGTCCCCGGCGCCGCCCACTTGCCCTCGCTCACCGACTTGCACGCCATGGGTGTTCCTGAAGGCTCGTACGATTTGGTGCCGCTCGACGGGATGCGCAAAACCATCGCGCGGCGCATGACCGACAGCTTCCGCGACACGCCGCACTTTCCACTGACAATCGACGTCGCGCTGGATCAGCTTCTGGCGCAGCGCAAGCGTCTCAACGGGCGCCTGGCCGACGATGGCGTGAAAATCTCCGTGAACGATTTTCTCATCCGCGCGGCCGCCTTGGCGCTGCAGAAAGTGCCCGCGGCCAACGCCTCCTATTCCACGGACGGCATTTTGTACCACCACAGCTCAGATATTGCCGTCGCCGTGGCGATAGAAGGGGGGCTCATCACCCCGATCATTCGCCGCGCCGAGGCCAAGGGCATGTCGCAAATCTCGCAAGAGATGAAGGACCTCGCTCAGCGCGCGCGCGACCGTAAGCTGATGCCGGAAGAGTATTCAGGCGGCACGTTCTCGATCTCGAACCTCGGCATGTTCGGCATCAAGTCGTTCGCTTCCATTCTCAATGCGCCGCAAGGGATGATCATGTCAGTTGGGGCGGGCGATCAACGCCCCATCGTCAAGGACGGGGCGGTCGCGATCGCAACCTTGGCGTCGATCACTCTGACGTGCGATCACCGGGTCGTGGATGGCGCGATTGGCGCTCAATTCTTGCAAGCCTTCCAGCGCCTTGTCGAAGATCCGGAGACGATGCTTCTCTAGTGGGACGCCGCAGGACGCAGCGTCTTGTGGAAGGTCGGGCGCGCTCGCGTCTCTAGGGTATAGGGTTCAGGAGACACGAGTCAGAGACGATCTGGGGATTCAGCGTGCGGATATTTCTTGGCGTCGTACTCATCGTCTGCATTGTCTTGGGCGTCATCGCAGGCTCAACCGTCTTGCGCGCGTCAGGTGTCTTGATCAGCCGCGAAGCGACAGGCGCGACGCAATGCACCCAGATTGATGTGTTTGCGGGCACAGAAGACATTGCCGTTGATCCAGATCGCCAACATGTCTTTGTGTCAGCCGCTGATCGGCGATCTGAGGATCCCCAGCCAGGCGGCATCTATCTGATTGACTTCTCCGCAGCGCCAGATCGGCGCAGGGCGGAGCGTGTTTCCAACGACGCTCCGGCTGATTTTCACCCGCATGGGATAAGCCTATGGACCGGGGAGGATGGCGCGCAACGTCTCTTCGTGATCAATCACCCACGCAGCGGCGGGCACACGGTCGAAATTTTCGACGTCGGCGGTGCAGGAATGCTGACACACGCCGAAACGATCCGTCACGACGCCCTCTTGTCGCCCAATGATCTGGTCGCGGTGGGGCCGCGCGCGTTCTACGCCAGCAATGATCGACGGTTTGCCGGGGGCCTGGGCGCAGTTTTGGAAACCTACCTGGCCCTGCCCCTGACCAGCGTCAGCTATTTTGACGGTGAGAGCGGGTCACTGGTTGCGGAAGGCCTGGTGTTTGCCAATGGCGTGGCCGTGAGCCCCGGCGGGCGCACGCTCTATGTCGCCGAGGCGATGGGGCGTCGGGTGAGCGTATTTGACCGCGCACCGCAATCAGGTGAGCTGACGCGGCAAGATCGGCTGGCTGTCGACACGATGCCGGACAACATTGAACTCGACGCGCAGGGCCGGTTGCTCATCGGCGCCCATCCGCGCGCGCTCGATTTTCTAGCCCACGTTGGTGACGCAAACGCCATTTCACCGTCGCACGTCATTCGACTTGATCCAGCCAGCGGCGACGTTGAAACGCTGTTCTACGACGACACGGGGCTGATCAACGCCGCCAGCGTGGGGGCCTATGTGGGCGATACGCTGGTGATCGGGGCGGTCTTTGAGGGCCACGTCCTGGCGTGCGCACGTGGCACAGGAACCTAGCTGGTCGGGCCTTCGTTGCTTCAAGTGCGTCACGGGGCCTTGATTTAACGCATAGCCGCATTGCAATCAGGCAATTGCCCCTGTCGCCGAGCATTGGTAACGACAGGCATTGGCTGAAAGACGTTTGACCTGGTCCGTTGCTCCGCCGCCCTTCATTCAAGGACATTGGTGATGCAAGAGCTGTTCGTGACGGCGCTCGTGACCTTCTTTGTGGTGATCGATCCGCCCGGTATTCTTCCGATTTTCGCAAGCCTGACCACAGGCGCGAGCGCTGCGCATCGCCGCGCCATGGCGTTTAAGTCGGTGCTAATCGCATTTGTCATTTTGGTGGGGTTCGCGTTTGGCGGGAACTGGCTCCTGGGGCATCTGCACGTGTCGCTCGACGCGTTCAGAATTGCCGGCGGCGTGCTCTTGTTCTTGATGGCGTTGGACATGCTGTTTGAGAAACGCACTGAACGTCGCGAAGAACGCGCCGAAGCGCTGATGGGCGAGGATGGTGAGCATCCGCCCGCCGACATCTCGGTGTTTCCCATGGCGATTCCGATGCTGGCGGGGCCCGGCGCGATCGCCTCAATGCTCCTGTTCATGAACAACACCGCCAGTCCGATGGAGCAGGGGCTGGTTCTAGTTGCCGCGGGGCTGATCCTGCTGGTCTGTTTGGCGGCGTTCTTGGCGTCTGGGTTGTTGATGCGCGTCATGGGCGACACCATTGCCGCCATGGTCACTCGGATCCTTGGCGTGATCTTGGCCGCCCTGTCAGCGCAGTTCCTCATTGACGGGGTGCGTGGCGCGTTCGGCCTTGCCTGATCGGGGCGTGACAAGGCCTAATTGGGCGAAGCGATGCGCACCAGGCAAGGTTGCGCGCCAAGCCGGGGAGGAAGACTCATGAGTTCAAGTGACGCGCCGCGCGCCCAGTTTCGCGCCATGACGGAGGGGACGGCGGAAGACTGGTCAGCGATTGTTGAGGAGTTCATCCCGTTCGCGCAGAAGCTTCCCGACCGGGTCTTAGCTCACTTGAAGGAACTCGACGGCGACTATGGCGGCTTTCCGATTGATCGTCTGAGCCATTGCCTCCAGACCGCCACCCGCGCTCACCGCGACGGCCAGAACGAGGAATATGTCGTGATGGCTCTGCTGCACGACATTGGCGACACGCTTGGTTCCTACAACCATCCCGACGTTGCCGCCGCGATTATCAAGCCGTTCGTGAGTGAAGAAATCCATTGGATTTGCGCCAATCACGGCGTCTTCCAAGGCTACTATTTCTTCCATCACATCGGCATGGACCGGAACATGCGCGATGGCTTCAAGGATCATCCGCACTACGCCGCCTGCGCGCACTTTTGCGAGGCCTATGATCAAGCCGCGTTTGACCCTGACTATGCGTCCGAGCCGCTTGAGTTCTTCGAACCCATGGTGCACCGCGTGTTCGCTGCGCCCAAGCAGACCATCTACGCCGACGCGCTGGCGGAGTAGACGCCGGAAAGCGCCAGCCCCTTGATTGAGAGTGCGTCCGCCAGCTCCGGCGGCGGCCAGGAGAATACGAAATGGCCCAGTTTGATCTGATCGTAATCGGCGCCGGTCCAGGCGGCTATGTCGCTGCGATACGGGCCGCCCAGCTGGGCATGAAGACCGCAATTGTTGAACGCGAGCACCTGGGCGGCGTGTGCCTGAACTGGGGCTGCATTCCCACCAAGGCGCTTTTGCGGACCTCCGAAATCTACCATCTCATGGCCAATGCTGAGCAGTTCGGCCTGGCTTGTGACGCGCCGCGGTTTGACCTTGAGAAGGTCGTCTCGCGCTCACGCGCGGTCGCCAAGCAGCTCTCTAATGGCGTCGCGTTTTTGATGAAGAAGAACAAGATCACCGTCTTGAACGGGGAGGCCCGCCTTGAGCCGCGCGCGGGAGACAAGCCCGAAGTCGTGATCGTGGACCAGGCCAAGGGCGTTGAAAGCCGACACACGGCTGCAAACGTGATCCTGGCCACTGGCGCGCGCGCGCGCACCTTGCCGGCCGCTGGTCTGGAGCCTGACGGTCAGGTGATCTGGACTTACAAGGAAGCGATGGTGCCTGACACCATGCCCAAGCGCCTGCTGGTGATTGGTTCGGGCGCCATTGGGATCGAATTTGCGAGCTTCTACGCCACAATGGGCGCTGAGGTGACTGTGGTCGAGATGATGGACCGCATTCTGCCCGTTGAAGACGAAGAGATTTCAGGGTTCGCGCGCAAGGCGTTGGAAAAGCAGGGCTTGACCATTCACACCGGGGCCCAGGTGGAGCGCGTTGACGTCAAGGGCCAGAGCGCGAAGGCCGTTCTGAAGTTGGCCGACGGCAAGCAGGAAACTCTGACCGCAGACCGCGTGGTGCTGGCGATTGGCATCGTTGGGAATGTGGAGGGGCTTGGGCTAGAGGCGCTCGGCGTTTCAGTGGAGAAAACGCATGTCGTGGTTGACGGGTATGGCCGCACCGGCGTTGACGGCGTGTACGCCATCGGGGATCTGACGGGGCCGCCATGGCTTGCCCACAAGGCCAGTCACGAGGCCACCATCTGCGTTGAAGCCATCGCCGGGCTCAAGACAGCGCACCCGCTCGACGTCAGCAAAATTCCAGGTTGCACCTATTGCCTGCCTCAGGTGGCGTCAGTTGGCTTAACCGAGGAGAAGGCCAAGGCCAGCGGCCGTAAGGTGCGTGTCGGGCGGTTCCCGTTCATGGGCAATGGCAAGGCGATCGCCCTGGGCGAGCCAGAGGGCCTGGTGAAGACCGTGTTCGACGACGAAACGGGCGAGCTTCTGGGTGCGCATATGGTCGGCGCTGAAGTCACCGAGTTGATCCAAGGCTATGCCGTGGCCATGACGGGCGAACTCACCGAGGCTGAGCTGATGGAAACGGTTTTCCCGCACCCCACCTTGTCAGAAATGATGCATGAGGCCGTGCTGGACGCTTATGACCGCGCCATCCACATCTAGAACGTGCGGGTGAACGGCTCGCCGAGATCGGGGCGGACGCGCTTAGGTCGAGGCGGGGGCCGTGTCGTCGGACGCTGTGGCGGGTTTTGAAGCGTCTGCAACCAGACGCCCCACTGCGCCATAATCAACTTTGCCAGTGCCCAAAAGTGGAACCTCGGTCACGAGGACCACGCGGCGGGGGACCGCCAGCTCAGGCACGCCGTGGTTTTGGGCAAACGCCAACAGGTCGGCGCGATTGGCGTGCGGGCAATCGGTCACGAGAATGATCTGTTCGCCCTTGCGCGGGTCCGGCACGCTGGCGGCCGCGTGGGCGTTTTCCGGCCACAGCGTCGAGGCGCAGTTCTCCACCACCGCCAAGGACACCATTTCACCACCGATCTTGGCGAAGCGCTTGACCCGCCCCTTGATGGAAATGAAGCCGTCTTCGTCGATCGAAACCACGTCGCCGGTGTCATGCCAGCCGTCCACCGGAGGTTCGACGACGCCAGGCGCTGACACGTGCACATAGCCGTTCATGACGTTCGGGCCGCGTACGAACAGACGGCCCGCGTTGGCGATGCCTTCCACCGGTTCCAGCCGGTGCTCCATGCCTGGCAAAAGCGTGCCGACAGTGCCCGGGCGATTGTCCGACGGCGTGTTCACTGCGATCACAGGTGAGGCTTCCGTGGCCCCATAGCCTTCGATCAACGGCACGTCGAACTTGCGGCGCAAGAGAGCGCGGGTTTCATCGCGCACCCGTTCAGCACCGCACACGGCAAACCGCAGGGACGTCATGTCCTCAGGCGCCGATGCGCGCGCGTACTGAGACACGAACGTGTCCGTTGCGAACAGGATCGTGGACGAGGTCTCGCGAATGCGCTTTGGAATGTCCTTTACGTGCAACGGGCTGGGGTGAAACACGGCCTTGATGCCCGCCAGCAGAGGCAACAGCGCGCCGGCGGTGAGTCCGAAACAATGAAATGTGGGGAGCGGGTTGAAGACGACGTCATCGCTGGTCAGTTCAGGCACGTGGGCCATGATCTGTTCGACATTGGCAATGATGTTGGCGTGCGAGAGAACCACGCCCTTGGGGTCGCCCTCAGTGCCCGATGTGAAGAGAAACACACCCGGGTCACGCCATGTTCCGGGCTGAGCCACGAGGGACGGGAAGGTGGCGCCAGCCAAAGCCACCATCTTGTCTTTCGGCGTCAGGGCGTCACGGACGTCTTCCAAGAAGATGATCTCAACGTCCTTCTCCAGTTCGGCAATGAGATTATGCAATTCGCCCAACTCGACAAACCGCCGAGCGGTCACGATACTTTTCATTTGGGCCATGGAGAGCGCAGCTTTCAGGTTGCGCGAGCCGGCTGTGAAATTCAGCATCCCTGGAATCCGGCCAAAGGCGTGGAGCGCAAAAAACGCCACCAGCGCGCCGGCTCCAGTGGGCAACAGAACGCCGACGACTTCACCGCGCACAGTCTTGGCGCGCAGGGCGTTGCCAATGGCAAAGGCGCCGCGAAACACCTCGTCATAGCTCAGTTTTCGTCCATCTGCGTCTTCGATGGCGACGCGCTTGGAGCCAAACTTTGAGCGCGCGCGCGCCAGTGCAGAAATCAGCGAAGTGTGAGTGCGTTGCTCATTAAAAGTTCTGGCCACTCATGCTCTCCCTGGCGTGCGGTGAACGTCTTTGTGCAACATTGCTTCGCGACGTTCACTGATTTTCAGCACGACCGCGCTATTCCACTTTGCGCCGGGGACGGTTTACGCGCCCCCCCGAAGGTGTCTAGATTTTGCCATATTCTGCGAGCGAGTCGCTGGGGGACCATCTACATGCTGCGTTTGGTTGTTTGTTTGGCCGCAAGTCTTGCGCTTCTGATCGGTCTTGCGGGCGTCGACGCAAATGAGGTCTCACAGACCAAGGGCGTGTTCGAGGACAAGTTCCGCCAGCTTGATGTCGATCTGCCCACGCCAAACGTCTACCGCGCGGCCACCGGTGAACCCGGGCCGCAGTACTGGCAGCAGTCGGTCGACTACGACATTAAGGTGCGATTAGACGAAGACGCCAAGCGGATTGAGGCGTCGCTGACCGCCACCTACACCAACAACTCGCCCCATCCGCTGCGGTACATTTGGTTTCAACTCGATCAGAACCGTTTTCGCGACGATTCAATCGCGCGCTTGACCGAGACCGCGCGCAAGAACGACGAGACCGGCGAAGACGAGATCACCTATAGCTCTCTGCGCCGCTTGCACGCATTTGACGATGTCGAGCACGGTTTTGAGATCACAGCGGTCGAAGACGGCAGGGGAGCAGAACTTGCCCACACGATCGTCGACACGCACATGCGCATCGACTTGCCGCGTCCGCTTGCAAGCGGGCGGTCGGCCGAGATCGTCATCGGTTGGGCCTACAACATCATCAACGAGCCGGTGGTGGGCGGTCGTGGCGGTTACGAGCACTTCCAAGATTCAGACACCTACCAGTACTTTCTGGCCCAGTGGTTCCCGCGCGCGACCGCATTCACCGACTATGAGGGATGGCACAATAAGGCCTTCCTAGGACGCGGCGAATTTGCGTTGGAATTTGGCGATTATCGGGTCGAGATCACCGTGCCGTCCGACCACGTCGTGTCCTCGACGGGCGTATTGATGAACCCGGCCGCCGTTTTGACGCCGACACAGCGTCAGCGCCTCGACCAGGCCCGCACCGCCGACAAGCCGATCTTCATCGTCACCCCTGAGGAGGCGGCCGACAATGCCGCTGAGAAGGCGAGCGGCGAGGCGACTTGGGTGTTTGAAGCCGAAAACGTGCGCGACTTCGCCTGGGCCAGCTCACGCACTTACATTTGGGACGCCCAAGGATTTGATCAGGACGACGGCCCGGACGTGATGGCCATGTCGTTCTATCCGCCCGAAGGCGAACCCTTGTGGTCAAAATACTCGACCGCGTCGGTAATCCACACGATGAAGGTGTATTCTCGCTTTTCTTTCCCTTACCCATACCCGACCGCCCAATCGGTTAACACCTGGGCGCGCGGCGGCATGGAATATCCCATGATCACCTTCAACGGCTATCGCCCGAAGGTGAACAAGGAGACCGGGGAACGCACCTACTCTCGCTCCACCAAGTACAATCTGATTGGTGTGATCATCCATGAGATTGGCCACATCTATTTTCCGATGGTCGTCAACTCAGACGAGCGCCAATGGACGTGGATGGACGAGGGCGTCAATACATTCTTGGAGTACCTGACAGAACTGGAGTGGGAGGAGGACTATCCCGCCTTTCGCGGTCACGCGAACCTGTTGGATTTCATCACCGAGTACATGGTCTCAGAAGACCAGGTTCCGATCATGACTCAATCGGACAGCATTCTTCAGTTTGGCCCCAACGCCTATTCCAAGCCGGCGGCCGCCCTGGTGGTGCTGCGCGAAACGGTCATGGGACGTGAGCAGTTTGATTTTGCGTTCCGTGAGTATGCCCGCCGGTGGGCGTTCAAACGCCCAACGCCGTCCGATTTTTTCCGCACCATGGAAGACGCCTCAGGGGTCGATCTGGACTGGTTCTGGCGGGGCTGGTTTTTCTCCACCGATCATGTCGACGTGGCCGTCTCGGACGTGCGCGGCTATCAGATTTCGACAGGCGATCCCGACGTCGAGTACGCCTTGCAACGCTTGGAGCGCGAGGGGCAAACGCCGCCGCCCTTAACCCAGGTCGTGAACCGGGAGGAAGGACGCACGCCCCAGGTTGAGGTCGATCCGGACCTGGCGGACTTCTACACCAACAATGATCGGTTCACGGTGTCCGATAAGGATCGCAACGATCACTCGACCTTCCGCTCTGAGTTAAAGGATTGGGAGCTGGCGACACTTGATCGCGCCGTGGCCGAGAAGAAGCACTTCACCTTCATTGATTTTGACAATCTCGGCGGTCTGGTGACGCCTCTGCCCCTGCATGTGACCTACGACGATGGATCGACCGAGGAGCTGATGATCCCGGCCGAGATTTGGCGGCGCACGCCGGCCGCCGTGACCAAGATGCTGGTCAGCGACCAGGCCGTGACCAAGGTGGAACTCGATCGGGACCATCGCATCGCGGATGCAGATGAAACCAACAATGTGTTCCCGCAATCGATCGCGCGCACCCGTCTTGAACTGTTCAAGCGCGACGAGCCAGAGCGCGATCTGATGGCGGACATGCTCGTTGAGTTGAAGTCTGATGCGGACAAGGAAGCTGCGGAGGCGCAGGAGACGGCGCCCCTGGCGCCGCCCGAGGCCAGCGAAGACGACGAGGCCGGACCTGAATCGGACGCCGACGAGCGTGAAGCTCCCGCCGACTAGATCGGGGAGGACAGCCCATGTCGTCTCAACCGCAAACGTCGTCACTGACCACTGAGACGACCACGGCCAGCACGGTTCATCGGCGCAGCGTTCTGGCCTGGGGGCTGGGCGCTGGGGTTGGACTGTTCGCCGCGCCGGCTCTGGCGCATCGCAGTCACACGGCCATGACCAGCGTCGCCTGGATCCCCAATGACGCCGCAGCGCCAGACGCAAGCGGCCGTCTGGAAGTAGAGCATCGGTTCTACGGTCACGATCTAATTGCCGCGCTGGCGCGTCAGCCCGAAGGTGCGCCTGACAGCTTCGAGCCACTTCGGGCCCGCGCGCGCGCCGCACTCTACGTGGCCGACAGATTCAGCCTGATGGACGCCAATGGTGCGCCTATTGCGCTGACCACTTTGGGGGCGCAGGTGGTTTCAGACCGTGTGCTTGTTTTTCAAGAAGCGCTTGGCGTTGCGCGTCCAACCGCCCTTGGCGCGCGCTCCTCGGTACTCATGGAGGTCCACGCCGATCAGATCAATCGGGTCAACCTGCACGTCGCCGGCAAGGTGCGCACCTTAAGCTTCACGGGCGGCGAGCCGGCTCAGACCGCTCGGTTTGATTAGGCGTCACAGGGCGCGATTCCAGCGTGCGATACGCGGCGACAGCGCTTGCCGGCGCGGTGGGGAAGGGCCATCTTATCGTCATGCCTACGCTTCTCGACAAAACGACCTCCGGCGCCCCTCGCCATCCTGAAAAGGCCAAGCGGCCCGATAGCCCGATTCAGCGCAAGCCAGAGTGGATTCGCGTCAAGGCGCCGGTCTCCAAAGGCTATGCGCAGACCAAGGCGATTGTGCGCGAGCACAACTTGGTGACCGTGTGCGAGGAAGCCGGCTGTCCCAACATTGGCGAATGCTGGGAAAAGAAGCACGCGACCTTCATGATCATGGGCGAGATTTGCACGCGCGCCTGCGCCTTTTGCAACGTGCGTACGGGCCTTCCTGATGCGCTGGACCC
>CAYGQB010000014.1:0-32376 GCA_964351895.1 uncultured Caulobacterales bacterium
CGCGATGCAGGCCGGTGTCGCCCAGCGTGATCATCTCATAGAAGCGCGCGCCAGGTTCGTCCTTGCGGTCCAGGTTCAACAGGATGATCCCGTCCCCGCCCTCCCACGCAGATCCAGCGAAGGTGGGCGTGTCCCACCACAGCCGCCCATCCCTCAAAACGCCAGGCAGCTGGGCGTGGTGTTCGCGCCCGTCCGGCCACACGAAGTGATTGGTTTGAATGTAGGCGTACGGCCCCGAAGCGGGAAAAGCGCAAGAGACCCGGGCGCGGTGACGATCGACGGGCGCGCCGCCTGCGTCCAGGTGGAGATAGTCGCCCTCCCACACGCCTTCGTGGCGCAGCATGGTGGGCATCTGGTTTTGCAATGGGCTCATGACGCTCACCTTGTCTAGACGCGAACTCGTCTAGCCGCCGCGCTGGGCCACCGTAAAGATCGCCTTGCCTTTGGCGGGTTGCCACTGGTGCACAATCTTGAAACCCGCATCCGTCAATTCCTCTTCCATCTGCGCCTTAGTGAAGAAGCCAACATATGGAAAGCGGCCGATCATGCGGCCGGCCGCCAGAAATGGGCGCATGTAGCCCATGGTGTCGGCCAGACACGGGGTGCTCGACACATATACGCCGCCAGGCTTTAGGGCGCGGCGCACCGCAGCCAGGGCGCCTGGGCGGTCGGTGAGAAGGTGTATGACCGACAGGCCCAAGACGGCGTCATAGTGGTTGTCCGGGGCGGCAAGACTCTCCAGATCGCCGACGCTGAAGCGCACATTGGTCACCCCCGCCTCGTCCGCCTTGGCCTGTGCAATCGCGATCATCTCACTGGAAATGTCGATGGCGTCGATCTCGGCAACGTGCGCGGCGTGCACAAGGGCGGTCGAACCGGTGCCACAGCCAAACTCAAGCACCCGCACGTCGGGCTTGAGATAGTCCTGCGTCATCGCAAGCTTCATCTCATAAGACGCCTGATCGGCGATGGACTGGCGGGCGTACTTGGGCGCCAATCGGTCCCAAAACTTTTTGCTCTTCTCTGATGCGGCTTTCATCTCGCGTGCTCCTTAGGCCTCTTGACCGGGGCGCCTCTAGATCAGGGCGCCTCAAGAGTTGGCAGGTTGGGTGTGGGCCTGGTGTACGCCCTGCGCACGCATACAAGAATTGCCGAAATCTCTTGGTCTGGTATACGCCCATGCATGAACTGGCAGGCTGTCTCGTTTGACTGGAACCAGGTGCGCGCCTTCTTGGCCACCGTCGAGGAGGGGTCTTTGTCGGCCGCCGCGCGCGCCCTGGGCGTGACCCAGCCGACACTCAGTCGGCAAGTGGCGGCGCTCGAAGACGATCTGGGCGTCATCTTGTTTGAGCGCGGCACGCGCGCCATGACGCTGACGGCGCCCGGCCTGGAGCTTGTGGAGCATGTGCGGGCCATGTATCGCGCGGCCAACGCCATCTCTCTTACCGCTTCAGGCCAAGCTCAGGACATCGCCGGCGCCATTTGCATCGCCACGACCAACACCATGGCGACCTATCACCTGCCTGCCGTCCTGGAGCAGCTGCGCGTTCTCGCCCCGGACCTGCACGTCAATGTCACCACCTCTAACGAGCTGCGCAACCTCATCGAGCGCGAGGCCGACATCGCCATCCGCCACGCCCGCCCGACCCAAGCTGAGCTGATCGCCAAGCTGGTGCGCGAGACCACCGCCCGGCTTTACGCCTCGCAAGCCTATTATGATCAGCTCGAACAGCCGATCACGGCTGCGTCTCTGTCGCGCGCCAAGTTCATCGGGTTTGACACGCCCGAGCGCCTCGCGCCTCACCTCAATGAGGCGGGTCTGACGCTCTCACGGCAGAACTTTCCCCTTTCAACCGAGAGCGGCACGGCGACGATGGAGATGGTGCGGCGCGGCCTTGGGCTGGGGCTTCTGGTCGATGAAGACGCGCGCCTGTTTCGCGATCTGGTCTGCGTTGCGCCGGACTTGGTCGCGCTGCCGATCCCGGTGTGGCTGGTCACCCATCGCGAGCTTCACACCAGCCGCCGCATCCGCCTGGTGTTCGATCTCCTCGCCGACCACCTGGCCGCCCTGCCCCACAGCCCGCCACTACCCCCGCACACCTAAGGGACGCGCCGCAGCAGCGATATCGGATCTAGGAAAGCAGCCCTGAGCGCGACCCGTGTGAGGCGCGAAGCGCCGGTACGGGGTTAAACTAAAGCCTCAGCCCTGAGCCCGACCCATGTGAGCGGCGCAGCCGCGATATGGGGTCAAACAAAAAAATGGCGCGCCCGAAAGGATTCGAACCTCTGACCCCCAGATTCGTAGCCACGCGCTATACTCAACCAGCACGGCCGTAATTCGCCGGAAGCGGTTGTTGCGCGACGGGGTCGCCGTGTCCGGTTTAGCGATCAACGCGGACGGTCAGGGCACCCTTCGCGATCTACGAAAGATCCCAAAAGCGGCCCTGGCGCCTACGCGTCCGCAAAGCGGAAGTCGCCCTCTTACGTCTCGCCTTCTTCCAGGGCCCGTTTCGCGATCTCGATGGCTTGGCTGCGCTCGACGGATGTCGCCATGTCGAGCCAGACAATAACGTTGTAGTAGCGATAGCTCTCGATGGCCATGTAGCCCTTGAAGAGCGCCGCCACACGCGCTTTCGTGAGCGTCGCGATCGCGCGCAACACCATCGCGCGGCGAACGGCGTCGTTTTTGTCGGTAAAGAAGCCTATGATCTGTGCATTCTTGAGCGTCCGGATCGCCGCCGGCGCAGCCAGGCGCACAACCCAGGGCCGTAGCGCCTCATTCAAGTCCAGGCTCAGCAGTTCATTGAGCCGCGTCTTGGCAATCGCGCAGACACATGATGCGATGAAGGCGCTGTCTTCATCGGTGAGATAAGAGCCGATGAGACTCCGGAGATCGCCGCCACGCATATGGTCGTAGAACGCCAACACGGTCTGGATATCCGACCATTCGCCGACCGCCGCGAGATAGATCATATCGCTCTTTGTGGGTGTGATGTAGCCGCTCGCCAAAACAGCGCGCAATAGATTGAGATCGGCGGCCTGTTTTCTGGCCGTGACGATGTCCAGGGCCGCACGGGTCCATTCCTTACGCAGGCTGTCCTCGAACTTTCGAATGCGGGAGAGTGTTTCCTCCTTGACGCCCCGCGCCGCGGAGGCCTCGAACTCGCGTTCGGACCATTTTGTGAACTGGTCATTCAGTGCCTCGCGCAGCTCGCCGCCGCGCGTGGCGAACGAGCGCCGGATCTGATCAAACACCGGCGTCTGGTTGAAGATGTGCGCGTCGGCGACTCGACGCTTGAGCTCGGCGGCCGTCAGCCGCAGCAGAGCCTCTTGTCTGAATTGCGCGAACTGCTCCTCGCCCTCCAACTCGCCGAGCGAGCCGAAGCTGAGCGCGCCGAGGGCGCCGAGCCCGCCTGCGATTTTCTTCTTCCGCACCAACACCGCCTTTGCGGCGTCATCGTCAATCGCTTCCCCTGCTTCAACCCGAGCGGATAGTGCCTCAAGTCGCACAGCCGGAGCGTCGTCATCAGACAATTGCTCGGCGAGATCCTTGGTGAGCGCTTTGCGCGTGCGCAGCACAGCGGTCGCTGCGCGCCGGACGTAACGCGATCGATGCGCCGTCGCGGCGACTAAAGTCTCGGTGACGAGCACCTCGGGTCGCTCGAAAACGCGCGCAACTACCTCCTGGGTGACGCCGTCGAAATCGAGTTCCACAAGCGCACGGAGCGCATCTTCTGAGTTGCGCCGCTGGAGAATTCGGACGTACGCATGATTGGCGGCTGTCTGAGTTTGATAACCGCCGCCATCGACCTCTTTGAGTACGGCCTCGAGATCGCCATCGACGCCGCAAACAGCGAGGTATTCCAGCGCCGCTTCGCGAACGCCATTCGGCGTCGATTCGTGGAACCATAATTTTAAGTAGAAGGACCTACTGATGTTATCCGCCTCGCCGATCGGGCTGCGCAACAGCTTCATCAGGCGGAGCGCACCAGTGCGACGATCGGGCGGACCGGACAGAGATCGTATTCCAAGCGACGGGCCATCCAGCTGGTTCACGCGCATGAGCCAATGCCAAAGCGGCACATTCTCGCTCTTGAACTGAGCCAGCCCCGTATCGATCAAGCCGAAGCATTCGCGATCGGCGAAATCTAGATCGTCTCGGTACGTGAACAGCGTATTCGCGTCATGAACGCCAAGCTCCCCAACGTCATTGCCCTCGGAGACGAGCGTGCTGAGAAGGCGGAAACGCGCGATCTCCACGCGCGTGAGCGGCGACGCTTCCGACGTGCCCTGCGCTTTAGCAACGAAGGCGCGCAAGAACACGGTGCCCTCAGCCGGCAATTGCGGCACTCCCTCTTCTTCCGATGGAGCCTCCGCGCCGGCCGTCGGGCCCGCCTCGCGGTTCGACTGGACGTCCTCCGCCACTCGCTTGGCATGCCTGAGCTTAAGGCCCAGCACATGCTCGACGAGGATGTCCTCCAGATTCTCTTTCAATTCTGCATCGCTGTTGAAGGTCTTGTGGAGGATGCGATCACCGATCGACTTCTTGAACTCCAAAACCTTGGCAAGCTCTTTACCGGGATCATTGCGTCGCCCTTCGTCCACATGCTTGAACAAAACGCCCATCGCGGGGCGGCCGCTCTCTTTCAGACTCTCTTCCGAGATCGTGAATTCCTCTTCGAATCCGGAAGAATATTTGCCGGTGGCGCTACCCCAACGCTCGTGCAGCATGCCAACAAACAACTCGCAGCGCGCCAGGTGATCACGATTGATGGTCTCTTGAGGTCGACCATGGCTGCTTGGGACGTCTTCCCAGATCACCAGCTCCACTGTCACATTCAATAAGCGCGAAAATCGCCTGTTGAAGCGCGCAACGACGTCCCTGGCGATCTCGCGCTCCGCGTTGAGATCACCTGGTGACGCCAGAAACACACTGACGACTTGACGGAATTCGGCCGCTACCATTTCGGTCCGCTCAAAAATCAATCAAAACGCCGATTCTGCGGCCGAACAAAGTCCCGACGCGCGGCAAGACGCTCGCCCGGCGTTCAGTTCGGCAAGATGCCGAACCGTCAGATCGTCGTTTACGACAAGCGGCTTGAAGTCATTCAGAAGCAGAAAAAAGAGTGGTGGGACTTTTGGCGTCTGAGCGCAGACCGCAATGGCATTGGAGCAATCGACCTCGAGCGCGCCCAAATCTGGCGCATTGAAGCACGCCTCGGAGGTGACGCGATTGTTGCGCGATTCAAGTCCCGGCTTATTGGGGACGTCCTTCCTCAAGCCGGGGCGGCGCTCCACACCTTGCTTTCCGATGTCCGCCTCACCACCCCGACCCCCGACCGTAACCGCTCCCGCTGGCCGACCCATCCGGCCTGGGAGCTGGCGCAACGGAGCGCGCGAAGCATCGCGATAGCGGATGCCGGGCTCGGCGAACCCTTAGGGCTACGCGAGAGAATGCGCCGAGAGCTTGAGGAAGCGATGGATCGCCAGAGGCTCGGCGTCCTTCTCACGCAAGGCGCCCTGGCGGGCGTTGACGGGGACAGCTTCGCTGCGTTCATTGCTCGTACAGCAAGAAAAGACGAAGCCTTGGTCAGCACGCGGCGTGCGGACGTTGAACGAGACCTAGCTGACCGACGCGAAAGCTATGCTATCAAGTTCGGGTGAGGGACAGCGCGGAGCCCAGGCCAGACGCCACACGCTTTACTCAACCAGCACGGCAGTAATTCGCCGGAAGCGGTCGGCCCGAGTTTGGCGGTCAGCGTCGGAATTCGGGGAGGCGGTTGCCACCCGGTGATACGAAATGAAGGCACTGTCGAGTACTCTCCGCTTGATCGAAATCGAAGCGTCCTCCCGCTGCTGCGGGCGGCTGAGCACCCGCCGAGGCTCCTTCAGCTTCGACAGATAACTCAACTTCATCCCTTGCGTGACGTTATTTTATAACATATGGAGCCGACGCAAGGCTTGCAGCGCTGTGGCGCACAGCGGATGGAGGTTTGAAATGAAGAATTCTAGAAAGATTGTAACCACGTTTTTTGTGGCCACGGCTGGGCTCAGCGCGTTTGCGGTGTCGCCTGCGATGGCTCAGGAGACCGATGGAGACCGGGTCGAGGAAACTATCTTTGTTGTCGGTGAACGTCGGGCCTATCAGGGCAATTTCGATGTCCTCGAAACGCCTGCCGCAGACCAGACCATCGACATCGAGCTCCTAACGGATACTGGTGCGCTGAACCTCAATGACGCACTCGACCTGTCGGCATCGGTAGCGCGGCAGAACAATTTCGGCGGCCTCTGGAACGCCTTCTCCATTCGTGGTTTCTCCGGCGACATCAATTTGCCGAGTGGTTTCCTCGTCAACGGGTTCAACGCCGGTCGTGGCTTTGGTGGCCCGCGCGACCTCGTCGGCATCGAGTCCGTTGAGGTGCTGAAGGGCCCGCGTTCGGCCCTGTTCGGTCGCGGTGAGCCGGGCGGCACGGTGAACCTTGTCACCAAACGCCCAGATTTCGAGACCGGCGGATATGTGCGCGGCACGATTGGCAGTTGGAACCAGATCCGCGTCGAGGGTGATTACCAGTCTTTCGCCGGAGCCAATGACGATGTCGGTTTCCGCCTGGTTGGTTTCTATGAGGATGCAGAGAGCTTTCGTGAAGAGGTGGAAACGGAGAAACTCGGTTTCTATCCGTCGGCAACCTGGAACCTGTCAGACGCAACCAAGCTGACCTTTGAGTTGGAGTATAGCCAGGAGGAGCTGCGTTTCGATCGCGGAGTGGGCTTTTCTGACGAGTTCGGCTTCTCCCCGCGCGATGTCTTCGTTGGCGAGCCTGTTCCCATCGAGACCGAAGTGCTTGGACACCAGCTGGAACTGCAGCACAACTTCAGTGACACTTGGGGCTTCCTTGGTGGGATCGGCTACCGGGAAACGAGCCTTGAAGGCGACGCGTTCGAACCGCAATTCGGCTCGCGCCAGACCTATTTCCAGGATGGCCGGACCATCTCGCGCTTCTTCCGCAGCCGAGACTTCGAGTCCGACTATCTGGTCGTTCGCGGCGAGTTTGCGGGAGAGTTCACGACCGGGTCGCTACGCCACCGTCTGATCATTGGCGCCGACTATGATGAGTTCGACAACACGCTTGTCATCGACCGGTATCGCTCGCGTTTCTCCGGAGACATCGCCAATCCGACGCCGGAGGAGATCTTCACCCATTTGCTGCTCGACATCACCAACCCGGTCTATGGTGTGAACCTGAGCCCGGATGCGGGCGCGAACACAAATCGCAACGAGGTGCTCAAGGGCTACGGCATCTATATTCAGGACCAGATCGACATCACCGATCAGCTCCAGATCCGCATCGGCCTTCGCTTCGATGATTTCGAGCAGGATCTCACCAACAATCTCGCCACACCCGCAACGTCGCTCAACTCCGCCGATGATCGGGTCTCGCCGCAATTCGGCGTTGTGTACCGCGTGAATGACGGGGTCAGTCTCTACGCCTCTTATGGCGAGGGGTATCGCCAGCAAACGGGACAGGACTTCCAGGGCAGCCAGTTCGACCCGAACATCACGGAGTCTGCCGAAATCGGCTTCAAGGCGGACCTCGGAGAATTCTACAACTCGGTCGACGGCTTCGTGGGCTTAACTCTGTTTCAGGTCGAACAGAGCAACTTTCTTGTAAATGATGACCGACCCGAAGCCACGGCGGTGGGTTTCTTCTCCATTGCAGCAGGCGAAGCAGAGAGCAGTGGCCTCGAATTCGACGCCAACCTCGAATTCCAGAACGATCTCAGCGTTTGGGTCTCTTATGCGTACACACAGGCAGAGTTCCAGAACAGCTTCGCAGACGCCGATGGCTTCGGCTTCACCATTGATCCGGGTGATCCGCTGATCAACTCGCCAGAGCACCAGTTCAACCTTCAGGCCGCCAAGGACTTCTCCCTCGGTGACATGCCAGCGCGTTTTGGCGGGGGCATCTTGTATGTTGGCGAGCGCAATGGCTTAGTCGGATCGGACTTCACCCTTCCAGACTACACAACTGTCCGCCTGTTTGGTGAGATCGAGCCGATCAAGAACGTCTCTTTGCGTCTGGATGTGGACAATCTCTTCGACGAGACCTTCTACACCAACTCCTTCGCCGATGTCTGGGTTGAGCCGGGCGCGCCGCAGCGCTTCCGTTTGACCGCAGCCTACACGTTCTAGGAGCGTCAGTTTTGACCGCCGCGCTGGAAGCTGAAGCCCTCACCGTAGAACGGTCTGGTCAGACCGTTCTGAAGGATCTGACCTTCTCCATAACCGCCGGTGAGGTCTACGCCTTGCTCGGCGGGAATGGGGCAGGAAAGTCCACCACCCTGTTGGCGTTTCTCGGTTTCCTGGAACCAGCCTCCGGTTTGGTCAAAGTTCACGACAAAGAGGTCAAGTGCGACAAGCAAGCGGTTCGGCGTCTTGTGTCCTATTTGCCTGAGGCGGCCACACTCTACAGTCACCTCAGCGCCTATGAGAATCTCAGCTATTTCCTGTCGCTTGCGAAAGTTAAGGCAGGCAGAGCTGAGATTGACGCCTCACTGGACCGCGTCTCGCTCCAGACCGAAGCGCGGGGCAATCGCCTCTCCAGCTACTCCAAGGGTATGCGCCAGAAAGTTGCGATTGCGCTGGCACTCTTGCGCGACACGCCGATCTTGTTGCTCGATGAACCGACATCCGGGCTGGACCCGATTGCCATTGATGAGTTCAACGGTTTGGTTCGGTCCCTGGCCGAGGAAGGTCGTACCGTCCTGATGGTGACCCATGATGTCTATGGCGCCTGTCAGGTCGCTGACCGCATCGGCCTTCTGCGAAAAGGAGCGTTCGTGGGGGCGTTTGATCGCCCCGCGGGCGGACTGATCGACACGTCAGCGGTGCACGCTGCATTCGCAGGACGAGCCGTGGCATGAAGGCCATACTCTCTATCGCTTCTGAAGAGTGGAGGCTCTGGTTCAGGTCCAGGATCGCCGTTCTCGCCCTGGTGGCCGTCGGGCTCATTATCGCTGGCACCAGCGTGTTGACGGCGTCGCGTATGGCCCATGAACGTCAGGAGCGATTGCAGCAGCAAGCGGTTTCAGAAGAGACGTTCTTGTCCCAACCCGACCGCCATCCCCACCGAATGGTTCACTATGGGCACTATGTGTTTCGCGCGCCACCGCCGCTCGCTATCATCGATCCGGGGGTGGATGCGGTTACCGGGCAGTCGATCTTCCTGGAGGGACACCGGCAGAACACGGCCATGTTTGCCGACACACGCGCGAGTGCCAATGTCGGCAGCCTCGATGGCCTGACGCCTGCCTTCGTTTATCAACTCCTCGTGCCGCTTCTGCTGATTGCGCTTGGTCACGGTCTGTTTGTCCGCGAGCGGGAGGCAGGCACACTGGTACCGCTACTGGCGCAAGGCGTGTCCGGTCGAACCCTTTACGCTGGAAAGATGCTCGCTCTGGCCGGACTGAGCGGTGCGTTACTCGTCCCGCTCATCATTCTCTCCGCGATCGCAACGGGTCTCGGCGAAAGCCTGATCATGGGACTGGCCATGGCGGCTGGGTATGGCGCTTATCTTCTGATTTGGAGCGCACTGATCGCACTTGTATCCGCGCTATCAACAACGCGTGGGATCGCGCTCGGCATTCTCGTGTTTGTTTGGCTCGCGTGGGCTCTTGTCTTGCCGCGAATGGCGGTTGCGACGGCCGCAAGCGCTGTTCCGTCTCCGGGAAAGCTGGAAACTGATTTCCAGATGTACGCCGACATTCGGGAACTGGGCGATGGCCACAATGCCGCCGATCCCGCTTTTGCGCAGCTGCGCGCAAACCTGCTGGCGCAGTATGATGTAAACGACGTGGAAGATCTGCCGGTGAACTTTCGCGGTGTTGTCGCGCAGACATCAGAGGCTGAACTGACAGCCAAGATGAATGAGTACTCTGACCGGCGAATGGCGATTGAAGCAAGGCAATCTGCCCGCATGGACAGTTTCGGTTGGCTCTCCCCTTCGATGGCGATGTCGTCAGTTTCGCGTTCCCTTGCGGGCACTGATCTCGCAACCCATCATCGCTTCCTTCGTGAGGCCGAAAAAGTCCGGTATGACTTCGTGCAGGGACTGAACGACAGCCATATCAACGAGCTTTCCTATACCGACGATATCAATCGCAATAAAAACGCCGAGGCATCGAGGCGCGCGCGGATATCTTCAGAGAATTGGGCCGTACTGAACGAATTCGAGTTCGCGCCAACCGTCGCCGGCTACCGCCGTGGTTCGGCGAAGGGGCCGTTCACCATGCTGGGTCTCTGGCTTACAGGTCTGTTCCTTGCGGGTTTCATGGCCACAGCGAGGCTCAAGCCATGACCGGTCCGCTGCGTGAGGCTTGGTTTCTGTGGCGTGACCGCGCCGCATTGCTCTGGATCGCCATTGCATTCATCGCCGCAAGTCTTTCCGTCACTTTCGGACTGAGCGAGGTCGCAGACCAGCGCGCCGAGATCGACAGGCTGAAAGCTGCTGACCAGATCGAGCGCGCCCTGGCGTTGGAGGAGTATCGCGATTGGGGAAGCGCTGGTTACTACACGTTTCATCTGACCTATGACCCGCCGTCCGATTTCGCTTTTGGCGCTCTTGGCGAGCGCGATGCATCGCCCTGGAAACACCGCATCCGCATTCTCGCGCTGGAAGGTCAGATTTACGAGACCGATGTGGTGAATCCTGAATTTGCCCTGATCGGACGTTTTGACTTCGCGTTCGTCATTGCGATGATTTCGCCACTCCTGCTCATCTTGCTGCTTCATGATCTGAGAGCTGGCGAACGGGCAAATGGCCGCTATGAGCTTTTGAGTGCGACGTCGGCAGGCGGTTCAGGGCTCTGGATGTCACGCGCCGCTTACCGGGTTGGCGCGCTGGGCGTGGCACTGCTTGTGCCCCTCTGGATCGGTGCTGGATTGAGCGGTGCATCTTCTGGCGCAACACTCCTCGCCAGTCTGGCCGCGCTGGCACACCTGGCGTTCTGGTGGGCCGTTATTGCCTTTGTGAATACGAGAGGCTGGTCGGCACCAGTCAATCTGACCACATTGATCGGGGCCTGGCTGGCGCTTGCCATTGTCGTTCCCGCTGCGCTGAAGGCTGGCATCGATGCCGGTGTGCCCGTGCCCGATGGTGGCGACATCATCCTCACCCAGCGCGAAGCGGTGAATGATGCTTGGGACTTGCCCGTATCAGCCACGATGGACCCGTTCCTTAAGCGCCACCCCCAGTGGACCGGTCATACCGATATGGACAGTACCTTCGAATGGAAATGGTATTACGCTTTCCAGCAAGTCGGCGACCAGACTGCAGAACCGCTCTCCCTGGCTTACCGCGAGGGCCGGGAGCGGCGCGACCAATTGGCTTCAGTGCTGACGTGGCTGTCGCCCCCGGCGAAGATCGAGCGAGTATTCCAGTCCATCGCTCGGACCGATGCACGCGCATCGGCTCGATATGAGGCGCGCGTGCGAGCGTTTCATGAGGAACTTCGGAAGTTCTATTATCCTGGGCTCTTCCTCGACACACCTTTCGATGACAAGGCGATTTCAAACCGACCTGAGTTCGCTGCAAATTAGCAACGTCCCGGCAACGAGGTTCCAGGTCGATAGGCTCCGTTTTTCTTCGTTAGTCTTGCCAAAGACCGTGACTTGCCGGAATGGCGTTGTTAGGGGCGACCAATGACACTCGCCCGTTCGTCAGCCTCCGACAGAAAAGGGCCAGTAGGCGACGAACTGACTTGGATTGGAGCCTAGGCGCGGCCGATCCAGTCTATTCGGCATCCACAAGCGACGCGGCGGGCTCGTTCATGCCCACGCACCCACGCCGGGTCTGTGCCTCGCGGATAGTTTGTGAGCGTTCCTGAAGCGCAGCTTCCGCTTCGCTCTTCGCCATCGCATTTCCGATTCCATAATCGCCAAGGCCCGCGCCTAAAACATCCGCCGCCTCTCTTCGGCCCGAAACACCCAGCCATGGCGCTTGCCGGACTCAAAGAGGCCTTATCGGATTAGGAACCGTGTAAGCCGCCCGCGCGCGCTGACGCGCGCGGAGTAGCGCTTTGGGCGCGTCACTCTGGTGTCACTCACAAAAAACTTGCGACGCTGGAATTTGGCTAAGTCATTGAAAAGATGGCGCGCCCGAAAGGATTCGAACCTCTGACCCCCAGATTCGTAGTCTGGTGCTCTATCCAGCTGAGCTACGGGCGCCGCGCGCCGGCTGGGGCGCGATGCCCGCTAGCGCGAAGGCGCGGACACTAGCGGCGCCTCGGCGCTGTGGCAAGACGTGCCGAGCCGCCTGACGCAGGTGCGACATTGCGAGCGCCGCACCGGCGGTGGGCGCGCATGAGGCGCCCAACCGCAGCCCTCTCCTCTCGCGACCAGCACGGCGCCCGCAGGCGCCGGCTCCGCCGGACGCGTCTAATCGGGACGGCTTGGCCGTGATGCGGGGCGCTTTGCGGCGTTGGCGCGGCGAGCGGGCCCACTGGTTGATTGCTGCGCGCCCGCGCATTGGGCCTGGAATCGCTGGTGATGGGGTGGCGGCGCGCGACGTCCCTGGTTCTAAGCTCGCCCAGGTCCGTGACCGGCCCCAGAATCGGGCCCCAGAATCGGGCCCCAGAAGCGATCACCAGTATCGGGCGCAAGCTGTATCAGACGCCAGAGGTGTTGGGCCCAAGCCGTGCCAGCCGCCAGCCGCGTCGCGCTCGCTTGGGGGCCCGCCGGGTGTTGCTCAGTGCTCTGTCCGCGGATATACATAGCGCGCTATATAGCGGCTATGGAGGTGGGCGTGGCGACACAATTGGAACCTGAAGAACACGCCAGCGGGGATCTGATCTCCGACGGCGGGCATCTGTTCTTGGCCACCCGCATGAAGCGGCTGGCTGAGCGCATCCAAGCCGACGCCCTGACTGTGTGCATGGGCGCAGGCTCGGTGATTCAGCCCAGCCAGTGCGCCCTTCTGATCGCGCTGGAGCACGGCGAGGCGGCGACGGTCACCAGCCTGACGCATGCGCTGGGCCAGAGCCAGCCGACCGTGACCCGCGCCGTGACGCGCCTTGTGCGCAGCGGCCTGGTGGAGACCTCCACGCCTGACCACGACCAGCGCCAGCGCACGGTGCGCCTGACGCCGGCCGGCCACGCGGCGGTTGCCAACGCCCGCACTCAGATCTGGCCGCAGGTGGAGGCGGCGGCGGCGGAATTGACCGCCGACCTGAGCGGATCGTTCTTAGACCAGCTTGCCCAGATCGAAGTGCGCCTGGCCGAGCGCCCGCTCCACGCGCGCGGCAAGGCGGCCGCCCCCGCCCCTTCTGACCGGCTGTCGATCGTGGAGTATCGCGACGACCTGGCGCAGGCGTTCCGCGACATCAACGCTGAGTGGATCACCGCCATGTACAGCTTGGAGCCAACCGACGCTGATGTTCTGGATCATCCGCGCAAGCGCATCATCGACGGGGGCGGCGCCATCCTGTTTGTCGAGGACGCGACGCTTGGCCTGGTTGGCGCCTGCGCTCTGCAAAAAACAGGACCGCGCGACTTTGAGCTGACCAAGATGGGCGTTTTGGAACGCGCGCGCGGGCGCAAGTTGGAACGCGCGCGCGGGCGCAAGGCGGGGGAGTTTCTGCTGCGCGCCGTGATCGAGCGGGCGTTGCAGATGGGGGCCCAGAACCTCTACCTGTTGAGCAACAAGAAATCGGCCGCCGCCATTCACCTCTATGAAAAGCTCGGCTTTGTGCATGACCGCGCAACGATGGCGGCCAATGGGGCGCGCTATGCGCGGTGCAACGTTGCAATGCGCTATCGACCGCCGCCCGCGGCGTAAGATCAATAGGACTTCAGATCAGGACTGGGTCTGGGCCTGGCGCTCGGCCTCCCAGACCCCGCGGGCGACGGCGCGCGCCAGAGTGTCGGCGGCCATGGCGCCAGCGCGCGCCAGCATCATGGCTCGGGCCAAGGGCTCGTCGGGCGCATCGCGCGCCCCGGACGCCAAGGCAAACACGACGTCTCCGTCAAACGGGGCGTGCACCGGGCGAATGGCGCGCGCCAGTCCATCCTGGGCCATCACGGCCAGGCGTTGGGCCTCGGCGGGGGTGAGCGCCAGATCGCACGCAACCACGGCCAGCGTGGTGTTGGCGCGCGGCGTCGGGTCGACTTTGGCCGCGCCCCAGTGCGCTGCGCCCGTGGGCCAATCGGGGCCGGGACGCACGCCGCCAAACTCTCCAGCCACCTCAAACGGCCAGGCCCAAAAGGCGTCTGAGCCCGGCATCCGCACGGAGCCAAAACAATTTACGGCCACCAAGGCGCCAACCGTTAGGCCGTCACCGGCAATGGCGCTGGCCGAGCCTAGCCCTCCGAGCGTGCCGCCCGCCCAGGCGCCGTAGCCGGCGCCAACGCGCCCCAGCGCGACCTCCTCGCCCGCCGCCGCGAGCGCCGCAGCGCCCAGCGCGCGGTAGGGCGGCTCCTCGCCCCACCTCTTGTCGCCGGCGTTGGCGAGGTCATAGAGGATCGCGGCCGGCACGACGGGGCTGCGCGGCACGCCTGGCGCATCCATGAGCGCAAAGCCCTCGCCGCGCGCGCCCAGTGCGGCCACCACGCCGTCGGCCGCGGCCAGGCCGTAAACCGAGCCGCCCGAGAGGACGAGCGCGTCGACCGCGTCGCCCAGCGTGCCGGGCGCCAGGGCGTCGGTCTCTCGCGTGCCCGGACCGCCGCCGCGCACGTCAACCGCGCAGACCATGCGATGGAGCGGACGCACGACGGTGACGCCGGTGCGCACGACCGCATCGTGCGCTGAACCGACGCGCAGTCCAGCGACATCGGTCAGGGCGTTGTGCGGACCCGGCGCGGCGGTCATGTCGTCACCGCCGCTTCTTGGGCTTCGATGTCAGCCACAATGGCGTCGAGCTGCGCGCTAATTTCGGGATTGGGCTTGAAGTAGGTCTCACGCGCGCGCCTCCACCACCTGCGCCCCCTTGGAGACGCAAAGTACTCCTCCATGGACGCCCTGGCGCGGGCGAGGCGATTGGTTTGGCGCATCTGAAACAAGATGCCCGCCAGAAACCCCAGGATCGCCATCACCGCGATGGTTTGACCAAGGTAGTAGATCGACTCAAGACTCATGGTCCGCGCACTCCGGCTCGTCTTGGGCCTGCGACCAGGGTGTCGCGGTGTAGGCAAAAGCACAATGGAGACTTACAGAAACGGCGGCCCAGGTTGCCCTGGACCGCCGCCTTTACTCTGACATGCGCTGAACTTGAACGCTCAGCCGTGCTTTGCGTCGCACCTAGAATTCGTAGGACGCGCGGGCGTAGACGAAGCGACCGTTGAACCCGAAGGGCGAGAAGCCCGAGTACGGGAAGATGCCGGTGAACGTGCCGCCCTGGAAGCGCGGATCGTTGTCGGTCAGGTCCGGATACTCGTCGAGCAGGTTGTTGGCGCCAAGCGCCAGGCGCACGCCATTGCCCACATCGAACCGACCTTCCAAGTCGACAAGCGTCTTGGCGCTGAGGATCTCATCGCCAGAGCCGTCCGCCGCCGTGCCCGGATCGATCGTTTCGCCGTAGCGCGTGGCGCGCAGGGTGGCGCCCCAACGGTTCAGCGCCCAATCCACCGAACCCACGATCTTGCTGTCGGGCTGGCCGACCTCAAAGCGCGCCACTTCGCGCCGCCCGAACAGAACCGGCGGCGGGGTCAAAGCGGACAGAACGTCCGTGCTGGGCACGGCGGTCACTTCAGTGTCGGTGAAGTTGGCGCCGAGGGTGACGTCAAAGTCGCCGTAGGCGGTGCCGTCAAAGCCGTACTTGCCGACAATGTCGACGCCCTGAGTTTCGGTGTCCACGCCATTGATGAAGAAGCGCGCGCGGGTCACGCCCTCAGGCAAGAGCGCGACGATGTCCGGGCGCCCGGCCCCGCCGAGGTTTTCCGACAGGACGATCCGGTCTTCGATGTCGATTTGATAGGCGTCGACCGTCAGCGAGAAGTTGCCGCTGTCGACGACAAAACCGGCCGAGAAGTTGACGCTTTCTTCGGCGTCGAGCGGCTGGGCGCCCAGGGCCACGGCCTCCGGGCTGGTGGCCGCGAACGTACCCACTTCTTCCGGGATCGGCACGATGGAGCCGTCCGGCTGCACCTGGTTGATGAAGTTGGTCGACGTGGTGGTGAAGAACGCCTGCTGCAAGGACGGGGCGCGGAACCCGGTCGAGGCGGCGCCGCGCAGGGCGAGCCAGTCTGTGAGCTGGAAACGCGCCGCCAGCTTGCCGGTCGTGGTGTCGCCAAAGTCCTCATAGTCCTCAAAGCGCACCGCGCCTGAGAGCGTCAGACGCTCGGTCACGTCTGCTTCCAGGTCGAGATAGATCCCGGCGCTGTCACGGCCCTCACGGGTCGAGTTGGCGGGCTGGAAGCCGGGGAACACCTGGCTGCCTGCGGCGCCTGGGAACGCGCCCTGGACATAGGACGCCAGTTCGCCGGCGCCGATGGTGTAATCCTCGGAGCGGAACTCAAAACCGGCGGCCACGTTCAGCGGGCTGGCGAAGTTGCCAACGTCAAAGCCGCGCACCACGTCAAAGTTCAACGTCGTCTGGTCATACTCCAGGCTGCCGGCGTCAAACTCGGTGGGGCTGGCCGCGCCGAGCGACGTGTTGAGCGAGTTCTCAACCCGGTAGTTCAGCTGGTTCGACCCGGTGGTCACCGACAGGTCCATGTCCCAGCCGCGATGCTGGCCGCGCACGCCCACGCCGCCGCTGAGGTCGGTCACGTCAGAGACGATGAGAGGCAAGAAGCCGTCCGGGTAGATCGCAAGTACGTTGCGACCGTCCTGCGCGCGGCGATAGAAGCCGCCGCTCTCGCCATCGCGCTGCTGGGCGCTGGCAAAGCCGTAAAACTCTGCGCCCGCGTCGAGGGTGTAGCCGGCGTTGGCGAAGACCGAGAGATCCTTGACCTCGGCGTTGCCGTAGCGGTGATTGAGGCGATCAAAGCCCGCTTCGCTGGGATCGGCGGCGCCGCCGACGAGCGCATACTGCTGGCGCGGATCGAGCCCGGCGCGGTTGCTCGGCTGACGGTCGCGATACTCGGCCGAGACTGTGAGGAAGCCTTGATCGCCGATCGAGAAGCCCTTCCAGCCGGACACCGTCAGGGTCTCGCCGTCGGTCTCCTCACGCTCGCCGCCCACTTCGAACGGGGCCAAGCCGGCCACATTCACGGTGCGGGTCGGGGTTTCCACGTCGGTGAGATGCTGGCCATAGGTGACGCTGACCGCGCCGCCTTCAGACTCTTCTTTCAACAAGACGTTGATCACGCCGGCGATGGCGTCTGAGCCGTACTGGGCCGACGCGCCGTCGCGCAGCACCTGAACCGAGCCAATCGCAGCGGTGGGGATGGTGTTCAAGTCGACCGCAGACGAGCCGCGTCCGACCGAGCCATTGATGTTGACCAGGGCCGAGGCGTGACGGCGCTTGGAATTGACCAGAACCAGGGTTTGGTCCGGGCCAAGACCGCGCAGGGTCGCCGGGCGCACATGGTCGGTGCCGTCAGTGATCGAGGGCAGCGGGAAGTTGAACGACGGCAAGGAGGACGCGAGCGCCTGGTTCAGTTCCGTGAGGCCGGTCTTGGACAACTCGCCGACCGAGACGACGTCCACCGGAACCGGCGTGTCGAGCGCGGAACGCCCCGCCGTGCGTGTGCCGGTGACCACAATCACTTCGGCGTCGGACGATTGGGCGACGGCTGGCGCGCCCGTAAGAAGAGCGGCGGCGCTGGCCCCGGCCCACAACATGCTGCGTGACATCATAACGGTTTCTCTGGTCCCTTACATCATCTGCCCCTTGGCGGGGCTTTATGGATTGCGACGCGCATCGGGAGAGCGATGCGCACGCGCAGGAGGCAATGGCCCCCTCGTCCGGGTCAGGACGATGATGGGCAGTTGCCTTGTCATGGACACACTGGTTAATGCCTGATCACAGCTGGACAATCGAAATACGCTAAGCGGCGTGTTTAGCGCGGCTAACGCGACCTTGGCGCCACACCCTGTCATACGCCAAGCCCATGGTTTTGAATATCATTCGCCTCACGGGCGAAACGGGAATCGGAGACTCGCCCATGTTGAACTCTCGCCTCGCGGCCCTGGTCGTCTGCGCCTCAAGTCTGGTCGCCGCCTGCGCGAGCCTTCCGATCCCTGACCCCGACGGCCCACCGGCCCAGTCCGTCACGGGCCTGGTGTCAGCCGCGCACCCTGACGCGGTCGCGGCCGGCGCTGCGGTATTGGAGGCTGGCGGCTCGGCGGTGGACGCGGCCGTGGCGGTGCAGGCGGTTCTGGGACTGGTGGAGCCGCAAAGCTCAGGCATCGGCGGCGGCGCATTCTTGCTCCACTATGAGGCGGCGACGGGCGTGGTGACCGGCTACAATGGCCGCGAGACAGCGCCCGCAGCGACCACCCCAGCCCTTTTCCTCGACGACGACGGCGCGCCCATGGGACGTCTGGCGGCCATGCACTCTGGGCTGTCGACCGGGGCCCCGGGCGCAGTCGACATGCTGGCGCTGGCCCATTCAGATCTTGGCGTCCTGGCGTGGGACACCTTGTTCGACGACGCCATCGACCTGGCCGAAGACGGATTTGTGGTGGGCGAGCGACTGGCGGGTCTCCTCCAACTCGCCACCCGCTTTGGTCTCGATCAGGGCCCGTGGGCGGGCGAGTATCTCTATAAGGACGATGGCGCGCCGCTTGTCGCCGGCGACCGGGTGGTCAATGTCGACTACGCCAACAGCCTCCGTCAGATCGCCGCCGATCCGCGCGCACTCTATGAAGGCGATCTCGCCGACCGGATCGTCGCCACCGTGCGCACGCCGCCCATGGCCGGAACCCTGTCACGCGCCGATCTTGCCGCCTACCGGGCCCAGCGCGTCGACCCGATCTGCGCGCCCTATCGCGGCGACACCATCTGCGGCATGCCGCCGCCTGCTTCGGGCGGCGTCGCCATTGGCCAATTCACAGGCCTCTTGGAACGCTTCGAATTTGACGCGGACGGAGCAGACAGCGCTTACAATTGGCGCCTGTTCGTTGAGGCGCAGCGCCTCGCCTACGCCGACCGCGACCGCTTCGTCGCCGACCCCGACGTCGTGGCGGTCCCCATCGGCGGCATGCTGAACCCTGACTATCTGGACGCGCGCGCCGCTCTGATCACGCCGGACAAGGCGATTGCAACCGCCACCGCCGGCGACCCCTGGGCGGCCATGGGCCAGGACCGCGCCGTCGGCGACGACGCCACCCAGGAGCCCGCCGGCACGAGCCATTTCGTGGTGCGCGACACACGCGGCAACGTGGTCTCCATGACCACAACCGTGGAAGGCCCGTTCGGCTCCACCCGCATGACCGGCGGGTTCTTCCTCAACAATCAGCTGACTGATTTTTCGTTCGAACCGGTGGACGCAGACGGCCGCGCCATCGCCAACGCCGTTGCGCCGGGCAAGCGACCGCGCTCTTCGATGAGCCCGACGATCGTCCTTGATGCGGACGGCGACTTTAAATTCGCCACCGGCTCGCCGGGCGGAAACTCGATCATCGCCTACACCGCCAAGTCTCTGGTCGGCGTGCTCGATTGGGGCCTGACGCCGCAACAGGCGGCCGATTTGCCGAATGTCGTGGCGCGCGGCGACACGGTGCGCGTGGAGACGGCGCGGGCGCCGGAGTGGCTCAGCCCCGCCCTGATCGAAAGCCAGCACCAGGTTGAAGAAAGTGCGGGCGAAACCTCAGGCATTCACTCGGTGCTGGTGCTGCCGGACGGCACGCTGTTGGGCGCAGCCGATCCGCGGCGCGAAGGCGTGGTGGCGACCGTGCGTTAACCAGTTCTGCAAAGCGAATGTTCACCCGCCTGGGCTAGCGTCATTGAGACTTCGATGATGCAGGGCGGTCAATGTTCAAGTTTGCGAGAGCCAAAGGCGGCAATGTCACCGCGCTTTCTGCAGCGCTGTTCGGCGGCGCATCGTTCATGATCATGTTTGCGGTGGATCTGGGCACCTATGAGCGCCAGAGCCAACGCATTCAGTTTGCCGCCGACGCGGCAGCCCTTGGCTTTGGCGCGCTGATCCAATCGATGGAAGTGCGCGACCGACGGGACTTTCAGTGCCCAACCCAGGCGGCGCGCAAGGTCATGGCGGCCCATGGCTATCCAAACGCGCGCGTGCAGACAAAGCGCATCAAAACCCGGGGCCAGAGCTTCGGCTGCTCGGTGAAAGTTGAAGCCGACGCCAAGTCTATGCTCACCGGCGGGCTGCGCTTGTCGCCTAAGAAGGTGCGTGCCGAGGCGTCTGTGACATTTGAGGGGCAGGCGCCGATCTGCGTCCTGGCGCTTAACCAAAAGGACGCCGGCGCGCTCGATCTCTCGGACGCCGCCCGGCTTGCGTCAGAGTGCGCCCTGCAAGTGAACTCAAACGACCGAGAAGCCGTCGATCTTGGCGATCAAGACCACGAGCTTCGGCAGCTGTGCGTGGTCGGCGGCATTGACGGCTTGTCTGCGAGCGAGCGCGCCGCGCTTGGCATTCCGCTGGACTGCGCGCGGGTCAATGACCCGGTGCGCCACCTGCGCAATACGCCGACATCGACGTGCGACTATACCGATCTGACCTTGACGCAAGACGACATTGGCCAAACCCCTCGCTTCTCCTCCTGGAAGGACGTCGATGTGATCGCCGAGGACAGCGGCGGGCGTCCTTTTGATCCAAATATCGACAGCTGGATTGATGCTGAGATCACCTTGTCGCCAGGTGTGTACTGCGGCGGCGTCAAGGCGGCGGATTTCTCGAAGCTTAAGTTCACCCCCGGTCTCTATGTCATCAAGGACGGGGTGTTGGACATTGACGGCGTTGGCGTCACCGGAAAAGACGTCACCTTCGCTCTGAAGGGCGAATCGACGGTCAACCTCCGGTACTGGGCCACGCAGACCACTGCGGCCGTGTCACTGCGCGCGCCTGAGACCGGCCCGTACGCCGGCGTCTTGTTCGGGCAGTTGCGGCGCGTCGGCAAAAGCCAGACCTCCACCTTTTCCAGCGGATTCTTGTCGGGCATGGAAGGCCTGATCTACCTGCCAGACCACGCGCTCCACATCGACGCGCGCAACGAACCCTCGCTCACGCCCGGCGCCTTCAAGATGCTCATCACCGACACCGTGCGCATCGCTGGAAAACAAGACGTGCGCATCGCGTTTGATCGCTCGTCAACGAACGTTCCCTGGATCGGCTCCAGCTACACCAGCGGGCATCCGCGCCTGGTCCACTAGATCGCGTCGCCCTCTGGCGGGGACGATGGTCTAGAGAGCGCGCCCTCGGCCTGGGGATCGGCGTGCGCACGCGGCAAGCGCACCCCAAAAACGGCCCCCGTCTCTTTCGATGAAATGAGCCGTACGTCGCCCTGGTTGGCGCGCGCCAGTTCGCGTGCGATCGACAAGCCCAGCCCTGTCCCACCCGGCCGAGACACGCTTGAAAACGGCGTGAACAGGCTCGCCTGAGCGGACGCGGGAATACCCGGTCCATCGTCAGCAATTGTAATCTCAACCAGTTCTGCACCGGGCTCGCCGCCCCGCTCTGGCCCCAGCACCGCCGTTGCGCGCAGCGTGAGGACGCCTGGAGCGTCGCGGGCGTCGTCCGCAGCCATGGCCTGCACGGCGTTGCGCATCAGGTTGAGGAGAATGCGGTGCAGGTGCTCAGGGTCGGCGTAGGCGGCCAAATCATCATCGACATCCAGATCAAGACCGGTCGGCGTGTTGGATGCGGCAACCGCGTCAGCGAAGGCGTCTTCAAGGGCGGCGCGCAGCGCGGTGACAGCCGGGCGAGCGGCCGGCTCCTGCGCCTTGCCATACGCCAGCACATCCTCGGCCAGCCGCACGCCGCGATCGGTTGCGAGCACCATTCGCGCCGCCTGAGCGCGCACCTTGGGGTCGGGGTTGGCGGCCAAGCGATCAGAAATCAGCTGGGCGGCGGCCAGAATGTTGCGCAGATCATGGTTGATCTTGGCGACCGCCTCGCCCAGGGCGGCCAGGCGGGCGCGCTGTTGCAAGGCGGTTCTCACCTGGTTCTGCAAGCCTTCCAGCTCGCGCTCAGCCAGGCCGATCTCATCAGACCGTCGGCTGGGCGTAATGACCCGGGCCCGGTCCTCCGGGTCGGCGCGAAACCGCACCATGGCGGCGGCCAGGCGCCGAATGGGTCGCACAAACGCAAAGCCTAGAACCGCATAGACCACCGCGCCGGTGACGCCGGAGACGATCAGCGACAAGACGAAGATGCGGCCAGAGTAGCTCTTCAGCTCCGCCTTCAGCGCCGCCTCGGGCACGATGACCTCAATGAACTCGCCACCTTCCAGGCGCGGCGTGTCGATCAGGCGCAGGTAGCGTCCCGGCGCCGCAAAGAAGGTCTCACACGTCTCATAAAGCGCGCGCCACATGCTGCGATTGCGCAAATCGATGGCGACGGGCGGTTCCGGCGTCATGGCTCCGGACAAGATCAGCACCCGGCGGCCGTCGCGCTTGAGCGCAACGGCGTGGACCTCAGCGTTGGCCAACAGCTCCCCCGCCAAGTCTTCAGACACCATGAAGGTTGGCGAGGCCTCAACCGCCAAGGACGCGGTCTGGGCGCGCTCCACGCGCTCCATCATCCAGCCGGTCTGAAAGTTGGCGGCTGAGGGCAGGAAGATCAGGACTTCAACGATCAGCACCACGACGACAGTCAGCGCCAACAGCCGCGCGCTCAGGCTGCGGCTGGCCGCGCGCACACGGTCCCACGTCGAACGCGGACCAGGGGGCGTCAACGTAGGCGCAGACGCCGACGTTCCGTCCGATGGCCGCACCGGTGAAGGCGAAGCGGGAGGCGACAGGGGGGCGTGCGCGTTGCTCATGGGGATGTGCACTCGAAGCTCAAAACGCGATGTCCCTTGCGGCCCAACGCACGCAACCCCGCGTCGCAGGTGCAGTGTGGCCCTTCAATCGAGCGACACTAAGGAAGCTTGCTGAGAAGGTGAACGAGGGTACGCGCACCCTTGCCGAAAACCACGGGCTCATACCAGTCGCCGGCGGCGCGCTTGACGATCTCGCCGCGGCTTGGGTACGGCGCAATGACGCTCGCGATGGCGCGCATCTTCAGCCCGGCGCTCATGGCCTGACTGACCAGCTGGATTGCCTCGCCGGCTCCGGCGCCGGCGATTGCCGCCCCCAAGATGCGCCCTCTCGTGGTCGCGACCAGTTCAATTGCGCCCGCCGTATCGCCTTCGGCGAGGGCCCGATCATTGGCTGAGAACGACGCCCGGCCAACCCGAATCGCCTTCTCGCCCAGCCGGGCCGACGCCTCGCCGGCGCTCTCTCCCACCCAGGCCAGCTCAGGATGCGCATACACCACCTTAGGAATGACGGCGTCGTCCACCTTGGTGGGACTGCGGAACAACAGGTTGCGCACGATGAGGCTCGCGTGCCAGCCGGCGACATGGGTCAGGCGTTCGCGGTCCACCGCGTCGCCGATGGCGTAGACATGCTTGTTGGTGGTGCGCAGCTTGGCGTCGACCTTGAAGCCGCGCCGATCAGCTTCCACGCCGGCCGCGTCCAGGTTTAGCCCGTCCGTGCGCGCCTGTCGGCCAGTGGCGAACAGCACATGATCGGCCGCGATGTCTTCGGTTCCGGCGGGGCCGTCCAGCGTTACCACAACCCCCTCCCCACCGGCGTCGGCACGCGGCGCCAGGCGGCTGACGCCGACGCCGGTGCGCACGTCCACGCCGTCAGCCTGCAAGGCGGTGCGGGCGGCTTGCCCCAACAGCGCGGGCGCGCCTGGCAGTACATCGTCGGCGCGCTCCACCAGTGTGACGCGGGCGCCAAGACGCGCGAACGCCTGGCCCAGCTCAACCCCCATCGCGCCGGCTCCGACGACCACCAGGGCGCGCGGCAAGCTGGTCAGGTTCCAAACGGTCTCGTTGGTGAGCGGCGTGATGGCGTCGACGCCCGGAATGGGCGGGATAACCGGAACCGAGCCCGTCGCGACGATAATCCGCTTGGCGCGCACGCTGACCGTGTCGCTTTCCAGCGTCCGCTGACCGGTAAAGTGCGCCGCCTCGCGCACCACCGTCACGCCCATGCCTTCAAAGCGCTCCTGGCTGTCGTGGGGTTCAATGGCGGTGATGACGGAGCGCACGTGCGCCATCACGGCGGGAAAGTCGACGGCAACGTCAGAGACAGTGACGCCAAGTCGATGCGCGCTGCGGGCCGCGGCGGCGCGCTCGCCCGCCGCTATGATCGCCTTGGACGGCACGCAGCCGGAGTTCAGGCATTCCCCGCCCATGGCTCCAGGCTCAAAGAGCACCACCTTGGCCCCCAGACGCGCCGCGCCTGCGGCGACTGATAGGCCCGCGGCGCCGCCGCCGAGGATGGCCAGGTCAGCTTTCAAATCGCGCCGGCTCATGCTTGCAGCTCCGCGCCGGCCCGGCGCTTCTTCAACCACAGCCCGACCAGCGTCAGGGCGCCCAAGCCTGCCAGTCCGGCAATCAGCTTGGGTTGCGCCAAGAGAGAGACGTTCAAGCCTTCGCCCGCTGCGATCGCCTCGCGCGCCGCCGCCCCGAGCGTCGCGTAGGCCAGGGTGCCGGGAATGATGCCAATCGCCGTTGCCGCCACATAGTCGCGCGTGCGCGCGCCGACAAAGGCCCAGGCCACGTTCACCAAGAAAAACGGCAACGGAATGATGCGCGTCAGGATCATGTAAAAGAACGCATCGGCCTGGGCGCCGTCCAAGACCGCGCGCGCCCGATCGCCCAGCTTGGCGCGCCAGGTGTCGCCGAGCGCTGTCTTGGCGGCCAGAAAGATAATGGTCGCGCCGATGGTCGCGCCGGTCCAGGCGTAGAGCGTCCCCAGTCGCCAATCAAACAAGACGCCCGCGGCAATGGTGAACCACAAGGCGCCCGGCAGAGAAATCGATACAGCCAGGGCGTAAAGGGCGACGAACGCAGCCCCCCAAAGAACCGGCGCATCTGCGATGGTGGCCTGCAGGGCGGCGTAGTTTTCTGAAAGGGCGGCCAGAGACACGTGGCGGTGCACGCCGGTGGCGAACGCCAGGCCCAAGAGCCCGATGATGAGGGCCAGCGGCGCAAAGCGCATCCAGGCCGGCTTGCTCCGGTCTTGCGCGCTGTCCTCAGGGACGGGGGCGGCGTCTTCAGGCAGAGACATGATCCAAGCGCATCCTTTTGCGGCAAGCAGGTTGAACGTCAGCCGAACGACGCAGGACGGCGAAAGCGCCCCTATTCACATGACTACGCCCTTTAGCTCGAATTGCCGACGATTGCGTTTCACAAGGCGTTGCGCGCCACGTCATCATTGCGTGAAGAGGCTCATGATGACGCTCGATAGGGGTCCGCGCGACGGGCGCGCGCGCACGCACCGTTGCCTGCGCGCCGTCCTCGATCGCGACCCCGATCACCTTGACGCGGCCGGCGTGAGCGCGTACACGACGCGGCTCGAATTTTGAGGCTCGCGCCTCGCCCACCCCTCTTGATGGAGTGCGTGTCGTGAAACGCACATTTCAACCTTCCAAACTTGTGCGCAAGCGTCGGCATGGCTTCCGTTCTCGCATGGCGACAAAGGCCGGGCGCAAGATTTTGAACCGGCGTCGGGCACGTGGCCGCAAGCGGCTCTCAGCCTAGAGATCGGGCGCTGCGCCGGTCGCCAACCGGCGCTGCGACACACGCTCCAGCTTGCCCCCAACACGGTCAAGTTCAAGCCACAGGTCGCGCGCCGGCAAAGCTGCGCGCCTTGGTCGTGCGCGCGCAATTCCTTCACGTGGCGCGCGGCAAGCACGTGGCGCGGCCGGGCGTGGTGGTGCAGGCGCGCCCGTCCTTGTCCGCCTCTCGCGGACGGCCTGACGTTGCCGGCACGATAGGTGTCGGCTTTACCGCCACCCGCAAGATCGGAGGCGCTGTGGTGCGCAACCGCGCAAAAAGACGCCTCAGAGCCGCTGCGACCGCCATGTTGCCGGTTCACGGGGTCGCCGACCTCGACTATGTATTCGTAGCGCGCGCGGGAACGCCAGAGCGCGCCTGGACCGCACTGCTTGACGATGTGAAAACCGCATTGGTAAGGCTGCGCGAAGCGCATGAGCGCGTCACGTCCCCCGATTCCCCCGCATCAGCCGAGGATTAGCCCCATGGGCGACCAGCCCCAGGACCAGCGCAACCTGTTCATCGCCATTGGCTTGGCGATGGCGATCCTCATCTTGTACCAGGTCTTCGTCATCAATCCGGCGACTGAGCAGCGGCGCAAATTGGCCGAGATGGCCGAGGTGTCGACCGTTGGCCCTGACGGGGCGCCGCTTGTCACGGGCGAACCAACGGCCCCGCGCGCGCCGGTGGTGGGCAATCCCGACTTGGCGGTGGATCGCGACGACGCAATGGCGGAATCGGCGCGGGTCGAGATTCGCACCGACGCCTTGTCTGGCTCAATCAATCTGCGCGGCGCGCGGCTCGATGACCTTCAATTGCTGCGCTACGGCGTGACCATTGATGAAGACGCCGAGCCGGTGACGCTGCTTAATCCGGCCAATGCGCGCTACGGCTACTATGCGTTCCATGGCTGGTTGGCGGGCGTTGACGGTCCGCGCGACCTGCCAGGACCGCGGTCAGAGTGGACGCAAGTCAGCGGCGCCCGCCTGACGCCGGAGAGCCCGATCACGCTGCGCTATGACAGCGAAGACGGCCTGACATTCCTGCGCACCATCACGATCGATGAAGACTATCTGTTCTCGATCACCGACGAGGTGCGCAATACCGGCGCCAGCGAGCAGGCGTTGCGACACTATGGCGTGGTGCGGCGCAATGAGCTGCCGCCCGACTTGGCCAACTTCTATATCTTGCACGAAGGCATGGTCGGCGTGCTCGACGACAAGCTCGTCTTGCGCAAGTACAATAAGCTGGCCAAAGAAGGCGAACTGGAGCGCCGGTCAGTGGGCGGCTGGCTCGGCGTGACCGACAAGTACTGGCTGACCGCCCTCGCCCCGCCGCAGACCGCCTCCTTCCAGGCCCAATTTCAGGCTCCGGCCGCCGGCGCCGGCAACCAGTACTTCGCCAACTTCATTATGGACCCGATGGTCATCGCACCGGGCGAAGCCGTCAGCCTGACAAGTCACGTGTTCGCAGGCGCCAAGCGCGCGTCGCTCTTGGGCGAATACGAAGAGACCTACGGCATTCCAAAGTTCGATCTGGCCATCGACTGGGGCAACTTCTGGTTCCTCACCAAGCCGTTCTTCTCAGTCTTGCACTTCTTTGGAGAAGCAACCGGCAACTTCGGCGTCGCCATTTTGATGCTGACCGTCCTGGTCAAGGCCGCCTTCTTCCCCATCGCCAACGCAGCCTACAAGTCGATGGCGAAGATGAAAGAAGTGCAGCCAAAAATGACCGAGCTGCGCGAGCGGTTCAAAGACGACCCGCAGCGCCAGCAAAAGGAGCTGATGGCGCTCTATCAAAAAGAGAAGATCAATCCGCTGGCCGGCTGCCTGCCCTTGATCCCGCAGATGATCGTTTTCTACGCTCTCTACAAGACGCTCTTTGTGACGCTGGAGATGCGCCACGCCCCGTTCTTTGGCTGGATCCAAGATCTGTCCGCGCCGGACCCCACCTCGATGTGGAACATCTTTGGTCTGTTGCCGTTTGATCCCTCCGGCTGGCCCGTGCTCGGCGGTGTCCTGGCCATTGGCGCCTGGCCGCTGGTGATGGGCCTCTCGATGGCCGCCATGCAGTCGCTGAACCCCGCCCCGCCCGACAAGATCCAGGCCCGCATCTTTGCGTTCATGCCGATCATGTTCACCATCATCTTGGCGCCATTCGCCGCCGGCCTGGTGATCTACTGGACCTGGAACAACCTTCTGTCGTTCCTCCAGCAGTACGTCATCATGCGGCGGCGCGGCGTGGACACTCCGATCGGCCTGTTCCTTTCCAATCGCTACGACGATGCGCGCAACGGCAGGCTCTTGGACTGGGCGCGCGGCCTGTTCACACGCAAGCGTGCAGGCGAAGAGGCCGCGGGCAAGGGAGCCGAATGACCCGCCGGGAAGCGGACGACACCCACACGCCGTCCGCCGAAACCGCGCCCGACGACGACGCAGTGGAGGCTGGGCGCCTGCTGTTCGCCCGTCCGATCACCTTCGTGAAGGGCGTGGTGGAGATGACGGGATTGCCGCCGGCCGACCGGCGCGAGGTCGCCTTCGCCGGGCGTTCCAATGTTGGCAAGTCCAGCCTGATCAACACGCTGACAGGACGCAAGGCCCTGGCCCGCGCCTCCAACGCCCCCGGGCGCACGCGAGAGCTGAACTTTTTTGACTTGGACAGTCAGTTTTATCTCGTCGATCTGCCCGGCTATGGGTTTGCGCGGGCGCCGCGCGAAGCGGTGGAGCGCTGGACCAGCCTGACCCGCGATTATCTGCGCGGTCGTGCAACCTTGTCGCGGGTATATCTCCTGATCGACAGCCGCCACGGACTGAAAGAAGCCGACCGCGAGGTGATGAGCGCACTCGACACGGCGGCCGTGAGCTATCACATCGTACTGACCAAGATTGATAAGCTGACCCCGCCCGCCGCCGCGGCGCGACATGCCGAAGTGACCGCCGCCATTTCCAAGCGGCCGGCGGCCTTCCCGAATGTTGTCGCGACTTCGAGCGCCAAGGGCCACGGAATCGCCGAGTTGCGCGCCCACATTGCGCAAATCCCGGCCTGACGCACGAAAGGCGCCTCTTGTTGCTCCCCTCCTTGCGCTCCTCCTTGTTGCGTTCCGCGCCCTCGCAGACCCTTTTTTCGCGGTTGAGGCGCGTGCGCGCCTCATTCAGCCGTCTTGCCCTTGCAGCCATGCTGATTGCAGGGGCCGTCGTGATCGGCGCCCCGGCGGCGCGGGCTCAATGGTCGATCTGCAATGAAACCAGCTTCATTGTTGAGACCGCCTTTGCCTACGATGAGGCGGGAAAGCGCCTGGCGGAGGGCTGGCGGCGCATCCGTCCCGGCGCCTGTGAAGTGGTCAAGCGTGAGCCGCTGACCCCCGGCGATCATTTCTTCTACGCGCGCGCCTCCAACGCGCATCGTGGCGGCCTGCGTGAATGGTCGGGGCGCGACGAGATGTGCGTGGACGCCAGCGACTTCTCGATTGCTGGAGAAGCGACCAATTGCGACGAGCTGGGCTTTCAGTCGCGCATGTTTGTGAAGGTGGGGGTGGATGCGCCAACCTGGCAAACGCGCCTGGAAGAGGTGGCGGACTACGCGCCCGAACAGGCCGCCATTGCGGGCGTCCAGCGTCTGTTGCTCGACGCCGGCTATGCTGACCGCCTGCGCATCGACGGCGACGAGGGGCGCACCACGCGCCGTCTCACGGCCCGCTTTCTCACTGACGTCGGGGCGCCGCGAGATCTGGGCGGGCCAGAACTGGTCGACCTCTTGGAGAAGGCTGCGCGCGAGCGCGCGAGCGAGATGGGCTTGCGCTTGTGCAACCGTGCTGAGACTGACATCTGGGCGGCGGTGGCGCGGCGCGCCGACGACACCTGGGAATCGCGCGGCTGGTGGCTGATTGCGCCGGACGCCTGCGCCACTGTGTTTGACCAGGCGCTCGATCAGCCCGCCTACTATGTCTACGCCGCCACGCGCAGCGACGGGGCGGACACGCCGCTGGCCGCCGCCGACGAAACCTTCTGCCTGGCTGAAACCAGGTTTGCGATCCTAGGGCGCGAGAACTGCCGTCGGCGCGGCTACTCTGACGGTCGGTTCTTGACGGTGCTGGCAGGCGATGGGGCCGCCAAAACGATAGAGTTCGCCCCGGCTGACTTTCGGGCGGCGCCGGAAGGCTTGCGGCGATGAGCGCTGATCTCACCCACATCGACACCTGGGTCTTTGACCTCGACAACACGCTCTATCCGTCCGCCTGCGATCTGTTCGCCCAGATCGACGTGCGCATGACCCAGTTCGTGGCCCAAGAACTGAACGTCGATCTGGTCGAGGCGCGGGTGCTGCAGAAGCGCTACTACGCCGAAGACGGCACCACCCTCAACGGTCTGATGCGCCGTCACGGGGTCGCGCCTGACGCGTATCTGGACTTCGTGCACGACATCGACCTGTCGCCCATCGAGTCGTGCTCAACGTTGCGCGCCGAGGTTGAAGCCCTGCCCGGCCGCCGCCTGGTGTTCACCAACGGCTCGGTCGCGCACGCCGAACGCGTGCTTGAGAAGCGCGGTCTGACGGGCCTGTTTGAGGGCGTGTTCGACATTGCCGCGGCGCGCTACGCCCCCAAGCCCTTCCCGGACGCCTATGCCCGCTTCATCGACGCCCACGACATCCAGCCCACGTCCGCAGCCTTCTTTGAAGACATTGCCCGCAACTTAACCGAGCCGCACGCCCTGGGCTTCACCACCGTCCTGGTGCGCACGGACAAGGACTGGAGCCATGAACCGGCGGGCGTGCGCCCGGCCGGCGTTGACGAGACGCATGATCATGTTCATCACGCCACCAACGACCTGACCGCCTTCCTCGCCACCAGTCGGCATGCTGGGCGCGCCCCGTCGGACGCGTAGCCCTGGCGCCTCGCCGCCCCGCTCAAAGAGACCCCCATGACCGAGAGTGACAGCCTACGCGCCCGCATCGAGGCCGCCTGGGACGTGCGCGACACCCTGACGCCCGCCAACACCGACACGGCGGCTGACGTCGACGCTGTGATTGCAGCGCTCGACGCCGGCGCGGTGCGGGTGGCTGAGCGCGGCGACGATGGCGCGTGGCGCACCCATGAATGGCTGAAGAAGGCCATCTTGCTGTCGTTTCGCACCCAGGAGATGCGCCTCTTTGACGACCAGGCCCGAGACGCGCGCTACTGGGACAAGGTTCCGCTGAAGACGGCGGGCTGGAGCCAAGCCGATTTTGAGCGTGCCGGGTTTCGCTGCGTCCCGCCCGCCACGGTGCGGCGCGGCGCCTATGTCGCGCCTGGCGCGGTGCTCATGCCCAGCTATGTCAATGTCGGGGCCCATGTCGGCGAAGGGGCCATGATCGACACCTGGGCGACCGTGGGAAGCTGCGCCCAGATCGGCAAGGGCGTGCACCTGTCTGGCGGGGCCGGCATCGGCGGCGTGCTTGAGCCGCTTCAGGCCACGCCCACCATCATTGAAGACCATGCCTTCATTGGCGCGCGCTCAGAGGTTGCTGAGGGCGTCATCGTGCGCGAAGGGGCCGTTTTGGCGATGGGAGTGTTCATCTCTCAGTCCACCAAGATCGTCGAGCGCGCCACCGGCGCGGTGACCTATGGCGAAGTGCCCGCAGGCGCCGTGGTGGTGCCTGGCGCCCTGCCGGCTTCTGACGGCGGCCCCAGCCTGGCCTGCGCGGTCATCGTCAAGCGGGTCGACGCGCGCACCCGCGCCAAGACCAGCCTCAATGAGCTGTTGCGCGACTAAAGAACCAGCGGGCCAAGCGCTGCGGCCACGGCCAGGATGATCGGCGCAATCAACGAACCTGAAACGGCGCGCAACACGCTGAAGCCCACCGACACGCCAAGCCCCACCGCCAGCGCCGCCTTCAAGATCAAGAGATCGCCGCCAACCACCGTCAGGCCGGAGAGGCTGGCGGCAACACTGGATCCGGCAATCGCCAAGATCAGCCGTTCGTCGGTGTCGCCGGCAAAGCCGCGCCATAACAGTCCAAATAGGGCGCCGCGATAGGCCAGCTCGGTCGCCAGCGCCGCCAGACCCAGAGGCGCGACAATCGCCGGATCCGTGAGCCCGCCGCCGGGCAGAAGCCGGGAATAGAAGACCACCGCCGCCAGGCCGGCCACGAGCGCCGCACCGCTCCAAATCCGGCGTGCTCCGCCATGGCCTAAGGTGAGGCCGACGCGCGCCGCGCCTAGGCGCCACGCCGCCAGTGCGAGAAGGAGGAGCGCGGCTGCAACGCCCCCCAAAGCCCCCACAAGGCCCGGTAAACCACCGGTAAGCGCCACAGCACCCACGACCTCCATGACCGTAACCAGAAAGAGCCCGCACGCTAGAGCGGCGGCTGCGCCGCGCCAGCCCGACCCGCGTCCGCCGTCCGGTCTTGAACCCGCCTGAGTGAACGCCGCGACCATGAGCGCGCCCGCCACGGTGAAGGCGGCGTAGGCTCCCACGCGCCAGATCGCGCTGGCCCATGGATCGTCGATCAGCACGTCAACACAAGCGCCGCTGCAGCGCCGCCCCGGGTCCTTCTAAGACTGGCGCCGCCAGACCAAGAGCGTATGGCCACAGCTGTGAGAGTTCTCATTGCGAAGCTCTTTTCCAACCGGCGCGCGTCGCCTAGCGCTTTTCAAGCTGGGCGGGCGGCTCTAAGTCAAGCACATGACCGAAACGCCCCCCGCCCCAAGCTTTCAGCCCCACGC
>CAYGQB010000015.1:0-29309 GCA_964351895.1 uncultured Caulobacterales bacterium
GCGTGGTGTTTGAGCCACATGACGCCGCCAGCGAACCCATCGCCCAGCTGGATCTGGGGTGACGCGGTAGAGGCGTAGGTCACGCAAATCGCACGGGGGGAACGGCGATGCGCGCGATTGTCTGCGGCGTGCGGCGACTGGCCGCCCTCCTTGGCCTCGCCATTGCCCTCGTGTCCTTAGTGGCGGGCGCGCCGCCGGCACGCGCCCTTTCGCCTGAGATCACGGCGCACGTCGCCTCTCAGATCAGCACTGTCGAAGACGCAGACTTGCGCATCGTTGAAATGCGCCTGCGCACCCGCACCCGACTGGCAGACGCCCTGATCGCCTACCAGAACGGCGACGATCTCTTGGCGCCGCTGGAAGAGACGGCGTTTGCGCTCGGGTTTCAGATTGAAGTCGACGCGGCCGCCGGCCGCGCTCAGGGCTGGTTTCTGCGCGAACATCAGCTGTTCGAGCTGTCGCTGGACGCGCAATCCGTCACCGTCGCCGGCGAGCGCTATTCCATCGACCCGCAGCGCGTGCGCTCAGACGGCAGAGACTTGTTCGTGCCGCTGAGCCTGCTGTCAGACTGGTTTGCCCTGGACGCCAGCTGGGACGCGCAATCCCAAACCATCAACCTCAACCCGGCCTATCTCCTGATCCACGAAGAGCAGGAGCGCCGCCGCCGCCAGGGCGAAGCGGCTGGCCCCCGCGCCCCGCGACTTAACGTGGCCGCCCTGCAGCCTGTGCAGGCGCCATATCGACTGATCGACTGGCCGCATGGAACGGCAGACCTCTCAACCGCCTTCGTCTCAGGACCGGCCGCGCGCACCGACCGCCGCGCCAGCATGCAACTCACCGGAGACTTCCTGAAAATGACGGGGGAGCTGTTCGTCAGCTCGGTGTCGCGCGGGCGCACCGACGCGCGTCTCCGGCTCAGCCGCACCGATGCGGCCGGGCGCCTGTTCTCGCCGGTACTGGCCGATCATGGACCGACACAAGTCGAGCTTGGCGACATCGTCACCACACCGCATCCCCTCTTGGTCACCCCCGGCGCCGGACGCGGCTTTTCGATCAGTCGCGCACCTTTGCGCGCCGGCGGGCGTTTTGACGTTACCCGGATCGAGGGCGACGCCGCGCCAGGCTGGCAGGTTGAACTCTACCGCGACGGCCAGCTTCTGGGCGGCCTCACGACGCCTCAGTCCGGGCGCTACATCTTTGAGGACGTGCCGCTGGTGTTTGGCCAGAACCGCCTGCGCGTCGAGCTTTATGGGCCGGCCGGAGAGCGCCGAACGATTGAGCGTCCTGTCGACATCTCCGCCAACTTTGTGCCGCGCGGCGAGGTTCAGTATCGCCTTGAAGTCGCCGAACTGGGGCGCGGGGTCCTCACCAATCGCCTCAATGAAGCGGCGCTCGATTTTAACGCCGCCGCCGTCGCTGGGGCCGGCGCCAGTCCTTTGGGCGTCGGTCTTGGCCAGGCGCAAACCGGGTTCCTCGGTCAGGCGCAGCTTTCGATGGGCCTGACCTCGACACTCTCCGGGTCAGCCGGCCTGCAGGTGCGCACCGGCGGCGCGAGCGGCGACGCGCAAACCGCACTGGTGACGCTGGCCCGACGCAGCGCCGCATCAATCGTGACCGGGGATGTCGCGCTCGACCATCGCGGCGAGGGAGCGGCGCGCCTGGGTTATGCATCGGACGTCAGGGGCGTCTCACTGACCGCCAGCCTCGAACGACGCACCCCCGCCTTCGACGACCTCGCCCTGACCAGCCCGAGCACTTCAAACACCATTCAGCGCGCGAGCGTCCGCCTGGACGGGCGCTTGGGGCGCGACGGGGCGGTCCGTCAAACCGGCTGGTCGATGGAAGCCAGCGGGCTTGAGCGCGCCGATGGCGGCGCGGTTTTGGCGGCCCAGGCGCGTGTGTCGGGGCAGATTGCGGGTCTGTCGGCGACCAATGCGGTGACATGGCGACGCGATTCGCCCGGGACGGTGGACGGGACGGCCGGCCAAGGGTTGGACGCCGCCAGGGAGACCACAAACACAGCCCTTTCGACCTTGAGCCTCTCAGGCGCGGCGGCGTCGGCTCGTCTGCGCGCCGCGGTCACCACGCAGATCAAGCCCACGTTCGAGACGCGCCAGGCGGTCGCCGAGGTGGCGCAGCGGCGCGGCGACTGGAACCTGCGCGCCGCATATGCACACGACTTCGCTTCCACGACCGACAGCGCCGTGCTGGGCGTGTCGCGCGATTTCAACGGCGTGCGCCTCGGGCTGGACATGCGCCACAATTTCGAGACCGAAGAGACTGCGGCGGTCGTCTCGCTCGGCATTGCATTTGACCGTCACCCCGGCGGGCAAGGCGTCCGATATGGGCGCAATGCGCGCTCAAACCGGGGTGTTGCGAAAGTCCGGGTCTACGAAGATGTTGACTTGAATGGCCGCTATGATCAGGCGCAAGACCGACTGATTGAGCATGCCGGCCTGATCACCGAACCGCGGGCCCGGGCCGTTTCCAGTGATGAGCTGGTCATCCTGGATGATCTCGTGACCGATCAACTCACCGGGATCGCGGTCGACGCGGACGACCTTCAAGATCCGTATCTGGTTCCGGCAAACGAAGGCGTGAGCTTTACCGCACGCCCCGGCGGCGCGGTTCTGGTTGATCTGCCCGTCGTCCTGAGTGGGGAAATTGAATTGATGCTCAAAGATGATGATGGGACGGCGCGCGAGGGCGTGATTGTTGAACTGCGGCCTTGCGCGTTTGCCCAGCCAGCCGTGCGCGAACGGTCCGCATTTGACGGACTGGTCCTGTTTCAATTCGTTAAGCCTGGCTGCTACACCGTCGCCGTCCCGGGTCGCCCCGACCAGCGTGTTATCGTCCATCCAGGCGACGTTGTGCGCCCGGTCGCCGATCCTGTCTCAGAGCGCTCGACGCAGGCTGCCGCCGCGACACATGACAGCCGCCACGCGCGGCGCGCTGGCACGTCCTAACCGCTCCGGATGGCGCTGAGCAAAACCAGAAACCTCCGCAGGAACGCGGGACCATCTCAGGCCGCGAGGAGGCGCGCGCCAGCTCGCCATCGACCCAGCCGATGATCGCGTCTGCCAGCGGGGTCGTCATTGCGGCAGGTCCGTTATCCGGTATTGAAACCGATCAGCTTCACCTGGGCGTACTGCATCAAGCCCGCATGACCGTAGTCCGCTCCGAAGCCCGAACGCCCTGCCGGCTCAAGACCGAGAGCCGGCGACACCTCGCCGCCCGCCCCGACCGCCGCATTGACACTGACCGAGCCGCAACGGATGGCGCGCGCAAGGCGGTGCCCTTCGGCCAGGTCCCGCGTCCATACATTTGCAACAAGCCCAAAGCCCGCCGCGTTGGCGAGCGCGATCGCCTCGTCGATGGATTGAAACCGGCTGACCGCGAGAACCGGGCCGAAAATCTCCTCGCGTGCAAGCTGCGCATCAGGCTCCACCCGGTCAAAGACCGTCGGCCCGATCGCCAGTCCGGGAAGGCCGGCGCCATCAAGGGTCGGCACAGCGCCGCTTGCCCGCGCCCGATCCAGATGGTCCGTGACTGCACGGTGCTGGGCCGCGGTTGCGATCGGCCCGAGGGTTGTTGCCGGATCGAGCGGATCGCCGGGCCGAAAGCTTGTAGCGGCGTCCTTGAGACACCCCAGCAGCTCATCGGCGCGGCGCTCATGCACAATCAGCCGCGACCCAGCCGAGCACACCTGCCCAGCGTTCCAGAAAACACTTTGCGCCAGCACCGGCGCCAGGGCGGCGAAGTCCTCAAAACTCTCGCCAACAATGTGCGGGGACTTGCCGCCCAGTTCCATTGTCATGGGCTTTGGGACGCCGCAGGACGCGGCAAGCGCCTGAATGCGGGCGCCCGTCGCCGTTGAGCCTGTGAACGCTATTCGGTCGACACCTGGCTCGCTGACGAGCGCGGCGCCCGTGATGGCGCCTGTCCCGGTCACGATGTTCAGAACGCTTTCCGGCAGCCCTGCTTCAAGCGCGAGATCGCCGAGGCGCAACGCGCTGGCGGACGCGACCTCAGAAGGCTTGAGCACGACGCTGTTTCCCATCAACAGCGGCGCCACGATGCGCGCAAGGGCCTGATTTACAGGGAAGTTCCACGGCGTGATCGCGGCCACGACGCCGATCGGCTCAAGCATGTTGAGGTTGAGCGCGCCGGGCGCGGTGACGCCCGCCCGTCCCGTCACTGACAGGGCAAGGCGCGCATTCTCGACCATGAGATCACACGAGTAGTGCAGGTCATCGACGGCCTGAGCGATGGGCATGCCCATTTCAAGACAGTCAGGGAGCGCCAACGCGTCGGCGTGCGACCTGATTCTGGCGGCCCACTCCTCGATCACCGCGGCGCGGTCCACGATGGCGCGACGCGCCCAGTCACCTCTTGCAAAGGCGGCGCGCGCGTCCTCGACAGCTTGGCGCACCAAATCCGGCCCAGCTTCCGCATAGGTCGCCACGGTCTCGCCCGTGGCGGGATTCGTCGTCTGGAAGGTCGCCACACGCGCGCAATCGACGCGGCGCCCCGCAAGTAGCGGTCGCGTGTCGATCTCAAGCGCCTCAGCAGCCGCTTTCCAGTCGGCGTGGGACTTAGACATGGCAATTCTCGCTTTCGCAGCAAAATGGAAGGTGAAGTTTGGCCGAATGCTGACCGCCAAGATGTAGCGTCAGACAATGAGGTCGGTCCGAAGGCGACGCAGGGACGCGCTGGAAGGAAGACGAGTTTAGAATTCGGAACTGCAGACCCACGCGACTGGCCGACGCCAGCTGACGCGCCGCAAACCGGAACGTGTCGAACACAACCCGGCGCGGGGTGCGACTTAAACCGCCAACCCGGCGCATGTCGCTCGACAGGATGACGCTTGCGCCATCCTCGCTCCGCTCAAACACGAGGCACGCCATGTCGATCGCGTCGACATCTGCGCTGAGCGCGCACTCCAGTCGCGGCGCGCCGACGATCCACCGACTTTGCGCGAGCGGCGGCGTCCAGAATGTCTGAAACCAGCCGAAGTCCTGTCGATAGATCCAGTCTGTCTGCGGTCGCTCGCCGCCCAGTAGCGCAAACAGGTCCGGCGTTTCGGGATCCGCCTCAGGGCTGGCGGACGCATCGTGAGGCGGGCAATCAGGCCAGGCGAGTGAGCCCGGCGCGTCGTCCGGCTGCGTCGCCATCGCCCCGTCGCGCTTCAGGTGGAGCGTCTCGCCCCGCGCAGCGGACGCGCCAGGCGTGCGCCGCCAAACCTCCGCCCCTGCGATGTAAACGGCCTCGGCGCGGTCCCCGGCCTGAAGAAGCGCAGGCAGCGGCGCACCACGCAGAGCCCAATTGTAGAAGCCGACCAGCGTGTCGTGCTCCGCGCTCTCAACGGTGCGACTATCGACCGTTTCCGGATCCGTGAGCGCGCGGAGCGGATCGCGCCGCCCGGCATGGTCCCACGGCCCCATGACAAGGAAGTGGCGTGCGTCAGGTCGCGCCTCCAAATGACGGCGGCGATACTCTAGAGCGCCGCGCTGTGCGTTGTCGGCCGTGCCGGTCACGGTGAGAACCGGAATCGCGACGCGTCCCAGCGCCGCGCGATCAGGCACGCGCGCGGCCCAGTACTGAGGGTCGCTGAACGCATCGATAATCAGAGAGAGTGTCGTGTCGGTGGAGCCAAGCAGATCTGGCAAGGCCCCTATCGGATCGCCGGCTTGCGTATGGCGCGTGAACAGGGCGCGCCAGAACGCCTCGTCCGCGAACAGGGCCTGATGAACCCCTCGCCCCCTGATGAAGCTGGTCCAACGCAAGTTATTGAGGGGAAACACGCCGTTCACCCCATCTGCGTCAAAACCGGGCATAGGCGCCGCGACGGGCGCAATCGCTTTCAGCGCCTCAGACGCGCGCGCAGCGATGGCCCACTGGTTGAGCCCGGCATAGGACCCGCCGAACAGCGCGACCTTGCCGTCGCACCAGTCCTGGCGCGCAACCCAGTCGACGCACGCCGCGCCATCGGCCGCGTCATTGTAGAGATCGAACGCACCGCCTGATCCGCCGCGCCCGCGCACATCGACCACCACCACGGCGAACCCCGCCCGTGCATAAGCCGACGCGGTCCCATAGGCGTAGGCGGAGGTGTAAGGCGTCAGGGTCAGAAGCGCCGGCTGGCGATCGCCTGACTGGGGCCTGTAGATGTCGGCGTTCAATCGCACGCCGTCCGGCGTCATGATTGAGGCCCCTAGAGTGAGGTGAAACGCACGCGGCTGCATGCCTAGCCCCAAAGCGCGGCGTCTGGGCGAAGCACGCGTCCGCCCTCAAAAGAGAGCCCAGGCCGTCGATCCTCAGCCAGAAGCAGCGGCGAGTCGATGTCGGCGTATCGCGCGTTCGCCGCGAGCACGTACGCCGGCGCAGCCGCGAGGGACGTGCCTCCGTTCGATCCGACCATCACATCGAGCCCCCTCGCCCGAGCAGCGCGCTCCAGGGCGATGCCTTCTGTAAGGCCGCCGCACTTATCGAGCTTGATATTGATGAGAGTGTAACCGGCGGCGAGGATGTCGAGAGATGCGGTGTCGGTCACGCTTTCGTCCGCGCACAGCGGCACAGGGCTGCCCGCTGCAGCAATGTGCGCATCCGCGCCGACCGGCAGGGGTTGCTCGATGATCTCGACGCCCTGCTCAGCCATCACTGGCGCAAGGAGGCCGAGTGTTTCAAAATCCCATCCACCGTTGGCGTCCACGATCAAGCGAGCCCCGGGCGCGGCCGCGCGCACGGCGGCGATACGTTCAAGGTCAAGTGCGGCGCTGGCGCCCAGCTTGATCTTCAAGACAGACGCCTGAGCGGCTTTCTCCACCGCTTCCGCCGCCATGGCCTGGGGCGTATCGCAGGACACCGTCCCGGTGATCGCCAGCGAGTCGGGAAGCGACACCCCGGCGAGCGCCGCGACGCCGACGCCTGAGCGCTTGGCGTCGAGGTCCCAAAGGGCGCAATCGATCGCGTTGCGCACGGCGCCGGCCGGAAGCGCGCGCCCAAGCGTCGCGCGTTGCAGGCCGCTGGCGCTGCGAGCGAGGAACTCCTCCGCCTCCGCACGCGCCGCTTGGGCGCGCGCGACGTCGCTTTCGTGCGGTTCTCCCTCGCCCCTGCCCGTAAACTCACCGTCCGTAAGTTCGACGACCAAGTTGACCGCCTCACGTAACGCTCCGCGCGCGATGATGAATGGGCGACGGTACGGTCTGAACTCCAAGCGGACCTGCCACGCGGTGATCATGGTTCCGCCTCGTCATATGACAATCGGGCTTGAATATCCCGGTGGCGCATGCGGGTGAGCGGGTAAGCCAGAGCGACGAGCGCGCCGAGCGCGCAAATACTCGCCGGCAAGGCGCCGTTCACAGCCTTCAAGCTGAACACTGCGACGTCCGAGTTGGTCTCAGCCGACGGATCGTAGCCGAACGCGCCCGTGATCGCGTAGGCCATAGCCGCGCCGACACCGTACATCGCCTTGCGTGAAAACGCCCATGCCGCGCTGAACAGACCGGCGCGTCCATCGCTCGACCGATCAAGCTCGGCGTCCGCGACATCGCCCATCATTGCCAGGACCGCGACCTCAAATCCCATCAAGAAGGTGTACCAAAGCGCGTCATTCAGCATGTACAGCGGCAAGGCCAGCGGCCCCGGCTCAATAAAATGAAGGATCGGCAGGGTGCAGGCGATGCCCGTTAAGCCGGTCACCATCACCGTGCGCTTCTCAAACTTACCGATCAGCCAGGCCCACATGGGCAACGAGCCGATCGCGACCAGCTGTGATGTCGTCGAGATCAACGTAAAGTGCTGACCAATGCCGAGATAGGTGTCGAACAGGACGAAAAAGAGCGCGCCAGCCGTGCCAATGCCAAGATAGCCAATCGTGAGAGCGAGCAGCCATATGCGCAGCGCCTTGTTTCCCTTAATGCAGCGCCAAAGTTCAAGCGGGTTCAGCCCGCCTGAGGCATGCGGAACACGTCCGCGCGGCGCGGCCGCGAGCGCCAGGATCGTGCCAATCGGAAGAACGATCAGGAGCAAGATCGACGTCGAGCGCAGGACCGCGAAGTCGAATTCGTTCGTTGGCGAAAAGATGAGCGGCAGAAAGCCGAAGAACAGCAAGGCGCCGTTGCCGACGAACCGAACCGCAAGAGAAAGCCGCGATCGATCTTCGTACGTCTGCGTTATGTCCGCCGACCAGGCCCGATAGGGCACCTCCAGCAGAGTCCAGCCGACGTAGATGCCGCAGAGCCAGACCCCAATGTAGTACTGGTCGACGCTGTCGGGCGGATTGAAGAGGTGATAGCTCGACCACAGCGACAGGACGGCGCCCGCAAGTATCCAGGGCTTGCGCGGACCAAAACGCGTTTGCGTCTTGTCCGAGAGGAACCCAACCAACGGGTCGGTCACCGCGTCCATGATGCGCAGGATCAGAAGGATCAGCGAGAGTGATGCGAGCTCAATCCCGTGCTCCTTGGCGTAGAGCGGCGGCAACACCGCCAAGATGGGCGCGGTGAGAACGGTGAAGGGGAACTCAAGACTGACGTAGGCCGCCAGAGGACCCGCCTTCAACCGTCCCGTATCAGCCACCTCCGCCAACCTTTCTGGGCGCCCGCTCAGCGCTTAAAGCCAACCGTCGCCATCACCCGTGCGCGGACGTGCGTTGGACTCAATAACGGCTGGCGCGGTTGCGTGGTGTCCATCAATCCGCCCCCTCGTTCCGCCATATTGACATTTTGACGACTGTCGCCGGATTTCCGGGAAACCGAATAGCGCTTTAGGGACATATGTCGGGCCGGGCCTTGCGCGTCAGGTGACACGAATAATCGCTACGCCGCTTTGAACCGAAGGCGGCGATGAACGAACAAGGATCGCGACGTGCGCGTGCAGATGGACCCACCCTTTCTGATCTTCCTCGCCGATGCGTCTAGTGTGAGCGAAGCCAAGACCGGCGCCGGGCTGGCGTACTGGCGGCCAGGGGACTGCGCTGGTCAGCTGCGCCTGCCGCCGAGCGACGTCACGCTCGGTCTTCCCGACTTGGATCTCGACGCCGCTGTCGCTGCGGGCGTTCAGTCCCTGGTCATCGGCGTGGCGCCGCTGGGTGGACGATTGCCGCCGCACTGGCTGGACACCCTGGAAGCCGCAGCCAGGCGCGGGCTGCACATCATCAATGGCCTGCACGATCGGCTCACGGCGTATTCCCGAGTTGTGGCGGCGGCGGCAGCGACCGGCGCCAAGCTCATCGACCTGCGCGTGCCGCCGCAAAACATCCCTGTTGGGACCGGCGCACGCCGCAGCGGCATGCGGGCGCTGACTGTCGGCACCGACTGCGCGGTCGGGAAGAAGTACTCCGCGCTCGCCCTAACGCGCGAGATGACGCGCCGCGGCGTCAGCACGAGCTTCTGCGCCACGGGACAGACCGGGATTATGATCTCAGGTCGTGGCGTGCCGCTTGACGCGGTGCCGTGCGACTTCATTTCCGGCGCAATAGAAGACCTCTCGCCCGCCGGTCCCGCTGACCATTGGGACGTGATCGAGGGCCAAGGTTCGATCTTTCATCCGTCTTACGCCGGAGTCACGTTGGGGCTCATCCATGGCGCTCAGGCGGATGCGCTCATCCTATGCCACGACGCCAGTCGAACGAATCTCGATGATTTGCCGAGCTATCCAATCGCGTCGCTGACCCACGCGCGCGACGTGATCCTCCAACACGCGCGACTGACGAACCCGCGCGCGCAGTTCGTCGGAGTTTGCCTCAACACGTCGGGCCTAGCGCCGCAGGACGCCGAGCGCGCGTGCGATCGCGCCGCGCACGAGCTTGGCGTTCCCGCCTGCGATCCAATCCGGAGCGGCGTCGAGGCGATTGCATCTCAGTGCCTAGCGTTATCGAGCGCCCCCTTCGAAGCGTCGGAGGGGCGATGAGACGGGTCTACGTCGCCGGCCTCATGCATGAGGCCAATGCGTTTTCGCCCATCGACACGCCGGCGAACGCGTTCCACGCCGCGCCTTATGGCGATTGCGACCTGCGTCCGGGCGCCTGGTTCGGCTACGGCGACCTCATCACCGCTGTCCGCGCAGCCGGCGACCAGGCGGTACCCGGTCCCTACTTTATGGCGACCCCGAGTGCGCCTTGCGACGCGCAAACCTTCGCCGCCCACATCTCGGCGCTGCTCGACGACCTGGCGCGCCAGGCCCCCGTGGATGCGGTACTGCTCTTCCTTCACGGCGCACAAACGGCATCGGGCGAAACCGACTGCGCGGGGGCTCTGACTGCGCAGGTGCGTGACGCAGTTGGGCCGACGTGCCCGGTCGGGGTCTTGCTCGACCTTCACGCCAACGTGACACCTCGGCTCCTGGATGCAGCCACGCTCGTGGCTGCGTGCAAAGAATATCCGCACACTGATTTTTTGCACGTCGCGGGCGAGCTCTGGAGTGCGGTGAAAGTCCGCCAAGATCGTCCGGCCGCCCGGTCCTGGCGGCCCGTTCCCGCCTTTCCAGCCAGTACCACCACGCATGGTCCGATGAAGGCGTTCGTAGAGCACCTTCGGCAGGTCCAGGACGCAGCGGCCGTCATCAGCGTGAGCGCGCTACACGGCTTCCCTCATGCAGACGTGCGCGAGGCCAGCGCCGGCGTCCTGGTGTACGCTGAGACGCAGGACTGCGCAGACGCGACCGCGCGCCAACTCAGCGAGATCTTCTTCGACGCGATCATCGCGTCAGCGCATACCTCGCCAGGGCTCTCATTAGAGCAAGCGCTGGACACCGTTCGCGCCGGCGCCTCGCGGCCGCTTCTGATCGCGGAACGATCCGACAATCCAGGCGCAGGCGGCGCAGGCGACGCCACCCACCTCTTGCACGGCCTCCGGGACACGACGCCTGTTAAGGCGGCGGTCGGGTTGTTGCACGATCCGGACGCCGTTCAACGCGCGATCGCCGTTGGCGAGGGCGGCACGGTCGAGGTGTTGCTTGGCGGCAAGGCGAATGCGCTCTCAGGCCGCCCCTTTCCCATGACCGCCCGCGTCCAGTGCGTTCGGACCGATGTCGTGCAACCCGTTTTTGAAGGATCGGCCAGCCAGGCGCTCGGCGCATCGGTCCTTCTAGAGCAAGACGGCCTTTACGTGGTCGCCAACACGATTCGCCAGCAACCCTTTTCGCCAGAAGTGTTCAGTGCGCACGGGCTTAATATTCGTGAACTTGATGTGGTGGTCGTCAAATCAACCAATCACTTCTACAACAGCTTTGCGCCCCTGGTTGCGCATGTCGTCTATTGCGATGCGCCAGGCGCGGCGACAGAAGACTTATCGGCGCTGCCTTATCGCTCGCTCACCCGGCCAGTCTGGCCGCTTGACGACGAAGCTGCGTGCCGCACCTTCATGCGCCAAGCCGCGCTAAACGTTGAGTCCGCCGTTCATTGAGGCGGGGCACAGCTCAAGAGGGTCGCACCGTCCATCGGCGTAGCTTGCGCTGCGAAGGTACAAAGCAACGAGGCCGCCAAGACTGTCCACGCCGAGCTTGTTGAAAATGGCTTTGCGGTGGTTCTTGACCGTTCCTATAGCGATATCTAGGCGTTGACTTGTTTCTAGAGCGCTCGCGCCCATGATCGTCAAACGCGTGATCTGGCGCTCGCGCACAGTCAACACCGACGACCCAAACGTATCCAGGGCGTTCTGGAGCGTGGCGGTGACGGCTATCGGCGCGATCGGCGCCGTGCGCAGACGCTCATGCAGCCGCGCGGTCTCCATCAAGACCGGCGCGATCGATCGCATCTGGTCAATCTCTGAGGGAAGAAACGGCTCAAGCTCCGGTCCCCGAACAAAGTACATCGCCAGCGCGCACCCGTCCGGCAGGCGGGCCAGGAGCGCGATCTCATCGGTCGCGTAGACTTTGTCGTAAAAGGCGGTGAAGAACTCCGTCGACTCAAGGCCCTCCGGAACGAGTTCGCGCAAGGCGAAAACGCCGCCGTCGACGCCCGCAAGATAGACTTGGTAGAGTGGATCCAGCGCATAGGCCCAGCGCTGAAAGGCGTCGAGTTCGATCCGCCGTCGGCGCATGGCCTTGGGCGGCATCGACTGCAGGCGCAGGAGCGGTCGCTCACCGCGCTGGAGCAAATAGGCCGAGACGCTGGGCGTACGCAGCCCCAATCGCATTTGCGACGCAAGCCGGCCGTAGAAGTCCGGTCGATCTGCGGCCGCAACCGCGCTGGCCAAGACATGCGCAAAGGGGTCAGTCATCGTCGCAACTCTCCTCGGTCTCGGATTTATGAGCGACTTTGAGGGGTGATGACAAACCGGGCGCGCAGCATGTTTCAACACTCTGCGTGGCGCGTCTTCATCACGGCGCATCCGGCGCCGGCGCCAGGCGCATGAGGCCGGGCGTATGAGGCCGGGCCTATGAGGCCGGGCGCGTGAGGGCCGGGCGTATGAGGGCCGGGCGTATGAGCATCGCTTGAAGGCTGGACCCCCGCAACCCCTTTACGGTCCAGGCCGTCTACGCCTCAGGACGGTTCCTGTCGCCCCAGGGTGCGGGCGTTCATGGATCTTGAGGTCGCGGCAATTTGAGCGCAGCCTAAACGCGATCTCACGCGCGCCATGAGAGCCTCGCTCGCAAACACCATCGGCACACTGTGCAGCAACCAATTGAGGCGCCTCAGGCCAAACCCCGAAAAAGAGAGCAACAGTCGGCAAAGCCGCTTGCAATCACCGCACTCTCACTCCCACTCGATGATGAAAGAACTGAAATTATAGTTTTGAATCAACGCTTTGCAAAAAAACCTGTGGAAAACTACCGTCGCCGATTCCGGCAATATCGTTCCGTAGGCAAATTGAATGATGCACGCATGACGCGTCGTTGCAGTTGCCACGATTCCAGTGCACAGCCTGACCTTAGCCGAATTACGGTGTCGGCTCCAGCTTGCGATCGCATCATGGCCGGACTGCTCTTATCACCGGCTCGACGAATGCCAATCAATGTGTTACATAACCTCGGACAGAAATGCATCTTGTCCGAGAATATGAAACACGCCTCTTCACACCCCGTCACCCAGCAGGACAGGCTCCTCGCCTATCTCCGCGATCACGACATCGCCCGCGCTTTCGAGCTGCGGGAGATCGGCGTCAGCGCCACCGCGATCTCAAGGGCGGTGGAAGCCGGCAACGTGGTCCGGATTGGTCGCGGCCTCTATCAGGCAGCCGATGCGGAAGCAGACCTCAACACCAATCTGGCGGAAGTCGCCAAGCGGGCACCGCGGTCGGTCATCTGCCTTCTCTCCGCACTGGCCTTTCATGGTCTAACAGACCAACTCCCCCGCAAGGTCTGGTTTGCGATTGGCGCGAAGGACTGGGAGCCGTCGATCGCCTATCCGCCCGTGCGCGTCGTCAGGTTCCGCGAGCCCTATTTTTCGGACGGCATCGAGACACACAGGATCGGCGGAACGCAGGTGCGCATCTATTCCGTGCCAAAATCGATTGCAGATGCTTTCCGCAATCCGAAACTGGTCGATCGGTCGGTTGCGATCGAGGCGCTCAAGGCGGCCCTCGATCAACGCAAGGCCACGCCGGCCGTCCTGATGCAGGCCGCTGCGGACTATGGCGCCGCCAGGATCATGCGCCCCTATCTGGAGGCGCTGACCTCGAATGGCTAAGTCACCAACGAACATCGCAACTTCGGTTCGCCAGCGCCTCCTGAACCTTGCCCGGTCAGAGGGCCGCGACTTCCAGACGCTGCTTGTGGCGTTTGGCCTGGAACGGCTGATCTTTCGCCTCTCCAAATCTCCGCACCGTGACAAGTTTGTCCTGAAGGGCGGAATGCTGGTCACCCTCTGGACCACCGATCCCGGCCGCTTCACACGCGACATTGATTTCCTCGCGTTCGGCGAAACCGGCGATGCAGCGCTGACCACCATTTTTGCGGAAATCTTGGCACTCGACGCCGGCGACGGTCTTGAGTTCAGCATCGACACCATCACCACGACAGACATACGCGAAGATCAGGTCTATGGCGGCAAACGACTGCGAACGGTGGCCCATCTCGGCAAGACAGAAATTCCGATCACCATTGATCTTGGCTTCGGTGACGCCCTGCCCGATCCACACTATGAGATCGAATACGGATCGATCCTCGATTTCGAAGCCGCACGCATACGCGCCTATTCACCTGCCACGGTGATCGCCGAGAAGTTCCAGGCGGTCGTCGCGCTCGGTCTCATCAACGGCCGCATGAAAGACTTCTACGATCTCTGGGCCATCCCGAAGGCGACCGAAATTGATCCGGCAGACCTGCGTGCAGCCATCGCGGCCACGTTCGAACGCCGAAACACACCTGTCCCGACGGAGGCGCCCCAAGGTCTCTCCGTTGCATTCGCTGAAGATGCGGCGAAGGCCAGGCAATGGCTGACCTACGCTGAAGGTACGGAACTCAAAGGCGTCCCGCTAGGCACGGTCTTGGCCGATATCTGGACCTATCTGAGAGCAGCCCTCGACATAAACTGAAGTCGATGGCTCAGCGTCGGTGTAAAGATTCCTCAGTGTCCTCTTCGTGGCCCGCTAAAGCACCCTTGAGGGTTACGAAGGTTACACTCCACCCGCCCCTCGTCGAGCAGGCCTTAGTCGGTCTCCGGTCGAAGCACGCATTCAATGCAGCGTCACCAAACCGACCTGACCATCAAGCGGGAACAGAAAGGCCTCCGACCAAAGACTGGTCGTCGTGTAGACGCGTTCAGCGAAATGTTGTCGATCGTCTGACATTGTCTCGGCCAGTAAGCCCATCCAGCACAGCGGCTGAAGCACCTGTGACCAGATCATTCCCGGCGTGCGGTCATAGGGCTGTCCGGCGTCCGGTGGACCATAGAGGATTTCCCGAAGCGCGCCGCATGTCACGCCGTTCGCCGCCTCCGTATTCAGTACACCGAGAAACACATCCCAGTTGCCAAGCCTCGGCTCGGGCATCCGGGACGAGGCGGCATGATCGATTTCGAACAGCCAGAACGGCGCCATCAGGTTGAAGAGATCGCCGGACTTGCCAGCAACCTCCCTGCCCGCCTTGGTGAGCCGACAGGTCAGCTTGTAATGCCGGATCAGCTTCAGTTTCAGCAAAACGAAATGCAGGGCTTCGAGCGGCGGGAAATCGTACTCATTCAGCACCTTGTCGACGAGGAACAGCTTGTCCTCTTCCCAGCCTGGCCAGTCGAACTCGGCAGCCGCCCAGTGCACGAACTTGCGTTGAAACGCCTTACCCTTCGTCAGGCCGATCGCATCATGTTCGGCCAGATAGGCCAGAAGCTTTTGCGCTGCGCCAATCATGGGCGCACCGGCAAGTGCAGGCTCATCATTCTTCACGGGCTGGAGCAGGAACGTCATCGCAAATTCATCGTCAGGCTTGTTCGCCAAACAGGGTAACGACTGTAGATATGTACAATTCAGCGAGACACCTTCTTTAATATCCCCGCTGGGGAAGGAAGGTGGTTTCAATGAACAGCGATCAGCGAGAGATTCAACGCAAACTTCGGGTTTTGCGTAACCGTCCGGCCTCCCCGACCTTGCGGCGCTTGACCGCTCTGGCAGTTTGCGGGGCTTAAGCGGGTGATCGTGTCCGCTTAGCTGCTAGCGGACACTTGGGTATGACTGATCGGGCGAAGGCGCGGCGGCAACGGCGGCATCACAGCGATGCGTTCAAGATGGCCGTCGTGGCACAGGCGATGGCTCCGGGTGCGAGCGTGGCCGGGATTGCCCGCCAGCATGGGCTCAATGCCAACATGGTGTTCATCTGGCGGAAGGACATCCGCTTCAACAGGCAGGTGCAACCTGGCCCAGACTTGCTGCCTGTCGAGATCACGTCGGGCTTGGACATTCCGCCGAGCCCAATCAAGGTTCAAGCAGGCGGGTCGGTTGCAAACGAGCATATCGAACTGCCCAGCATCGAGATCGCGCTGCCCTGCGGGGTTCGGCTGACCTGCCGGGGCGGGATTGATGCCGCCGCGCTGGCGGATGTCCTCCGGGCACTGAAGACGGCATGATCCCGGTTCCGGCGCGGACAAAGGTCTGGCTCGCGGCCGGGGTGACGGACATGAGGAAGGGGTTCAACGGCCTCTCGATGATTGTCCAGAGCGTGCTGGAGGAAGATCCGTTCTGCGGCCACCTATTCGTGTTCCGGGGCCGCAGGGGCGATCTCATCAAGGTGATCTGGTGGGACGGTCAGGGCGCCTGCGTGTTCATGAAGCGGCTGGAGAAGGCGCGTTTCGTCTGGCCGGCTGCGTCCGGCGGCAAGGTGCAGCTTTCGGAAGCACAGCTCTCCATGCTGCTCGAAGGTATCGACTGGCGGATCACGAAGCGGACGTGGCGGCCGCTGAAGGCGGGATGAGGATTCCCGTGGCCCCCGAAGCAGGGTAGATTGTGGCCATGCTGGAGACGAGCGATCTTCCTGATGATGTCGATGCGCTGAAGGCGATGATTGCCAGCATGGCCGCCCACCATGCCGATGCACTCCGTGAACGTGATGCCGAGATTGCGCGCCGGGATGCAGAGCTGCGCGGGCGTGACCTGATGATCGAGAAGCTGAAGGCGCGGCTCGACAAACAGCTGCGGGACCGGTTCGGGTCATCTGCTGAAGGGATCGAGCAGCTCCAGCTGATGCTGGAAGACCTCGAGATCACGCGCAGCGCAGAAGTCCCGGCCGTCGATCTGGCCGACGCGGCGAGGGACAAGCCCGTCCGCAAGCAGCTCCCGGATCACCTGCCGCGACGCGAGCAGGTCATCGAAGTGGGTGACGCCTGTTCCGATTGCGGCGGCAAGCTGAAGCGCGTCGGCGAGGATATCACCGAAGAGCTGGAGTATATCCCCGGCCGGTTCGTCGTGAACCGCTATGTCCGCCCGCGTATGGCATGTGCCTGCTGCGAGCGGTTCCATCAGGCGCTGTTGCCGTCCCGGCCGATTGAACGGGGGCGGCCCGGGCCAGGCCTGCTCGCCCATGTACTGGTGTCGAAGTATGCCGATCATCTGCCCCTCTATCGCCAGAGCCAGATCTATGCCCGGGAGGAGATCGATCTTTCCCGCTCGACGCTCGCCGACTGGGTCGGCCAGGCGACCGCGCTGCTGGCGCCGCTGGCCGAAGCAATTGGCGCGCATGTGAGAGAGGGCCATTCCCTGCATGCTGACGACACGCCGGTCAATGTGCTCAGCCCCGGCAATGGTAAGACGAAGACGGGCCGCCTCTGGGCCTATGTACGCGACGAGCGCCCATGGGGCTCAGACGTGCCGCCGGCTACTTACTACCGGTTCTCGATGGACCGGAAGGGCATCCGCCCGGCCGAACACCTTGAGCACTATACCGGGTTCATGCATGCCGATGGCTATGCCGGGTTTGAGGAGCTCTACCGCTCCGGCGGGATTACGGAAGTTGCTTGCCTCGCCCATGTCCGGCGCAAGTTCTTCGACATTGCGCAGGCGACCGGTTCGCCCATCGCCGCAGAGGCGGTTCAGCGTATTGCGGAACTCTATGCCGTCGAAGCAGAAGTGCGCGGCCAGCCACCCGATGCCCGCGCCGCGATCCGGCAGGCCAAAGCAAGGCCGGTGTTAGAGGATCTCGTCCGTTGGCTGACATCTGAGCTTCAGACCATCTCAGGCAAGTCGGACCTCGCAAAGGCAATCCGCTACGCTCTCTCGCGCCTGCCACGGCTGGAAGTCTATCTTTCCGACGGCTGCCTCGAGATCGACAACAACGCCGCCGAGCGCGCCATGCGCGGTGTGGCCCTCGGCCGCAAGAACTGGCTGTTCGCCGGATCAGAAGGCGGCGGCAAGGCTGCCGCCATCGCGCTGACGCTGATCGAGACGGCCAAGCTCAACAAGATCGATCCGCAGGCCTGGCTGACAGATGTGCTCGGGCGGATTGCAGAGCATCCGGTCAGGCGGGTCGGAGAGTTGGTGCCTTGGAGCTGCACTTCGGGGACGTAGCAAAATGTAGTTGCTTGCTTTGATCTCTACAGCAAACATCACTCCGCATGGGAGATTTTTTCAACGTCGTCCCATGCGGGCTCTCGGCCGATTTCTCGCATATAACTTTCGAAGTTTGTTCCTTCTGCGTCTGAAGTAAGCTCCCCTGGACGCCAAACGGAATCGCACTCAAAGCACATCTTGAAGGCTATTCTCGGGTCCGATGACAGCTGTACGTTCCAAATTACATCTTGGCTGCAATATGGGCAGATTGTCATTTCCATCGTCCTATTCTGGGAATGCCGTAATTACCTTGGTCGTGCCGTCGCGTACGACAATTCTGACATTTGTTTCACCAGCGGTCCCAATCTGGCGCCCCATGTTCACTGTCCAGTATCTATTACCATTATTCTGAAGAATACCATGCCCCGACCTGGCGGCCCACGCTTCATCCACCAAACCAATTACGTTGTTCCGACCCACATCAAAAACTGAATGAAGGGATTTATTCGGGTTGGGCCCGGCATGATCCAAGATGTGCTTGATCCGATTTCCGTGGACCGAACCCTGCTCGTAAATCAAGCCCTCTGGGGTTGTCCATGACTTGGTGCTTCTGTCGAATGTAAGCTTCGTGCCCTTTGATCCAGCTCCCAGACCGGACGCTTTCGGTTTTGCAGCATGCCGACAGAAACGGTGATGTGAGCAAGACATGTCGGTATTTCGGGATCGGGCGTGCGAGCTTTTATCGATGGCGCAAAGCCTATGCAGACAAGGGTGATGCCGGCCTGCTTGTCGCCCGTTCTGTGCCACATAATCATCCCAACAAGATGCCACCTGAGGTCGAAGACAAGATCCTTCATCTTCGACGAACGTATCATCTCGGACCGATCCGGATCGTCTGGTACCTTGAGCGCTATCACGCCATCAAAGTATCCGACGCAGGAGTCTATCGCACCCTCAAGCGTCATGGACTGAACCGCCTGCCTCGGGGGACCCGATTGAGAAAGGTGCACACCCAGCGCTACAACAAGCAGGTGCCGGGCCATCATATCCAGATGGATGTCAAGTTCCTGATCTTCAGAGGAAAACAGGGCCAGAAGGTCAAGCGTTACCAGTACACAGCGATTGACGACGCCACGCGGGTGCGCGCCTTGAAAGTTTACAAGCGCCACACTCAGGCGAGCGCCATCGATTTCGTGGATCACATCGTCGAGAAGTTTCCATTCCGCATCCAACAGATACGCACCGACAATGGTCATGAGTTCCAGGCCAAGTTCCATTGGCATGTCGAGGACAAGGGTATCCGCCACGTTTACATCAAGCCGAGCAGCCCTCAGCTCAACGGCAAAGTGGAGCGCTCACATCGATCAGACCAGCAGGAGTTCTACCAGTTGTTGTCGTACAAAGACGATGTCGATCTGGAAGCCAAGCTCGACGAATGGGAGCGCTTCTATAACTTCGCCAGACCACATGGAGCCTTTGGAGGAAAAACACCTTACGAGGCGCTCCGGGAACGGCTATAATCCTACCGTCAGGTGTCTCGCTGATTGGTCCATATTACATTCCTACTTTAACCCATTGAGCGATCAACGTGTTGCTTTGGTGATGCTCTCCATTATCGTGCACGTCGCTACTTCGCCTCCGGCACAGGACACAATCATATCTTTCAATTCCTTTTTAAGGGCGCGCAATTGCTTCAGACGCTTGTCCACTTCTCCAAGATGGTGACGGGCAACTCGGTCTACTTCCAGGCAATCTGCATTAGGAGTCAATTGAAGGTCAATGAGTTCCCTAATGGCTTCGATTGGAAAGCCGAGATCACGGCATTGCCGAATAAAGAGCAGCCTATTGGACGACGCTTCGTCATAAACTCGCTGTCCACCTGATGTGCGTCCCGGTTCAGGGAGCAGTCCGATAGACTCATAATACCGTATTGTCGTGATTTTTACCCCGGAGAGTTTTGATAACTGCCCAATTGAACGGTTTTGGTCTGGCATTTCATTTTTCCCCTTGAACCTATAGTAGCTATAGGGTGTAACGAACTAAATCAATGAATGAAACAGACAAGTTTGACGGTCGTAACGCCGTTCCATGAAGCTGTTTTCGCTCAAATGTTAGGAGGAGAGGATAGGCTATGGCGGATGATGATTGCTGCGGAGTTGATGAAGAACAGATCCGTTCACCCGGTTATCGCCGAGCCCTATGGATCGTTGTTGCCTTGAATGTGGGCTACGGCGTCATAGAGCTTTTCGGGGGCTTCATGGCCAATTCTCAGGCGCTGAAAGCAGATGCCCTCGATTTTTTAGGCGACGGGTCGATCACATTTCTCGGGCTACTTGCGATCGGTTGGTCGCTGGCCTGGCGGGCGCGGTCTGCATTCATTCAAGGCATCTTTCTCGGCCTGCTCGGGCTTTGGGTGCTCGCCTCTACCGTTCTCAAGACCCTCACGGACACACCTGTTGAAGCCGGCTTAATGGGACTTTTCGCGTTAGTTGCCTTGATCGTGAATCTCATCGCTGTCCTGCCTTTGCTGCCTTATCGCGACGGTGACGCCAATATGCGCGCTGTGTGGCTTTTTTCACGCAATGATGCGATCGGCAATGTGGCTGTTATCATCGCCGCAGGTCTGGTTGCCTTGACGTCTACTCGCTGGCCCGACCTCATCGTGGCCTTCCTGATTGCGGCTTTGTTTCTTCATTCGGCGTGGAACATTTTGCGCGATGCGCGTCGCGATCTAAGTGTCGTCACGTCCCGCAAGACAGACCCGTTGGCGAGTGAGGCAAACCCAGAATGACGCAGCACGTTCGTTGGCTGGGAACCTCTATCGCGGTAGTGATCCTGATCGCCGACCTATCCACAAAAGCCACTATGATACCCTATTTGACCGAGTCCGGCGGCTTGGTTGAGCTGCTCCCGTTTGTAGATTTGAGACTGGGGTATAATCGCGGCGTCAGCTTCGGTCTGCTAAGTTCAAACAGCGAGTGGGCGCCATGGGCACTGGCTTTCATCGCGTTCATCGTGTCTGCTTATTTGGCGATGCGGTTGTGGCGCGCCACGTATAAGCATGATGCAATCTGGGCCGGATTGATCATCGGCGGCGCTCTGGGCAACGCCATTGACCGTCTGATTGACGGCGTTGTTACAGATTTCATTGATATTCATGTTTTAGGATTTCACTGGCCAACCTTCAATCTCGCTGACATCGCCATTGTTCTTGGTTTAGCAATAGTGATGTTGAAAGGTATGAGACCTTCAGAGAAACAGATAGTTGCAAATCAAGATACTATCGGTTGAATAGGTTGGGTGAGCGCTCATATGAAGCTTCCAATCAAACAGGATAGGAGATCGGGATAACCACTCGGTCTGTTAGGTATTGTATGGATTATGTTTCGACGACGAACTGCCCCATCATCCCGGCATCTTCATGTTCGAGTATATGACAATGGTACATGTAAGGTGTATCCGGGTCTGCATAATCTTTAAATGACAACAGCAACCGCACGCGCTCGCGCGGCGCTAGCAGTACAGTATCCTTTAAGCCGGTTTCGTGCTGAGCAGGGGGCCTACCATTGCGGTCCAAAATTCTGAATTGGACATCATGTACGTGAAACGGATGAGGCATCCAAGAAGCGTTTTGGACTTCCCAAATTTCCGTCGTATTCAACTTCACGCGCTCGTCAATACGGCCCATATCCATAGAACGGCCATTTATCGTAAACCCATTTTCTGCCCGCATACCCATCCCCATTCGGAGCACAAATTGACGCATTTTTACGGCACTTCCTGGATCGATAGCGGCGTGTTTCTTGAAGGTTGTGGGTACTGGCGGAGAGGAGTCTAGGTTTGCGTTGGGGACGATAAGTAAGACGTTGAAAGCTGATGTGTCTGTATCCCTGCGATTATTACCACGCCACCATCGGTCGCCCATCATAGCGCCATCCATCATACCCATTCCATTCGTTGTGGATGCAGCTATCAACTGCCGTGGCTGACCATAGCGCATATCAACGAGGATCTCTGCACGCTCTCCCGGCGAAAGCCTTAACTGCGACATTTCTAAAGCGGTCTCTAAATGCCCCCCGTCGGATCCAATCATCAAAAAGGTTTGTCGGTCCGCGAACTTAAAGTCATAAATGCGAGCATTCGAGCCGTTAAGCAATCGTAGGCGCAAAAGCTCAGTCTTGCTCTCAAAAACAGGGTCAACCACACCATTGACGAGCAAGGTGTCGCCCTGCATTCCCATCATGATGTCATGCATAGATCTTAAATACACTAGCTCGCCATTATTCCCGAACAGTCTGTCCTGAACGATCAACGGCACGTCATCGACGCCGTAGGTATTAGGTAAGTCAGGTTCAAGTCGATTGGGATCTTTTACGATAATGGGACCCGCAAGGCCGCGATACACTTGCGGACCGGCTTGTTTGTGGGCGTGAGAGTGGTACCAGAAAAGGGCGGGCTTTTGGCGTACTTCAAACTGCGCGGTCCAGGTCTCACCCGGTGTTATCGTCTGGTGTGGTGTGCCATCATATTTGGCCGGCACGTGGAAACCATGCCAGTGAAGTGTAGTATCTTCTTGCAGCGTGTTGTTGACATTGATTTTTACAATAGATCCGACATCCATTTGAAGCGTTGGACCGAGATAGGCCTGATTTACGCCGATAGTGGACGTCGAACGGCCTTCAAAAAATGTTGAAGTTCCATTTTGGATTTTCAGATTATATTCTGTGTAAGCGCCATTCTTTGTTCCGGAAAGCAACTGAGGTATTTTGAGAAGGTTCCTATCAGAGTTATGCGGACTTTGGGGATAGCCTGCTTGCCCACACGCTGCTAAGGACAATGAGAGCCCGCCCATACCCCATAACGTGTCTCTTCGAGTCAGCACAATTTAGTCCTTTTTGATGGACTTACGGTTCTACGCTGTGTTCCCTGTGTCATCTGGCCTATCGTTTCCGATTGAAAAACAAGTATTTCGCGAACGCGGCGATCCCCAGAATAAGGAATATAAAAACCAATATTCCAATCAAGCCGCCAAATGGCATCATGAACCATTCGTCTCGCATCATCATGTCATTAGAATTCATTTTTCATTGTCCTTTCGATTGTCTCATATACTTGTGAAAAAATATCACTTTCACGCACTGTCCGTCGTCAGGTAATTTGAGACTTCAGGCTGCCTGACTTAAGGAGGGTCTGGCGCATCTGGTTTGAGTTAAGCAGCGGATTGGGCGTGCTGCAAGCGCCGTAGTTTCATCGTCCTCCTTTTGATTTTCTCACGTTCGAGCAGGATGGTCTGGCCGCGGCCCGTATAGACATCTGCCGGAGTGAGATTGTTCAGGCTCTCGTGATAGCGCTGATGGTTGTAGTAACCGACGAACGCATCGATCTGCGCTTCAAGGTCTCCGGGCAGGAAGTAGTTTTCCAACAGGATGCGGTTCTTCAGCGTCTGATGCCAGCGCTCGATCTTTCCTTGCGTCTGGGGATGATACGGCGCGCCGCGCGTATGCTGCATGCCTTTGTCGGCAAGATACTCAGCCAGATCGCCAGAGATGTAAGACGGTCCGTTGTCTGAGAGTAGTCTCGGGCGATGAACCACATTCACTTCATCGAGTCCGGAAGCTTCAAGCGCCAGGTTCAGCGTGTCCTGCACATCGCTCGCCGCCATGCCCGAGCAGAGCTTCCAGGCGATGATGTAACGGGAGAAGTCGTCCAACACGGTGGAGAGGTAGAACCATCCCCAGCCGATCACTTTCAGATAGGTGAAGTCGGTCTGCCAGAGCTGGTTGGGCGCGGTGGTTTTCTCCCTGAACTCATCGGCCGCTTTCATCACGATGAAGGCCGGGCTGGTAATCAGGTCGTGCGCCCTCAAAAGCCTGTAAACACTGGCTTCCGAGACGAAGTAGCGCTTCTCGTCCGTGAACGTCACGGCCAGTTCGCGGGGAGAAAGGTCCGGCCGGTCGAGCGCCATTTCCAGCACCTGCTGACGCACCTCATTCGGGATGCGGTTCCAGACCCGGCCAGAGCCGCCGCGCCGATCCTCAAGCCCGGCTTCACCGAACCGCCGGTAAAGGTCATACCAGCGATAGAAGGTCGGACGTGACACGCCGATCTGTTCCAGCGTTCTTTTCACGGGCTGATGCGATTGCTCCACCAGCCGGATGATCTCCAGCTTCTCGGACGCGGGGTATCTCATTCGATATCCTCCCCATCCCCGATCACGCTTTTTTTGAGGATGCGGTTTTCCAGCGTCAGGTCGGCAACGACCTCCTTCAGATCGCGCATCTCACGCTTCAGGCCACTCACCTCGCCGGATGTCGCCTGCCGCTCCGTGTCGCCCGACAAGCGCTTCTTGCCAGCTTCGAGAAACTCCTTCGACCAGGTGTAGTACAGCCCCTGAGCGATCCCCTCACGCCGACACAGTTCGGCAATCGAATACTCGCCGCGCAGGCCTTCCAGTACGATGCGGATCTTCTCTTCGGCGGAGAATTTACGCCGGGTCTTGCGGCGGATTTCCTTCACATGTTTTTCGGCCGATCCCTCCGGCCCGGATTTCTGTCTCATCTTCGTCCCCTTGGCGGGCTACGATGTGCCAGAAATCCTCCTTAAGCAATTTTCCCGATCTGTCTCATGGTCGCTGACGGGGGACAGCTGAGGTTGGACTTTGACAGCGTATTGTCAGGTGTCTTGATGTCAGCTCTGCTCGCCAAACAGGTCTTGTCTGACAATCGCGTGACGTGCCCGTTAGTTAGTTGTTTTGTAAACGAATTAGCCTTAATGAGGAAAGATGCGCATCTTGTCTCGTCTTCTTGCCATACTGGCCGTCGCCCTCGTGGCGGCGCAGCCCGTCATGGCCTGTTGCCTTGTCGGGCATGACGCCGTCGCGCAGGATGCCGCACTCGTTTCGGATCCGCCGTGCCATGATTCCGGCATGCAGATGTCGCCCGCTGATCATGCGGACGCGGCGAAGGATACCGGCGACTGCCCCGGCTGTAATGATTGTGACAGCCCGCTCATGCAGGCGCAGGCAGCAGATGACAGCACGCTCATGTTTTCGTCCTCTGCAGAAATTTCCTACGCTGTGCTTGCGGCGCAATTCCCGGGCTTTGCGCATCGTCCTGTCATCTTCAAGACCGGACCGCCGGGCGCGCCGAAGCTGCCGCTCTCGACCCCGATTACCCTGAAACAGCGCCTGTTGATCTGATCGGCAAGGCCCACGCCGCGCGTGGGTTCCGCTTGCTGTTTCATGTCAACGAGGTGTCTTTCTCATGTTTCCCCCTATCCGGTCAGGCCTGCTTGTTGCAGCCCTGTTCACCGCCCTCACCGGGCAGCATGCCCATGCTCAGTCCTTCAGCGAGCTGGAAACCCGGCTTGCCGATCATCCCAGCCTTACCGCGCTCGGGAGCGAAGCCGACGCCGAACGCGAACGCAGCCGCGCCGCAACTGCCCTTCCTGACCCGGTTGTCTCTGTCGGGATCAACAATTTTCCGCTATTCGATCCGGCCTTCGATACATTCCTGCCGACCAACAAGTCCGTCGGAATCCGGCAGGACATTCCCAGCTATGCCGAACGCCGGGCCCGGTCGGAGGGCGCCCTTGCGAACGCAGCGACACGCGATGCCATGCGCGCCCAACAGTACGCCGCGCTGCGGGGCGAGCTGATCCTCCTCCTGCATCACCGGCATCATCTGGAACATCACGCGGCCCTGCTGGATGCGCAGGAGGCAAAATACGCTGAACTGAAGACAGTACTCGAAGCCGAAATCGGGTCTGCCGACACCGCCCTGTCGAGACTTGCAGAAGTCGATGTTGCGTTGGCGCGCCTCGACCGTGACCGCGCGGACATATCGGCGCGGCTGGCGCGCATCAATGCGCGTCTGCGCGATCTGGTCGGCGAAGTCCCCCCGTCTTCCATGGCGCTGCCGCCAGTCGCGCCTGTGATCTGGTCAGGCAGCGCTGACCAGTTCCACGCCGTGCGCGTCGCTGATGCGGCCATTGGCAATGCAGAGGCGCGCGTTGACGAAGCCCGGGCCGGATGGCGTCCTGACTGGGGCGTTGAGTTAACCTACCAGCAGCGCGAGGCTGGGCGCGGCGGCGCCTTCTCGAACTTCGAGGGCGATGACTGGGTCTCGGCGCAGGTGAGGTTCTCTGTGCCGCTCTGGGCAGGACAAAGCCAGGCGCCGCGCCTTCGGGGCGCGCAGGCCGATCGGTCTGCTGCGCAGTCGCGTCGCCTGGCTGCTGCGCTTGCCGCCAGGTCGGAGTATGAAGTCTTCGACGCGGCGAGACAGCGATCCCTTGCGGCTATGGACGCGCTAACCCGGCAGATCGCCGCGCGGGAAGAACAATCGCAGGCCCTGCTGACGAGATACGAGTCAGGGGCGGGCAGTTACGCTCCCATCATCGACAGCGAAATCGCCGTCCTGAAACTCCGGGCCGAGATCGTCTCCGAGCGCGCGCTCGAAGCCGAAGCCATCGCCCGCATGAACGCGCTCCTGGTGACCCAATGAAACACACACTCCTTCTTCTGACCGTCGCCGCGAGCGTGCTCGTCGCGTGTGACAACCCTTCGACCCGCGCCCGAGAAGGCGGATCCTCCGGGCCGTCGTCATCGGCCGAAGAGACCGCGCAATACACCTGTCCGATGCACCCGCATTACATATCGACGGATGCGGACGGGTCCTGCCCAATCTGCGGCATGGACCTCGTGCCCGTGAGCGGGAACGGCGGAAATGCCGGGCGCGGCGAAATCCTCTATTACAAACACCCGATGGGTCAGCCGGACACCTCGCCGGTTCCCAAAAAAGACTCCATGGGGATGGATTATATCCCGGTCTATGCAGACGAGGTCGCAGAGACCGGCATCGTCGTATCCCCGGAAATGATCCAGACCATGGGTGTGCGAACCGTGCCCGCCGAAGTGACGCCGTTTGGCGGTACGCTGCGGGCGTTTGGCACGGTCGAATCCAACGAGCGCCTTGAGAACGTCTCGGTCGCGCGCCTCGAAGGCTGGATCGAAGACCTGACTATCCGCGCTGAGGGCGAAACCGTTCGCCCCGGCGCGTTACTCTACAGGGTCTACAGCCCTGACCTGATCGCGGCGCAGAAAGACCTCCTTGCCTCGCTCACCATCGGCAATGAGACCCGCATTGCAGCCGTGCGCCAGCGCCTCCGCTCCCTTGGCATGCCGGAACGCGCCATCGGTCGGCTCGTCGAGACCCGGGAAATCATGGAGCGCGTACCGGTCTATGCCGAAGCGGGCGGTACGGTCGCAGCGCTGGAAGTCCGCGAGGGGGACTATATAAAGCCCGGTACGCCGGTGCTGCGCCTGCAATCCTATTCGGGTGTCTGGGTCATGGCGTCAGTCCCGGAGAGTGACCTGCCGCGACTCGACACCGGACTGCCGGTGCAACTCAAGTTCCCGAGTGCGCCGGAAGCGCCAGGCGAAGGCGTCATCGATTATATCTACCCGACCATCGACCCGCAGACCCGCACCGCGCGCGTGCGGATCGAGGTGGACAATGCGGCAGGCTATCTCCGCCCGGGCGCTTACGCCGATGTTTCCATGCAGCTCAGCGGCGGCGAGCGGCTTTCTGTTCCGACTGAAGCCGTGCTTCGCGACAGTAGCGGCGCGCATGTCATCCTTGCGCTGGGCGAGGGACGATTTGCAGGCCGCGCGGTGCGCACCGGCGTCAGCGCCAATGGACGCACACAGATCATCGAGGGACTGACCGAGGGCGAAGAGGTGGTCGCCAGCGGCCAGTTCCTTCTGGACAGCGAGGTGAATTTGCGTGAGGGCCTCTCTAGGCTTCAGCCCCCCTCCACCATAACCGCCGGGCCGGAGACGCCGCTGTCGGAGCTGCCGGTGGATGCGGCGACGCTCGCACAGATCGACCACTTCACCGACATGGCGCTCTACTTTCACGAAGCGCTGACGGACGGCTACCGGATCGATCCATACTTTGTCGATCCAGCGCTGGCGCTCGGGGAGACGCTGCGCACGCGCTTTGCCGGAACGAAGCTCGTGCCAATCATTGAAGAGGCCGAAGCCGCGCTCCGCGCCGCGAAAACCGCCCGCGAAGGCGAGGCCCTCGCTAGCGAACTCGCCCGCCTGACGGAGGCGCTGGAACCCTGGCTGCTCGAAGGCGCACCGGTTCATTACCGCGAGGCTGGCCTTTCCCTCTTCCAGGAGGCCGGAACAGGCCGGTTATGGCTTCAGGTAGGCGACACTTCGCGTAATCCCTATGGCGACACTGATGCGACGCGCGTCGACTGGCCCGATCCGATGGCGGAGATGCAGCCATGAGCGCACCTCACGACCTTTCGGGCCGCGACCCGTCGAAATCCTGGGTGGCGGGGCTTATCGGCTGGTCGGTCACCAACCAGCTGATCGTGCTCGTACTCGCAGCCGCGCTCGCCGTGTCCGGTTGGCTCGCCGTGCAGAACACGCCGCTCGACGCCGTGCCGGACCTGACCGATACACAAGTTATCATCCGCACCGATTTTCCCGGCCAAAGCCCGCAAATCGTCGAGGACCTCGTCACCTATCCGCTCTCGACCAATCTGCTCGGCCTTCCGAAGACAAAGGATGTCCGCGGATCGTCCATGTTCGGCACGAGCTTCGTCTACGTCATTTTTGAAGATGATGTCGACCTCTACTGGGCGCGCTCGCGCGTTCTGGAAGCTCTGTCCCGCCTGGGCTCGGAACTCCCCGAAGGCGCCGTTCCGCAGATCGGGCCGGACGCGACCGGCGTCGGCTGGGTCTATCAATACGCGCTGGTCGACAGGAGCGGCAACACCGATCTCGCCGAGCTTCGCTCGCTCCAGGACTGGTTCCTGAAACTGGAACTCTCAGGCGTCGAGGGCGTTGCCGAAGTCGCCTCGGTCGGCGGATTCGTGCGCGAGTATCAGGTGCTGCTCGATCCGAACCGCCTGCGCAGCTATGGCATTTCCATTGCCCGCATTCGCGCAGCCGTGCGCGCAGCCTCCAGCGAAGTGGGCGGGCGCGTCATCGAACAGGCCGAAACGGAATTCGTCATCCGCTCGTCGGGTTACGTCGATGAGCGCGGCGATCTCGAACAAATCGTTCTGTATGCGCAGGATGGAACGCCGGTTCTGCTCGGCGATGTCGCGCGCATCATTGAAGGCCCGGCGCTGCGGCGCGGCATTGTCGAACTCAATGGCGAGGGTGAGACCGTCGCCGGTATCGTTATCATGCGAGACGGCGAGAATGCGCTGAACGTGATTGAGCGGGTCAGGGACAAGCTTGCTGAGCTGCAGCGTGGCCTACCCCAAGGCGTCGAGATCGTCACGGTCTATGACCGCGCGCCCCTGATCTTCGGCTCGCTCGAGAACTTGCTCGAGAACATGATCGAGGGAGGGAGTGGCGTTGCGGTCGTCGTC
>CAYGQB010000015.1:29319-32348 GCA_964351895.1 uncultured Caulobacterales bacterium
GCATGTGCGCTCGTCTCTGGTGGCGATCATCACGCTTCCCCTGGGGGTGCTGGGTGCGTTCCTCATCATGTCGTTTCAGGGGGTGACCGCGAACATCATGTCGCTGGGCGGCATCGCCATCGCCATCGGCGCGATGGTGGATGCCTCCATCGTGCTTGTCGAAAACGCCAGCCGGAAACTGTCGGAATTGGAAGGCAAACCCGGCCCGGCAGAGCGCCGTGCCGCCCTGATCGAAGCGGCTCAGGAAGTCGGCCCCGGCATCTTCTTCTCGCTCCTCATCATCACCGTCTCCTTCCTGCCGGTCTTTGCGCTGACGGGGGAAAGCTATCGCCTCTTCTCGCCGCTCGCCTTCACCAAGACCTACGCCATGGCCTTCGCCGCCATCCTGTCGGTGACACTCGTTCCCGTACTGATGCTCTATCTGATGCGCGGCAAATTCCGGCGCGAAGAGGCCAATCCGCTCAATGCGTTTTTCGTCTGGGCGTACAAGCCCGTCCTGCATCTTGCCTTACGGTTCAAGTGGGTGACGGTAGCCATAGCCGTCGCACTCACGGCCAGCGTGATCGTGCCCATAAAGCGTATCGGTTCTGAATTCATGCCGGCGCTCTATGAGGGCGAACTTTTGTACATGCCAACAACCCTGCCGGGCGCATCGGCCACGAAGATGCGGGAAATTCTCGGCCAGACCAATCGCGTCATCATGACCGTGCCCGAAGTCGAGCGCGTCTTCGGTAAGGCCGGCCGCGCCGACACCGCGACAGACCCCGCGCCGCTCACCATGATCGAAAGCTGGATCGCCCTGAAGCCGAAGGACCAGTGGCGGTCCGGCATAACGGTAGACGACATCACTGCCGAGCTTGACCAGCGCCTCAATATGCCCGGCCTTGTGAATAGCTGGGGATATCCGATCAAGATCCGCATGGACATGGTCTCGACCGGCATCCGCACGCCCCTCGGGATCAAGGTGACCGGCGACGACCTGACAGAAATCGAGGCGCTGGCCCGCGACATCGAGGCGGTGGTAACAGGCATTCCCGGCACCCGCTCGGCTTTTGCCGACCGGGTTCTCGGCGGGCGCTATCTCGACATCACGCCCGACCGCGCCGAGCTTGCCCGGCGCAATATCGACATGGGCGTGTTCCAGGGCGTCGTACAAACCGCGCTTGGCGGCATGCCGCTGGCGCAATCGGTTGAGGGCCGCGAGCGCTATGACATCATCGCGCGCTATGACCGGCCGTTCCGCGAAAGCCCGGAAGACTTCGAACAGATCCTCGTGCCAACGCCCGCCGGCGCACACATCCCGCTCGGCGAACTGGCGACGATTGCCTATGCCGAGGGCCCGCCCATGATCCGCTCCGAAAATGCCCGGCTGACAGGCTGGGTCTTCGTCGATATCGAAGGCCGCGACATGGGCGGCTATGTTGCTGAAGCGCGCGCCGCTGTGGCTGAGGCGGTCGACCTGCCGGCTGGCTATGCGGTGGAATTTGCGGGGCAATATGAACAGCTGGAAGAGGCCAACGCCCGGCTCGCCATCGCCATCCCGGCAGCGGTCGCTCTGATATTCCTTTTGCTGATGCTGCATTTCGGGCGGCTGGATCGGACGCTGATCATCATGGCGAGTCTGCCCTTCGGGCTGATCGGCGGGCTCTGGGCGGTATGGCTCGCGGGATACAATCTCTCCGTCGCCGTGGCCGTCGGCTTCATCGCGCTCGGCGGGATCGCCGTTGAGACCGCCGTCATCATGCTGCTCTATATCGACAGCGAAGTGCGCAAGGCGCAGCCGCAAACCCGCACTGAACTCTTTGCCGCCATCAGCCGGGGCGCCGCCATGCGCGTGCGTCCGAAACTCATGACCGTACTGACAATCTTTGCGGGCCTCGCGCCGATCTTCCTGACCGATGGCCTCGGCTCAGATGTCATGAGGCGGATCGCCCTGCCAATGATCGGCGGCATGGCGTCCACCCTTCTCCTCACCCTGATCGTCATCCCGGCAATCTATTATATCCGCACAGGGTTCCAGCTTTCCGCGCGCGCCGAAAACAATGAAGACAGCTCAATTTCACTCAAACCTAGCCTCGAAGGAGACACACAATGAAATCTCTTATCCCGATCACAGCAAGCCTGTTCGCCCTCAGCGTGGCCGCGTGCGGCAATGCCGACGAGACACCGCCTGGCTCAGAACGTGCGGCCGAAATGCCAACGGAGATGGTCGAAGAGGGCGCCATGGACCAAGCCGATCACGCCATGGGCGATGGCATCGGTCGTGCCACCGGCACCATCCGATCGGTCGGCAGCCAGGGCGATTTTCTGACCATTGAGCACGGCGAATTCGCAGGCGACATCCAGATGGGTGCCATGACGATGGGCTTTGACATCATGGGCGAGGTCGATCTCTCGGGGTTCGCCGAGGGTGACGAAGTCGCCTTCATGGTCAAGCAGGGCCGTGATGGCTCGTACCGGATCATGGCTATCTGCAATACGGCCGAAGAGGGCGCGGACTGTCTTGACGGCATGATGGATCCCTGAGGGCCCGTTTAGAATCATCGAAAATCTGATGCGCGTTCTGGTCAGCCGATCCAGGCATCGCAGCAGGCTGCCCCCACGAGCCTGCCGGTATCAATCAGAATCAGGACCGCCGACGTCACCGGTTGACGCATCAATTCCGTCCAGCCTTGCGGCCACACTGCGCGCATTGCCGAGCTTCTTCGCCACCTGCTGGATGAAATGATCGAAGCGCCTCTGGCCAAGGGCGTGGGCGGCGTCGCGCTCACCTTCCGGGATCGGTTCGGTGCGCGTCAGCCAGTAGAAGACAAAATGGGCGAGCGTTTCGAGGCAGAGCGCTGTGTCCCGCTCAATCTCGCCCTGCCGCCGGTCGAAGGCATCCATGCGGCGAAGAAGCCGTTCCTCCAGCACCAAATTAGCTTCCGGGTCGAAATAACGGTTAAGCGCGTCTTCCACGACTTTGGCCTTGGTCACGCCCGGCATGGATGTGCGCCGTTCGAGCTCGGCATGCAGCTTGTGGGGCAGTC
>CAYGQB010000016.1:0-10661 GCA_964351895.1 uncultured Caulobacterales bacterium
CTTATCCATCCGCCGATCCTGCACGCGAGAAGTTGAGATCGCGTTTCGTTCGACCGCGGAATCGCGCTTCTGCGCGCGCTAGCGCTTGCGTTCGCCGGCAAGGCGCGATTGCTTGGCGCCCATGCGACGAGACCATCGACCCAAGTGGCTGCGCGACGCCATGCTCGGCTATGAGCGCTGGTGGACACGCCATCGCCTCGCCCCGCAGTTTGATGCGCTGGGCCCTGAACCCATGATCACCCAGCCGTGGAACGTCGAAGTGACGGGCGCTGGCGTTCACGCTGGACGCCGACTGCACGCCCTGCCGTCGCGCGACTTGCCCATCCGCCTGACGACCTGGCCAGGCCCTGGCGTGCGCGCCTCCATCACCATCGGCGACTGCGTCCTTCTCACGGGCGGAGCGCGCGTCTTAGCCGCCCAAGAGATCGTCATTGGCGACGGCTGCATGCTGGCGCGCGGCGCCACGGTGACCGATTGCGATTGGCATGGCCTTTATGACCGAGTCGGCGCCACCCAGGATGCGCGTCCGACGCGCCTGGGGCGCAACGTCTGGCTGGCCGACGGCGCCTTCGTAGGCAAGGGCGTGACCATCGGCGACAACGCCATTGTCGCCGCCCGCGCCGTGGTTCTGGACGACGTGCCCGCCAACACGGTGGTGGCCGGCGCGCCCGCTCGGCCCGTCAAAACCCTCGACCCCGATCAGCCGATCAAGACCCGGCTGGATCTCTACGCCGACGAAGACGCAACAGATCGTTACCTGGACGCCGCCTGGGCTGAACTGAACGCCGGCAATACTTTCATCGGCTGGCTGCGGTCTCGCCTTCTGCCAGCGCGCGGCGACTAGCCGCCCCTCTCCTCAAGCTCGCCCCTGCGCCACCAAAAAAGGACCCTCCATGCCCGAACCCGTTGTGATCACCGAAGGCCGCTTTGCCGGCTGGAAGTCGTGGGGGCCGGTCGATCCGTTCGAAGCCGCCTCTGGACCGTTCTACGTCAAGACCATCGACGGCGAACCGACCACGGCGCTTGAGGTCGAAGAAAAGCATCTCAACGGCGCCGGCGGCATTCACGGCGGTTGCCTTATGACCTTGGCCGACAACGCCATTTTCTCCATCGCCTGGAAGCACCTGCGCGGGGCGCCCTGCGTGACGGTGCACCTGGCCGGCGACTTCACAGCCTCGGCGCGCGCGGGCGATGTGTTGCTGGCAACGGGCGAGGTGACGCGGGCGGGCGGATCGCTGGTGTTCGTGCGCGGCCTGGTAAAGTGCGAGGAGACGATTGTGTTGTCGTTCAATGGCGTCATTAAGCGCCTGCGCCCAAAAGCGCCGGACGCCAGCTAGACGCGCGCTCTACCGGGCGCAACCAGGCCGGCGCAAATCGCCTCCAGTCCGGCCTGATCGCGCGCGTCGAACGCATCAAAATCGGTGGAGTCCACGTCCAGCACCGCCGCCAGATCGCCAGACGGGGCAAGCACCGGCACCACGATCTCCGAGTTGGAGCGCGCGTCGCAGGCGATGTGTCCTGGAAACGCGTGCACGTCCGGGACAATCACGGTCTGGCGACGGGCCGCCGCCGCGCCGCAAACCCCGCGCCCGATCTGGATGCGCAGGCACCCGAGCGTGCCTTGATACGGGCCCACCACCAGCTCGTCGGGCTTGTCAGCGTCAACGACGTAAAAGCCGGTCCAAAAGAAGCGCGGCGCAAACGCCTGGGCGAGCAGGCTGGCCGCCGTGGCGTAGCGCGCGGTCTGATTGGGCTCGCCTGCAATCACAGCGTCGATTTGCGACTTCAGCTCACGATAGAGCGCGGCGCGCGCGTCAGCGGTCATGGCGCTTAGGCGTCCTTGTCCTTGGCAAACGGGTTCTTGCCCGCTCGCACGTGCAGGCGAAGCGGCACGCCAGGCAGCTCAAACGCCTCGCGGATGCCGTTGATCAAATAGCGCTTATAGGCCTCTGGAAGCTGGTCTGCGCGCGAGCACATCAGAACGAACGTCGGAGGGCGCGCCTTGATCTGGGTGATGTAGCGCGGCTTGATCCGGCGCCCGCCCACCGCCGGCGGAGGGTGGCGCGACACCGCCTCTTGCAGCCAGTCATTGAGGTCGCGTGTCTTGACCTTGGCGCTCCAGTCGCGCCGCAAGCGCTCAACCGCCGGCATCAGCGCATCCACGCCGCGGCCCGTGCGGCCCGACAAGGCCACGATCGGCGCGTTGGGCGCTTGGGACAGAAGCTCGCCGGCGCGCAGCCGCAGTTCCTTCAGCGCCGCCTGCTTATCCTCCACCAAGTCCCACTTGGTCACCGCCAGCACGAGCGCGCGGCCTTCACGCAGCGCCAAGTCGGCGATCTGCAGATCCTGCTTTTCAAAGGCGTTGGTGGCGTCGAGCACCAGAACCACCACTTCGGCAAACTGGATCGCGCGCACCGTGTCTTGGGTGGAGAGCTTCTCCACGGCGTCATCGACCTTGGCGCGCTTGCGCAGGCCCGCCGTGTCGCAAATGCGCACGTCGCGGCCATTCCATGTCCAGCGCACCGCCACCGCGTCGCGGGTCACGCCAGGCTCGGGGCCAGTGATCAGGCGTTCTTGACCGAGGAGCGCGTTGACCAGCGTTGACTTGCCCGCGTTCGGGCGCCCGACCACGGCCAGACGGATGGGCGGCTCGCCGTCTTCTTGGGGGTCAGCTTGGGTGGCGCGTTCAGCCAGGGGGGCGAGGGCTGCGTAGAGGTCGGACATGCCCTCCCCGTGCTCGGCCGACACCGGGATCGGGTCTCCCAAGCCCAGGCCATAGGCCTCCGCCACGCCTGCGTCTCCTGCTGCCCCCTCGCACTTGTTGGCGACCAGGATCACCGGCCGGTTCATCTTGCGGACCAGTTCAGCAAAGCTGCGGTCAAGGCCAGTCACGCCTGCGCGCGCATCGATCACGAACACGCTGACGTCGGCGTCTCGCACGGCCTCTTCTGTCTGGGCGCGCATGCGTGCTTCCAGACTATCGTCCGACACATTCTCAAATCCGGCCGTATCGATCAGGGTCAGATCCAGACCGCCAAAGCGGGCAAACGCTTCGCGGCGATCGCGGGTGACCCCCGGCCGGTCATGCACAAGCGCGATTTTTCGCCCGGCGAGGCGATTGAAAAGGGTCGACTTACCGACATTCGGACGCCCGACCACCGCCACCTTCAGGGACATGCCCGTCGTCCCTTCGCAAACGCCTTAGCGCAGCGCAATGAGGCGCGCGTCGTCGCTCATCACGTACACCGTGTCGCCGGCCACGATCGGAGCGACATAGACCGGATCGCCCAGGCGCAATCCATTGACCGTTTCGCCCGTGCCGGGATCCAGTTCAATGAAATTGCCTTTAGAGGACGCCAGCACGAGACGCCCGCCCGCCAGCACCGGACCCGCCCACGAGACGCGGCCTTTGCGCTTTTCCGCATTGTCGAAGCGATCAAGCTGGCGCACCCAGTAGGCGCGTCCGTCTACCCGCGATATCGCGGCGACCTGAGCGTCAGACGTGACAACGAAGACCGCGTCGCCTGCGACCCACGGCATGTGAATGCCGCCGGCGGCGGCGGCCCATACGCGCTGACCGGTGCGCAAATCAAACGCGCCCAACGAGCCCGAATGACTCACGGCGTAGACAAATCCGTCCGCAACCACCGGGCTGCCGGCAATGTCGTTCAGTTCCGCCAGCGCTGTCATCGGGCCGGTCCGGGTCAGAGTTTCGGTCCAGACTTGGCGCCCATTCTCAACCCGCAGGGCGGCAATTTCACCCGACGCAAATGGGGCGATCACCGTATCGCCGGCCACCGCCGGGCTGGACGAGGACAGGATGCGCGCCGGTTCCGACAAGCTTTGATAGGTCCACAACACGTCGCCTGAGGCGGCGTCGAGGGCGTAAAGCTCGCTATCAAACGAGACAGCAAACACGCGCCCGTCCGAAACGGTCGGGGCGCTGTGCATCGGGCCTGACGTCGCTGTGCGCCAGATTTCCTCACCGCTCGCCGCATCCAGAGCCGCCATGAAGCCATAGCCGGAGGCAACAAAGACCATGTCATCAGAATAGGCGACGCCCCCGGCGCGCGCTTCACGGTCTCGGCGAGAGCCTGAGCGCAGGCGCTGCGACCAGACCCGTGAACCGCTGGTCATATCGAGCGCGCTGACCCGTCCCGTCCCGTCGATCGCAAACAGGCGCCCACCACCCACCACGGGCGGGGCGTTGACGCGCGAACGCCGCGACGATCCTTCGCCGACGCTGCGTTTCCAAGCGATGCTCAGCGTGGGCCCCACCAGCGGATGCCCGCCGGAATGAGCGGCCGAGCCGCCCTCGTTGGGCCAGGCGTCCAGGGTCGTGGGCGTCGGCAGTGTCAGCGTGCTCGACTGAAGCTCCGGCGACGCCTCAAGCGTCTGTTCCAACGCCAAGATGGAGATCCGGCGATCATCTTCAGTGATCTCGGCGTCGTCTGCGTCATTAAACGGGTTAATCGCATCAGTGGTGTTGGCGATGGTCGAGCATGCGCTCAACAGGGCGGCGCAGGCGATCAGGCCGGCGCGAGGCGCGCGGGTCAGCCATGAAGGTGTCATTGCAGATCGTCTCCGGTGGCGGCGGGCGCAGGCGCGCCGGGAATGGGGGTGGACGGCGAATCGGTTGGAGACGCCAAAGCGGGAGCGGGAGCGCGCGCCTCAATCACGGCCATGGCCTCTTCTGCGCGCTTGCGCATGGCGGGGGGCGCTTCGGGGGCGAGGGTCAAGTACTGGTAGCGCTCGCGCGCCGCATTGAGGTCGTTGGCGGCCAAGGCGCCGGCCCCCAGAATCTCGCGGGCTGCAAGGTGCAGCGGTCGATCTGGATCGGCCAGCGGCGCCAAGCGCTCCGTCAGCTCGCTCAGCTCTAGACTGTCAGCGCGCACCAGTACGCCCTTCAAGGTTGCCAGATCGCGGGTCAATGGATCGTTCGCCGCCACGGCCGCGGCGGCAAAATGCTCCGCCGCGCGCACCCTGTCGCCTTCGCGCAACGCCAGTTCAGCTCGGTGCATCTGAGCGATGGCTGGATATCCGCCTCGGCCTTGCTCAGCCAGCGCCGCAAAAGTGACCTCGGCCTCGGCCAGACGCCCGTCATCCATGGCGTCCATCGCGCTGGCGTAAAGCGCGCCGCCGTTCAACGAGGCCTGCGAGGTGCGCCACGCCATAAATTCGCGACCACCGACAACGGCGATGATGAGCGCCAAGAGCACCGCCCCAAACGGGGCGTAGGCGCGCCACAAGCGCCGCATGCGTTCGTTGCGCAGGTCCTCTTCAACTTCGTCAAAAATATCGCTCATTGCGCCCTAAACTTTCATGGCTCGACGTGCTCTCACCGCAAGGCTCGCGGGCGCCTTTACGGTGTCTCGATTCAGATCTGCGGCGCTCTGGTTTGACTTCAGAACAGGGCCGCGCATCAACGCGGCCGCGCGCCAAGTCACGCCCAGTCGCGCCCGGTCAGGGCGCGGAACCTACGCGCCCGGCAATAGGCTTGGCAATCAGCCGTCTGCGTCCGCGCCCTCGGCCGCCGCCCGCTTTGCCCCTTGCGCGCCGCCTGAAGACGCGGCCGAGGCCAGGTAGACTTCCGCTTCACCGGGAAACGACCGCGCGCGCACCGCGTCGGCGTAATCGGATACGGCCTGGGTCACCAGCCCCTTCAAGTCGCCAAACTTGCGCACAAACTTTGGCGTCCAGTCGAATTGGCCGAGCATGTCGTTGGTCACCAGGATCTGCCCGTCGCAGGCCGCCGATGCGCCGATGCCAATCGTGGGCGCGCTGACGGTCTGGGTAATCTCACGCGCCAGGGGCTCAGCGACGCCTTCCACAACCATCGCAAAGGCGCCGGCCTCGCTGGCGGCGCGCGCTTCAGCCATGATGGCGCGCCGATCCGCCTCATCGCGCCCGCGCGCCTTAAAGCCCCCAAGAACGTGCATCGATTGGGGCCGCAAGCCAACATGCGCCATAACCGGGACGCCGCGCGCCACCAGGTAGGCGACGGTCTCGGCCGCATAGGGTCCGCTTTCGATCTTGATGGCCTGGCAGCCGGTTTCCATCATCACGCGCGCCGCGCTCTCAAACGCTCGTTCAGGGCTTGCCTCGTAGGATCCAAACGGCAAGTCGACAACGACGAGCGCAGAAAGGGAGGCGCGCATCACCGCCTGGCCATGCAAAATCATCATGTCTAGCGTCACGCCGACCGTGCTGGGCAGCCCGTGCACGACCATACCGACCGAATCGCCGACCAGAATGATGTCGACCAGCGGATCGATCAGGGCCGCGGTCGGTGCGTCATAGGCCGTCAGCGCCACAATCGGCGCGCCGCCCTTGCGGGATGCAATTTGCGGCGCTGTCAGCCTGGCGGCGCGCGTTTGTGCAGACATGGGGGCTCGTTTGCTCAGCGATCTGGAGATCAAGGTGATCGGGTCACTTGCGACCCTAGCCGGTCCGCGCAGCCGCTTCAAAAGGAAGTGTCGGTCGCCGGCGGTCTAGGCGCGGCCTGGAGCAATCGCGGCCACGGCAAACGCCATCACGGCGAGCGCCATCAAAGATAAGGTCTGGGGCCCCATGGACGCTGCAATCTCCGCCACGCCGGCATAGGCGCCGAGGTCAAATTGGACGCGCGTCAGCGCTTCTTCCGTCGGCAAGCCCTGGATGAGGCCGCGCAGCGGGATCGAGGCCAGCGCCGCTCCCACAGACCCAACCGCCCCAATCACTGCGATCCGCAAGCGCTGGGTGCGGGTCACGCGCTCCAGAACCTGGCGCGTAAGAGCCGGGTCGGCTTGTGTTTCGCGTTCAGCGGCCGCGAACATGGCCGTCAGACGGGCGTCAAATGCGTCGTCATGGGTCATCAACTCGCCTCCTGATGCGCCGCCAAAAGCTCACGCAACTTAGCACGTCCACGATTGACGTGAGATTTAACCGTTCCAAGCGGCATGCCAGTGGCCTCGCTGGCCTCTCCATGCGACATGCCCGTAGCGTAGCATAATACAACGCAAATTCGTTCAGGTTCCGACAGCTGCGCCAAGGCCCGGTCAAGGTCCATGGTGTCGCCTCGATCAGGATCAGGCGCGCCTTCGCGGCCAAAATCGGGATCGCTCGCCGCCATCCGATCGATAGCCCGCTCGCCCGCCTTCTGTTTGCGCTTGGCCATCAGAAACTCGGTCGTCGCGATCCGGCACAACCAACCGCGAAACGCCCCGCGCCCTTCGTAGCTGTCGATCTTCTTGAACGCGCGCACAAAGGCCTCCTGGGCGATGTCCTCAGCGACGTCGCGCGCGCCGGTCATGCGGGTGAGCATCGAGCAGACCACCGGCTGATGGCGGCGCACAAGCTCGCCAAAGGCGGCCGTGTCGCGGTTGGCGATGACCAGCGCGATCAGCTCGTCATCGCTCGCGTCGATCATGGCCAACCCCAGCGCACTGGCGCGCCCTCCTAGTCTTTGTCGCCGAGGACGAAGTGCAGGATGATCAGCGCCAATCCGACAAAGCCGGGAAACGCCGCCACGCCCAACATCGGCAGGAACGGGCCCATGTCGTCCAGTTCGTCGGCCGGCAGCATGACCTGGATGGAGGCCCCGAGTGCGATGAAGGCGAGTGCGACCGAGAGCCAAATGACGCCAACCCGCAGATCACCGCCCTTGGGCCGCGGCTTCGTGCCGATCGCCCGAATGGTCTCCGGCGTCAGGTTCTGGCCAGCCTTGATGGCTTCTTGGATGGTCTCTTGGACCGACTTGCGGGTGCGATAGCCGTGCGACTGCACGACCCACACAATGCCCAGGATGATCCCAAACAATCCCAATGGGATGAGTACGTCTTCCAACATGGCTCTATCCTCGTCTTGAACCGTGCAGCCGCTCCGACGTCGGCCTCTCAACCACTAGGATGCGCGACACCCTGCAATTGGATGCGCGCCCGCCAACTTGGGCCCGCCGCAGGCGTCTGTCCGTCTTCTGATCACACCCTTGTGAAGAGTTTCAGGCCACCTGCGACGGTCAGCGTGCTACCTCGATCCGGATGCACGCGCAGACGCAACCTCAACGAGCAGCTTCATGATCGGCCCCTCCGACCCCTCACCCGACGCCTATGGCGACGCCGGTCAGCGCCAAGCCCCCGATCACGCCCCCAATCACGCAACCGCCCATTTCAGGCGGGTGCGGGACGCCTCTCTCGACTTAGCCCGCGGACTTTCGGACGCCGACGCCACGGCCCAGTCGATGCCGGACGCCAGTCCGGCCAAGTGGCACCTGGCGCACACCAGCTGGTTCTTTGAAGAGTTTGTGATTGCTCCGCGTCTGGGCGAGGCGGCCCGGTATCACCCGCGCTTCGCGTACCTGTTCAACTCCTATTACGACGCGGTCGGGGCCCGCCACGCCCGCCCGCAGCGCGGCCTGTTGACCCGCCCGGCGCTCGACGAGGTGCTGGCCTATCGCGCCCATGTCGACGCGCACGTGGTGCAGCTTTTAGAGGACGAGGACGCCCTCGCCCTGTCGCTGGTCGCGCTCGGGACCGCGCATGAAGAGCAGCATCAAGAATTGCTCCTGACCGACATCCTGCATCTGTTCGCCGCCAACCCGCTGCAACCGGCCTACCGCGCGCCCTCCCCGGCGCGCGTCACCGGGTGCGCCCACAGCCACACTGAATGGTGTGATAAGGACGGCGGCCGCATCTGGATCGGCGCCAATGCGCAGGGTGCGGACGCGTTCGTATTTGACTGTGAAGGGCCGGCGCACGAAACGCTGCTCGCCCCTTTCCAGATCGCCCGCCACGCCGTCACCAACGCCGAATGGGCCGCCTTCATTGCCGATGGGGGCTATGACGCGCCGGGTCTTTGGCTTTCTGATGGGTTTGCGGTGGCTCAGGAACGCGGATGGACCGCGCCTCTTTATTGGTTCCAGCCCGACGACGCTGAGGACTGGTGGACCATGACGCTGCGCGGCGCTCAGCCGGTCGACCCCAATGCACCGGTCTGTCATGTCAGCTTTTACGAGGCTGACGCCTATGCACGGTGGGCCGGCGCCCGCCTGGCCACCGAAGCGGAATGGGAGCACGCGGCCGCCACAACTTCTGTCTGCGGCAACTTTGCGTCCAGCGGCTATTTACGTCCGCGCCCGCAGAACGACGCTGAGCCAACATCGAGCGGTCCGGTTGGGCTCTTTGGCGACGTCTGGGAATGGACCGCCAGCGCGTTCTCGCCGTATCCAGGCTTTCGACCCGGCGCTGGGGCGGTGGGTGAGTACAACGGCAAGTTCATGAGCGGCCAGATGGTGCTCAAAGGCGGCTCGTGCGTCACCCCGCTCGGCCATGTCCGCGCCAGCTACCGCAACTTCTTCCATCCCGACAAGCGCTGGCAGTTCTCTGGCGTTCGGCTCGCGCGAGACGCCTAATGCCCAACACCGCCGCTCCTTCCGCCCCTTCCGGCGCGCCCGCCAATGACGCCGGTCCGCGCGCACCGGCAGAGCCTGATCCGACCGCAATTGACGCGGACGCATTTGCGCTGGACGTGCACGCCGGACTGAGCGCGGCGCAAAAGAGCATTCCCTCTCGATGGCTCTACGACACGCACGGCTCTGATCTGTTTGAGAAGATCACCCACCTGCCCGAGTATTATGTGACGCGCACGGAGCTTACGATCCTGGAAGCGTGCGCCAGCGACGTGGCCGACCACGTCGGTCCGGGGGTTGCGCTGGTTGAGTATGGCGCCGGCGCCTTGCGCAAGACCCGCCTGGTGCTTGACGCCCTCGACGCGCCTGCGCTCTACGCCCCCATCGACATTGCCGCGGATTTCCTCGCCGCCTGCGCGGCCGAACTGGCGCGCGACTATCCTGCGCTAAACATTCATCCCATCGCGGCCGACTTTCAGGCCGGCGACATCGCCCTGCCGTCGCTCTCAAGCGACAGTCCGCGCCTTGGCTTCTTTCCTGGCTCAACGCTCGGCAACTTAACAGACGAAGAGATCGTCGATTTTCTCACCGCTCGCCGCCGCGGGCTGGGCCCCGCCAGCCACTTCCTTCTCGGCGTCGACTTGGCCAAGGATCCCGCGATCCTCATTCCCGCCTACGACGACGCCCAAGGCGTGACAGCCGCGTTCAACCTCAATCTGCTCGCGCGCATGAATCGCGAGTTGGGGGCTGATTTCGATCTGACCGGGTTTCGCCACGAAGCCCGCTGGAATGCGCAGGCGTCCCAGATCGAGATGCACATCGTGGCGACCCGCGCCCAGAGGGTGACGCTGGACGCGGCCACCTACACCTTCAGCGCCGGCGAGAGCATCCACACTGAGATTTCACGCAAGTTTCGTCTCGCCGGTCTGGACCGCCTCGCCCGAGAGAGCGGCTGGTCGATCGACACGGTGTGGAGTGACGAGAAAGACTGGTTCGCAGTCGTGCTCTTACGCGCTGAGACACCTTAAACCCGCAGCGCGCTAGCTGACCACGGCGACGCCGAACAAGATCGGGTGCAGCCAGTAGGCGATCGCGCCATACGCCAACGCGCCAGCCGCAAGCGCCAGTGCATCGCACCAGACCCGCGCCGGCGCGGCTCCCGCCCCCATGTCGCCGCGGCGCTTGGCGGCGATGCGCGCGGCGACCGCATAGGCCAGGAACCCGCCAAACAGAAGCACCGACCGGGTCTCGCCATTGGCGATGAGGTGCGCCAGCG
>CAYGQB010000016.1:10671-31329 GCA_964351895.1 uncultured Caulobacterales bacterium
CCAAATCTTTACGCCCGCCAACATCGGGTGCTTGGCCGCGCGCGCGATATGGCCGGTCGGAAGATAGGCTGCCGCCAGAAGGATCAGCGCCGGCAGCATGAGCGCCAAGGCGACATGACGCGCCCACGCCGGCGGCCCGTAGAGCACCCCCAGCGCGCCCGCCTCCGCCCAGCCTAGAACGACCAGCACCAACCCGGCGGCTGACACAAGAGCCACAACGCCCTTGCGCCCGCCAACACCCAGCGCCGCGCCCAAGCCGTCGCTGAGCGGGCGCACCATCAGAGCCGCGTGGGCCGCCATGAAGACCAGCAATCCAGCGATGAACATCATGGCTTATCCCTTGGCGTCTACTTGCACGCCAATCACGTACGCGCACGCGCTTTCTTGCGCGGCCTCCTATCAGTCGGCCCTCAACCGCGCAACTAGGGGTTCTCGGGCTGTGAGCCGTCATCTTGGATGCGCGCTTGACCGGGCGCCTCACCAAACTCGGCCGCGTAGGCGCGCGCAAATACAGGCCTGGAAGAAAAGCCGAAGGCCCTCGCGATCTGGGCCTGACTGAGCGCGGTCCGGGCCAGCAGGCGTCGGGCTGCACGCAACCGCCGCCGGCGCACAAAGCTGGCGACGCTGTCGCCCAATTCAGAGCGAAACAAGCGATTAAGATGAGCTGGGGACGTATTGGCGGCGTCCGCCAGGCCCATGACAGAAATCGCGCGCGTGGGATCAGCGTCGATGTATTCCAGCGCGTTCAAGACCTGACGACTGAGGACGCCAACACGCGACAGATCGCGCCTCGCCGTCATTGAGTATCGACGCACGATCAAGGCCATGAAGGCCTCCAAAAGCGTCTCCAGATGCGCGTGCCCGGCCGGTCGGCCGCTCACCGCCAAGCTGGCGATGTCCAATCCCAGGTAGGCAATAGAGGGCGCATGGTCGCTCAGCGCTTGACGCCAAGTTATCGGTCCTGCGCCGGGAAAGGCCGTCTCAGCCGCACGCGTCATGGTCGCCGGTTCGATCAGGAACCCCACGCCTTCAAGCTGGCCGATCCAGCTCACTGACCAGGCGCGACCGGGCGGAGTGAACCCCACCATGCCGGGGCGATAAGCAAAACGACGCCGGCGCATCGAGCCTGTGTGCTCCTCAAGCACGACGGCGCGGGTCGGAAAGAAAATGTCGAAGTGCGCGCGCGCTGCATTCTCCAGCTGTCCGGACGGCGCGCTCAAGCTGGTCAGCTGGATCGGCCAGCGACCATCAATGGTGCGGTGTGACTCTGGGCCGTGCCCGAGCCGGCTCAGCTGAGCCCAAAAATTCTCGTCCAGTTCGCCCGCGGGCTCGTAACTATTTCGATCATCCATTCGCAATGATCCGCAACGCGCCGTCACTATACCGTTGTGACATGGAAAGTCTGCACCATCCGCTCTAAGGGGGACACGCCATGCACCGCATCACCATCCAATCCGCCGTTATCACCAGCACCGCCGCTCTTCTGGCGACAACCGCTCTGACGTCCCCGGCAATCGCCCAGGACAGCGATGCGCCAGCGCGCACCGGGGGTGTGGAACGCATCGTCGTGACAGCCGAGCGCCGAGAAGGGCTGTTGCAAGAGACCCCGGTGACAGTCAGCGCCTTTACCGCCGACACCTTGGAAGACTTGCAGGTCGACACCACTCAAGACATCCAGCGCCTGGTGCCAGGTCTGAAGATGATCGACAACGTCTCCAGCCCCACAAACTTCACGATTTCGCTGCGCGGCTCGACCCAGCAAGACGCCTCGCTGGTCGTCGCCGAAAGCCCGGTAGGCATTTATGTCGACGACATCTATATCGCCCGCCTGAACGGCGCGAACGCCCAGCTGGCCGATATTGATCGCGTTGAGGTGCTGCGCGGACCGCAGGGCACGCTCTATGGCCGCAACACGCTGGCTGGGGCACTGAAGATCGTCACCGCGACGCCGGGCCAGGAGCACACGCTTCGAGCGCAGGCGGGGATTGGCGACTATGGGCGCTATCGGGTGTCAGGCGCCGTGTCGGGGCCGTTGGGCGATAGCGGCTGGGCCGCGTCCTTTGCCGGACTGGCGGACGGCATGGACGGCTACTTTACGAACCTGGCGACCGGCGAAGACACCGGCATGCAAGACAATACGGCGGTGCGCGCCAAGCTTGCGTTCGACGATGGCGGCCCGTTGACGGCGTCCGCCTTCGCCTCCCTCGCCTCAAGCTCCAATGATGGCTACCAGCCCTCGTTTGCCCTCTTCCCAGCGGGCGGCGGACAGGTGCGCAGCGGCGAGATCGCTTTCGGCCTAGGCGACCCATATGTCGTCAACGTCGCGCCCAATCCGGCCCTGCCCGCGCCCATTCGCTCGCTCCCCGCCGCCGAAACTGATCAGACCATTATTGGCGTCGAGGTCGCCTACGATCTGGGCTGGGCCACCGCGCGCTCCATCACGGGCTATGTGCATACGGACGACTTCTTCTCTGTTGAGTTCACCGGCGTTGGCGGCTTCTCCGGCGCCAATCGTTCCGACACCTCACAGTGGAGCCAAGAACTTCAACTCCTGGGCACAAGCCTGGATGATCGTCTGGAGTGGATCGCGGGCGTCTACGCTTTCACGGAAGAAGCAGACCAGGTCGTTGCTCTTGTAACGGATGATCTGTTGCGGATCGAAACCGACAGCATCGCGGCCTTCGCTCAAGGTTCTTACGCCTTCACGGATCGACTCACCGGTACGCTCGGGCTGCGCTGGACTGAAGACGACAAGTCATTTGAAGGCACGATCCGATCATTCGGAACCTTGGCTCCGATCTTCCCGACCGTGATGTTGGACGACACCTACGAGGCGTTGACGCCCAAGTTTGGGATCGACTATCAGGCGCCGGCCAGCGGCCCGTTCGACAGCCTTTTGCTTTATGCAACTGCGGCCAAGGGCTTCAAGTCGGGTGGGTACAACGGCATCGCGTTTGGCAACATCGACGTATTGAACACGGCCTACTCGCCGGAAGAAAACTGGACCTACGAGATTGGCGCCAAGGCGGACCTCTTTGACAGCCTCCTGCGGGTCAATACGGCCGCCTACTTTAACGAAATCACCGACATTGCTCTAAACGCTCAGTCGACCGGACCAGGCGGCGTATCCTTTCCTGTCCAGACCTCCGGCGACGCCGAGATCTCGGGCCTGGAAATCGAACTGGTCGCGCAGCCCACCCCGGCGTTGAACCTGTTTGCCAATCTGACGCTCCAGGACGCCAAGTACACGCGTCTCACGCCGGGCAGCAACGCCGCCACCGCCCAGACGCTGTTTGGCGACGCTAAGCCCGCACAAGTGCCCGAGTACGCCTATACGATCGGAGCCTCCTACACCTTCGATGCGCCCTTCACCGGCAGTGACGCCATCACCATTGGTGCGGATTATTTTTACACAGATGAGTTTTTCATCGCCGTTGGTAACGACTTCATCATCGATGCCTACGGCCGCACCAACGCCTATGTCGCCTATCATCTGAATGAACAGTGGGAGGCGCGCCTGTCTGCCGCCAACCTGGAAGATGACGTGGACATCATCAGCGGCGCCGCGGTCTTCTCGGCCGTGACGGTGGCGCCGCCGCGCACCGTCCTGTTCAACCTCTCCTACGCCCGCTAGACGCCGCCTTGGTTCGTCTAAGAGCGGAGCTTCCAGGAGGTCTGTCATGATGCGCCGACGCGCGTTTCTTTTAAGCGCGGCGGGGGTGTTGGCGGGGTGTGCGGGGGTGCAAGGCGCACCCGCCGCCCTCGCCGACGGCGTCGCCAAGAGCGTATCTGCAGCCGCCCCGCCCGGCGGTTTCCAAGCGTTCGTTCTGGTGCACGGGGCGTGGCATGGGGGCTGGGTGTGGCGCGACGTGCGCGCCCGTTTGGAAGCCATGGGACGGCGCGTCTATACGCCCACCCTGACCGGGCTGGGGGAGCGCCGTCACCTCCTCTCCCCATCTGTGTCCCTGCGCACGCACATCCATGACATTGTGGGGGTTCTTGACGCTGAAGAGCTGAGCAACGTGTGCCTGGTCGGCCATTCCTACGCTGGCATGGTGATCACCGGCGTGGCCGACTTGCGGCCCGACGCCATCAGCTCGATTGTCTACCTTGACGCGGCACTTCCAGCGTCCGGGCAGTCCATGTCGAGCCAGGGCCCGACGCGCGCGCCTGAGGTGGCCGCGCGCACACGTCAGAGTCTGATGGCCCTCGCGACCGATGGCGTCGCCATGGCGCCGCCGCCGCCGGGTGTCTTTGGTGTGCCACCTGAGAACGAAGCAGCGACCGCCTGGATGCATCGACAGCTCACGGCGCACCCTCTGGCGACGTGGTTCCAGCCGCTGAACCTGACCAATACCTTCGCGCTGCCAGCCCACCGGCTCTACGTCTTGTGCGCCAACCCAGTTTTAAGCGACGCCGCATTCGCCTGGCATCACGAACGCCTCACCCGCGACCCAAAGTGGCAGACGGCGCAGCTCGACGCCGGTCACAACGCGATGGTCACACATCCGTTGGAGGTGGCCGAGCTGCTCGCTCGATTTGCCGATGACGCGCACGCAGCGCGCCCCGCAATCGCCAAGTGAACGAATGGGCGTCGGCGCGCCAAGGCACAGGCCGCGTGGACCGAACTTAAGCTGGTCTTTAAGCATGGCATTGTCGAGCATGCCGTCGGTCGGCAGCCTCTTCAGGCGGGCTTTGTCGGTCTCAAAGGTCTTCAGCTTGCGCACGACTGACACGTCCATGCCGCCCTACTTCGTCTTCAAGTTATAGCAGCTCGTTGAACTGAGCCGGTGATACCGGCACAGCTTTACCCTCGCCATAGCGCACTCCTACTAAACCAAGAGCGCAATGATCTGTTCCTCAGCAACTTGTACTTCCGCATCGTCCGTCTGCGCCACGACAGACTCTCCTTTCAACTGAGGGCTCCTCAGGTCGCAGACCACAGACACCCAAGAGAGAAGACGATCGTTGGGTTGAGAAGCTGTTCGCCGCAACACGTCGGAGATGTGCGTGGGCCAACGGATGGCTTGGTGCGACGTTCCATAGGCCGGCGCGATGATGACCGGTTTCGTCAAGGACCGGTCTCTGGACCTGTTAAACCTCGCCACTCGGTCCGCCGCGCAGGCGAGCTCTCGCGCGGATTAGCCCTCGCCCGTCGGACCGGTGATTGGGGTGCGCTGCTCATCGACGCACAGAACCGTTCCGGGGCGCGCATCACCCGACAAGAGGCGTCGGGTCAGACGTTCATAGTGTTGAATGAACTGGCTGACCCACGCGCGCCGCTCCACCGGCAGGGCGCCGGGCGCCAGGCCCAGCGTGGTTTCCTCCTGCTCACAGCGCCAGGCTTCAACGATCTTGAATGAGGGCGCGCGCAGATGAAGGAACGCGTGGGCGCGGCGCCAAAGGTCGGCATAGGCCCCCGCCAGGGCTTCTTCCTGCCAGCCGCGCCAATCGCCGTGTTGGTCGCGCGCCTGCTCAAGCTGGTTGATCGGCGGCGCGGACGCGGCCGACAAATCAGCATGCACACCTAACATCCACCCTTCCAGGATGATGGCTGCGGGCCCTGTCGGCAGGCGCTCCCAGTCCTCCAAGGCGACGCGGTCATCGCGCCGCTTGTCAAAGCGCGGAGCCGACACGCTGCGTCCAGGCGGCGTGTGGACTAAGGTGTCGATCACATCTTCCAGAAGCGCCAAGTCATGCGTGCCGGGCGGCCCGCGCGTTTCGCACAAGGGGTGAACGCGCCCCGCCAGCTTCAAGCGCTCCGCTCGGGGCAGGTAAAAATCGTCCAGTCCCAAGACCACGATCGACGGATCGTCACGTGTCGCCAAGTGCGCCATGGCGCTCGACTTCCCGATGCCTTGCGCGCCGGACACCATCAACAGCTGAGGGGAGGAAACGGTTCCGACCTGGCTCTCGACCCAGTCGATGATGGCGGCGCTGAGCGCGGTTGTCATAGGCGGTTCTCTCGCAGGCGTCTGAGTTGGTAATCGTCCCCCAAAACCATTGGGTTGAAAACTGGGCTTCTCCGGCGTTTGATCGACGCGGAGAGAGCGATGAAGAGATCAAGATTTAGCGACGCCCAGATCCTTGCGATTATTAAGCAGGGCGAGAGCGGTGTGCCTGTGGCGGACCTCTGCCGGGAGCACGGCATCAGCAACGCCACGTATTACAATTGGCGGAGTAAATTCGGCGGCATGGACGCCTCGCTGATGTCGGAGATGAAGGCCATGGCCGAGGAAAATCGGCGGCTCAAGAAGATGTATGCCGAGATGGCGATGCAGAATGAGTTGTTGAAGGACGCCCTTGGAAAAAAGTAGCCAGGCCATCTCAAAGGCGCGAGATGGCCAAGAAGGCTGTGCGGAAGAAGAAAGTGAGCGTGGCATTGGCGTGCCGAACCTTTGGTATCAGCGAAAGCTGCTATCGCTATGAGCGCACGCTGAGCGACGAGAATGCCGAGATCGCCGACTGGTTGGTTCGCTTGACGAGCACTTACCGGACGTGGGGCTTCGGCCTGTGCTACCTCGACCTGCGCAATGTCAAAGGCTTCGGCTGGAACCATAAGCGTGTGCGGCGCATTTACCGCGAACTGGAGTTGAACCTGCGGATCAAGCCGAAGAAGCGGCTGGTGCGGGAGAAGCCAGAACCGCTTGCTGTGCCCGACGCTCCCAATGCCACCTGGTCCATGGACTTCATGTCGGACCAGCTTGCCGATGGTCGCTCCTTCCGCACGCTGAATGTGCTGGATGACTTCAACCGCGAAGGCCTCGCCATCGAGGTGGACATCTCGCTGCCGGCCCAGCGGGTGATCCGCACACTGGAGCGGATCATTGAATGGCGTGGCAGGCCACTGAACCTTCGGGGCGATAACGGCCCCGAGTATGTCAGTGCGGCCCTCCAGACCTGGGCGCAAAAACGCGGGATCGGCATCTCCTATATCCAGCCCGGCAAGCCTCAGCAGAACGCCTATGTCGAGCGCTACAACCGGACAGTCCGCACCGAATGGCTCGGGCAATACATCTTCAGCTCAATCGAGGAGGCGCAAGACCACGCTACCAGGTGGCGATGGACCTACAACAACGAACGGCCAAACATGGCCCTCGGCGGGATCACACCCGCCATGAAACTGAAACAGGCCGCGTGAAGTCCAGTTCTAAACCCCGCGAAAATGGGGGGATTACGCCACGCCGACGTTCGATTTTGTCGAACAGTTCGACGTCGCCTTACGCTTTGGAGAGGTCAAATTGCGCAGATTCGAGTGCCCAACGTGCGCGACCGAAGTTCACTTTAAGAACACCAACTGCCTCAATTGCTCGGCCAACCTGGCGTACGTGGCGTCGCGTGATCAGATGGTGGTTGTCTCGCTTGCAGGTTCTGAGACGATCGAGGGTGTCGACGGATACACGCCGTGCGTCAATCGCAGCTTGATCGATTGCAACTGGCTCAGCGAACCAGGCACCAGCTCCGGCCTGTGCCAAAGCTGTTCTCACACCATCACAATCCCGGACATCTCCGACCCGAGAAACCTGGCGCGCTGGGGACGCCTTGAGCGGATCAAGCGCAGGCTGTTTTACGCTCTCATCAAGTCCAACCTCCCGCTGGAGAAAGAAGGGGCCGACCAGGAAGGCGCCCTGCGGTTTGAACTTCTCGCAGACGCCATCCTTCCCAACGGCGCAAAGAAACGCGTCATGACCGGCCATGACAACGGCCTCATCACCATCAACATCGCCGAAGCCGATGACGCCATTCGCGAGCGCAATCGCACCGCAATGGGCGAGCCCTATCGCACGCTCACCGGCCATTTTCGCCATGAGACCGGGCATTTCTATTGGGACAAGCTGGTCGACAGACCGGGTGTTATCGAACCGTTCCGCGCCCTGTTCGGAGATGAACGGCGCGACTATGCGCAGGCGCTCGAGACCTACTATGCCGAAGGCCCCCCATCGAACTGGTCAGACTCCTATGTGAGCACCTACGCAACGGCCCATCCCTGGGAGGACTTCGCCGAGACGTGGGCCCACTATTTCCACATGGTCGGTGGCTTGGAGACCGCCTACGCCTATGGGCTCTCGCCTCAGCCTCTGGAAGTTGGCGCACCAAGAGTGGGCCAGCTGACCGACCCCTACCATGTCAGAGACTACGAACAGCTCTGGTCCCACTGGATCCCCATCACTGTCGCCATGAACGCGATGAATCGCTCCATCGGGCACAATGACTACTACCCGTTTGCCCTCACCCAACACGTGTCTCAAAAGTTGAGCTTCGTTCACGCGCTGATCAAGGCGTCCTAGAGCCCATAGCGCAGGTCTAACGTGTACGGAAAGTACGGGTTGCGCTCTTCAGGCTTGGGTTCAATTCGGCCTTGCGAGTGGCCCATGGGCGCAAAGCGGGCCAGACGTCGGCCCTCAGCCTCGTTCTCGTTGACAGGGAATGTGTCGAACGCCCGGCCGCCTGGGTGGGCGACATGGTAGGTCATTCCGCCGAGCGACTTGGCGTTGGCCACATCGACCAGGTCGAACACCAGCGGCGCATTCACCTTCAAGGTTGGGTGCAAGCTGGACGACTGCGACCAGGCCTTATAGCGCACGCCGCAGACATAAGCGCCCGGCTCGTCAGCTTGGTTCAGCGGGAGGACGCGACCGTTGCAGGTGACCTGGTGGCGGCCGGGCACGACGCCGCTGGCGCTCAGCTCAACCCGTTCAACTGTCGCATCAACCGACCGGCTGACGCCGCCGCCTGACGGCTCTTCCCCCATCACCGGCCAAGGCTCCAGGGCGTTGCGCAGTGTCAACTTAACGTCACCGATCTGCACTGTTCCGCACTCGGGAAAGCGGAACGCAAAGAAGGGCTCAAACCAGCTTGGCTCGAAATCAAAACCACCCGCGCGAACGGCCCTGAGCGCTTCGTAGAGATCTGATTTCACGTAGTGGGGCAGCATGAACTTGTCGTGCAGCTGGGTTCCCCACCGAACCAGGGCGGCTTGATACGGCATACGCCAGAACCAGGCGACGCATGCGCGCAGCAACAAGCTTTGCACCAGGCTCATGTGTGGATGCGGCGGCATCTCAAACCCGCGCATCTCCACCAGGCCCAATCGTCCCCGTTCCCCGTCCGGACTGAACAGCTTGTCGATGCAAAATTCGGCTCTGTGCGTGTTCCCGGTCAGATCGACGAGGAGATTGCGAAACAGGCGGTCAACCAGCCAGGGCGAGATGTGTTTGGCGCGGTCGAGCTGTTGGAACGCGATTTCCAGCTCGTACATGGAATCGTGGCGCGCCTCATCGATGCGCGGCGCTTGGCTCGTCGGTCCGATGTAGCTGCCAGCAAACAGGTACGAGAGCGACGGATGGTTTTGCCAAAACGTCAAGAACGAACGCAGAAGGTCGGGCCGACGCAGAAACGGGCTGTCATCGGGTGTCGCGGCGCCAAGGACGATGTGATTGCCGCCGCCCGTTCCGGTGCGACGTCCATCCAGCATGAACTTCTCAGTCGACAGGCGCGCCAGACGCGCTTCCTCGTAGACGGTCTGCGTGATGGTCTTGATCTCGTCCCAACTGGCCGCCGGCTGAACGTTGACTTCGATCACCCCCGGGTCCGGCGTCACACTCATGCTTGTCAGTCGCGGATCGGCTGGTGGCGTGTAGCCCTCGAGCACGACGGGAGTTTGGGTTTCGCGGGCCACCTGTTCGATCGCGTGGATCATTTCCAAGAAGTGTTCAGCCCATGCGACCGGCGGCAGAAAGAGGTGAAGAACGCCGCCGCGCGCCTCTGCGCAGATCGCCGTATGGATGAGCCCGTTCGGATCTGACTTGAAAGCGCGGTCGTCGCGCGCCGCATGCTCTGCCAGTGTTTTCTTCAAGGCGGCGGGCGTTGGCAGCTTGTGCTTGATCGTTCCGATGTTGCGCTCGGGAACGACCTCCTTTTTTGAGGCGTCGGGCCACGGCAGACTGGCCAGCGGCAGGCGCAGACCAATCGGCGAATCTCCCGCCAAGAGCACCAAGCGCCCGCTCTTCATCGTCCACGGATTGCTGATCCAGCGGTTGCGCGGATGCGAGTAGTGCAGAGGCAAAACATATCCGACCGGCGCGTTGAGGTCCTTGTCCATCAGGCTCTGCAAGCGCGCGCGCTCGGCGCTCTCATAAACGTCCGCATGCATCATCTCTTCGCTGGCCGGCAGCCGCGCATCTTTCCAGAGATAGAACGGCGTGTCCTCGCGCGCTGGCAACACGTAGCGCTCCGGCACGCCCAGCGCCGCCCCCAGCGCCTTCAAGACAGTCGCGGCGGTGTCAGCGGTGTGGCCCAGGTCGGTCTCCGGGTCCGCCAGTAGGGCTGGATCACTCCACATCGGATGTCCGTCAGGGCGCCAAAAGCACGGCATCGCCCAGCGCGGCAGGATCTCGCCAGGATACCACTTGCCTTGCGTGAACATCGGCAAGGAGCCGGCGCCAAATCGGTCTCGCAGTCGGCCCTGAAGATCTTTGGCCAAGGCCTTCTTGTCGCCGCCCAGCGCCGCATAGTGCCAAGCGTCATGCTCGCGATCGTCTATCGAAACGAATGTCGGCTCACCACCCATGGTCAGCCGCACGTCCTGCTTGATGAGAGCAGCGTCCACCGCCGCGCCGAGTGCGTCGATTTCTTCCCACTGTGCGGGCGCAAGCGGCTTGGTGACACGCGGCGTTTCGATGAGGCGTCGAACCGACATCTCGTGGTGCAGCGCGGCGCCAACGCCCGCCTCCAGCGTGCCGGTAATAGGTGCTGCGCTCGATGGATTCGGCGTGCAGCACAACGGAATGTGCCCCTCACCTGCGAACAGCCCGGATGTCGCGTCCAGACCAATCCAGCCCGCACCGGGAAGATAGACCTCCGCCCAGGCGTGCAAATCGGTGAAATCCACCTCGGCGCCGGAGGGGCCGTCGAGCGACTTCACGTCTTGGGCCAGCTGGATCAAGTAACCAGACGCAAATCGGGTCGCCAATCCGAGGTGGCGCAAGACCTGACAGAGCATCCAGGCCATGTCCCGGCACGAGCCCGACCCAAGCGCTAGGGTCTGTTCGCAGGTCTGAACCCCCGGCTCCATACGGACCGTGTAGTTGAGCGACTGGCTGAGGCGCTGATTGGTTGAGACGAGAAAGTCGATGATGGAACGCGGTGTGCGATCACATGCGCTCACCCAGTCTCGAAGCGCCGCGCCCTGCTCTTTAATCTCTAAGTAGGGCGCCAACTCATCGCGCAGCTCACTTTCGTACTCGAATGGGAAATTTTGCGCATAGTCATCAACAAAGAAATCAAAAGGGTTGAACACCCTAATATCTGCAACCAAATCAACGTCAATAGAGAATGTTTTTACACGTTCCTGAAAATCCACTCTTGCTAGGTAATTTCCGAATGGGTCTTGTTGCCAGTTGATAAAATGGTCTTCTGGCGTGATTTTGAGACTGTAAGCTTGGATCGTGTTTTTTACATGAGGAGCTGGCCGCAAGCGCACCTTCTGGGTGCCAAGCATGGCCGGTCGGTCATACACGTAAGAAGTCTTATGGTTTAGCCCGACAGTGATGCTCATTTATTTTCCATTCTGTTTCAGGCATTAGTTATACAGCCGCTGTCGCGCGCGTCACAGGAAATTGGAGACGCAGGCGCCCGCTCGGCCGGCAGGCGCCCCGAGACGATGCCCAGGCGGGCGGCCCACACCGTCCCCTCAATCGCTGTTCGTCGACGACGTCGCCTCGCCCCCTTCGCGCCTGTACGAGAAGCCTATTGCCGGGTAACTGAACGAGCGTGACCGCGAATCGCGGAAGACGCGCGCAGGCCCTCCCCAGCACTCCGACACGCGCGCTTCGAGAACCCAGCGACGGCCATTTTCTGGAGACTGACTATGCAGCCGCAAGCGCCCGAACCTTCGAAAGCTGCCGAAGGCTTGGCGAAGGCAGATTCGAGGCCGTCCTCGAAAGTGAGAAAAACGGAACATGACCGGCTGCCCATCATCGGATGGCGAGAGTGGGTCACGCTTTCCAGTTTGAACGTTCAACCGATCAAGGCGAAGATTGACACCGGCGCCCGCACCTCGGCGATCCACGCCTACCGGATCAGGCCGTTCGATCGCGACGGCGACGCGTGGATTGAGTTCTTCCTGCATCCGACACAAGGGCGCAAACAGCCCGAAGTCCGGTGTGAAGCGCCCGTCCTTGAACAGCGCAAGGTCAAAAGCTCCACGGGCCACAGCGAACTGCGCTACGTCATTGAGACCCAGATCACACTTGCCGGCAAGGCGCTAGACATCGAGCTGACCCTCACCAATCGAGACCAGATGGGCTTTCGCATGCTGATCGGCCGTGAAGCGGTTCGCGAACGCTTCCTTGTTGATCCCGGCCGATCCTTTCGGGGCGGACAGCCCCGCGCCGATGAGATCACCCTCTCCCCTAAAGGAACAGATTCGTGAAAATCGCCCTTCTCTGCCGCAATCCGAAACTCTATTCGCACATCCGCCTCGTCGAAGCCGCCGAGATGAGAGGGCACCAGATCGACGTCATCGATCACCTCAAGTGCTATATCAACGTGACCTCCAGCCGGCCGAGCATCCGGTACAAGGGCGAAGAACTTACGGGCTATGACGCGGTCATCCCTCGGATCGGCGCATCGGTCACGTTCTACGGCACCGCCGTCCTGCGCCAGTTCGAGATGATGGGGGTCTACCCCCTCAACGAATCGGTCGCGATCTCCCGCTCGCGGGACAAGCTTAGAAGTCTGCAACTCCTTGCACGCAAGGGTATTGGCCTCCCGGTCACGATTTTCGCCCACCAGACCTCGCGACCAGAAGAGATCATCGAGATGGCGGGGGGCGCGCCGGTGGTCATCAAGCTGCTTGAAGGCACGCAAGGGATTGGTGTCGTCCTCGGCGAGACGCAACGGGCCGCCGAGTCCATCATTCAAGCCTTTGGTGGTGTCAAAACCAACATCTTGACCCAGCAGTTCATCAAGGAAGCGGGCGGTTCTGACGTCCGGTGCTTCGTCATCGACGACAAGGTCGTCGCGGCGATGATGCGCAAGGGCAAGGACGGCGATTTCCGCTCCAACCTTCACCGCGGCGGAACCGCGTCGATCGTGAAAATCACGCCCACCGAACGGGTCACAGCCGTCACAGCCGCGAAGGCCATGGGCCTTAAAGTCTGCGGCGTTGATCTTCTTCGTTCGAACACCGGTCCGGTCGTCATGGAAGTCAACTCGTCGCCCGGCATCGAAGGCCTTGAGAACGCCACGCAAAAAGATGTCGCCGGCTTGATTATCGAACACCTGGAAAAAACGGCGGGGCCCAACAAAACCAAGACTCGCGGCAAGGGGTAGAACCGTCAATGCCCGTCAAGCCATTCGAACTTGGCGGCGAGACGATTGGGCCCGGTGAACACCGGGTCATCGACTTGCCCCTGAGCTACCTGCCCGACCACACGCAGATGCACATGACCGTCCACGTGATCCGGGGAAAGAAAGACGGCCCTTCGGCCTTTGTCAGCGCGGCTATCCACGGCGATGAGATCATCGGCGTTGAGATCATCCGCAGGCTGACCGAAGTGAAGGCTCTACGCGGGCTTCGCGGAACACTTATTCTCGCCCCGGTGGTCAACGCCTACGGGTTTATTGGCCTGTCGCGTTACCTGCCTGACCGCCGCGATCTCAACCGGTGCTTTCCGGGCGGGCCGACCGGATCGATGGCCGCGCAACTGGCGCACACGTTTATGAGTGAGATTGTCGAACGCTGCGCGTACGGCATTGACCTTCACAGCGGCGCCGTGCATCGCGCAAATTTCCCGCAGATCAGGGCGTGCCTGGACAATCCCGTCGTCGATGGCATGGCGCGCGCGTTTGGCGCCTCAATCATGCTGAACTCCAATCTGCGCGATGGATCGCTGCGCGAGGCTGCCCAGGACGTTGGCTGCAACATGCTTCTCTATGAGGCTGGTGAAGCGCTGCGGTTTGACGAGAGCGCTATTCGCGTCGGCGTGCGCGGCATTGTCGGCGTCCTGCGCCATGTCGGCATGTTGCGTAAACCAAAGAGCCCGGCCCAGCGTCCCGAGCCAGTGCGCGCCAACTCAAGCCATTGGCTGCGCGCGCCCATGGGGGGCATTCTGCGTTCCCCAAAACTATTGGGGTCACAGGTCAATAAAGGCGAAGTCATTGGACGCATCTCAGATCCACTTGGCCAAGTCACCAAAGACGTTGTGGCCGAAAAATCTGGCTTCTTGATCGGCCGGTCGAACTTGCCAATCGTCAATCGCGGCGACGCCTTGTTTCACATCGCTTGCGTCGACAGCCTCGGAGACACAGAGGAAACGATCTCTGCTGTCGAAAGAGAGACCGAAAACGATGCGCTCTTCAGTGAGATGGACGGCGTCTTGTATTCCTCTTAGTAAGGCGAATGGACCTGAGGCGCCGGCCTGAGCCTTCGCAGCCCTCTAACGGTCGTCTCAAGTCCGGCGGGCAAGCGGCCGGTCACGCCGCGCCGTCGTCAACGTTGCCCAGCTCTGTGAGTGGGGCGCTGTGATTGGGCGCTGGAGCCACCGCAAGGCCGATGATCAACGCTGTTGGCGGGCGGCGACGTTCACGCAATAGTGGCGGAGGACTGCGGCGCGGCGCTGACGGGCGCGCAGGCATGGGGCGGGGCCGACATGAACGAGGGGCGCGTGCGAGACTGGAGCCGCATTGCGCAGCTCTTTCATGAACTCAAAGATCTTGAGGGCGAAGCGCACGACACCTTCTTGACCACCCTGGCGCGCGAAAGCCCGGACGACGCCTCGGTGCTGCGCGACCTCACCGAACGCGACACCGATCTGACCGGTTTTCTGTCGCCTCGCGCACCGAACGCGCCCTCCGCGCAGGCGCGAGACGCAACGCTGCAGGCGGGGGACAAGGTCGGCGCCTGGGTGATCGAAGATCTGATCGGTTCAGGCGGCATGGGCCATGTCTATCGCGCCCGCCGGCACGACGGCCTCTACGATCAAACGGTCGCCTTAAAGGTGGCGATGTCGGCTGAGCGCGACCGGATGGACTGGTTTGAGCGCGAGCGCCGGCAGCTGGCGCGCCTCGACCACCCGGGCATTGCCCGCATCATCGACGGAGGCCAGACCGCGGACGAACGCCCGTTCTTGGCCATGGAGTACATCGACGGCCAGTCCATCACCATCTACGCCGCCGCCCAAGCGCTGAGCGTGAATGCCCGGATCGACCTCTTTCTCCAGCTCTGCCGCGCCGTGGCGCATGCCCACGCCAAGCTTCTCCTCCATCGCGACATTAAGCCTGACAACGTTCTGGTCGATGCGAACGCCAATGTGCGGCTGATCGACTTTGGCGTCTCGTCTCTGATCGGCGGCGCGCAGGCGGCGGGCGGACCGATGACGGTGGCCTACGCCGCGCCCGAACAACTTAAGGGCGGCGAGGTCGGTGTGGGCGCCGACGTCTTCATGCTTGGGGTGAACCTGTATCAGCTGCTTGCCGGCGCGCGCCCAGAGCGCCAAGCCGACGCAGGCGTGCGGATCGACCCCAGGCGGGTGCGCCACCCAGAATGGACCGCCGTGATCGCTCGCGCGACACACACCGATCCCGCCGCGCGCTACCAGACCGTCGACGCGCTGGCCGAAGACCTGGAGCGCGTGCGCGCTGGCGCGTCGATCGATGTTTACAGCACCGCCCGAAGCTATCGCCTGCGCAAGCTGATCGCGCGCAATCCTGTGTCCAGCGCGCTGTCGGTTGCGGTTGTGGGCGCCCTGGTCGCCGGACTGGCGGCAACGGCCGTTCAGGCGCGGATCGCGCAGGCCGAACGCGTGCTTGCAGAGCGCGCCCTGGCGGACAAGGAATGGCAATATGCGCGCGGCGACGCCATGCTACTGGCGCAATCAGCCTATGCGGATATTCTTTATGCTGAATTTGGTGAATCTGAAGGCGGCGGCGACCTCACGCAACGCCTGATGACGCGTTGGCAAGAGGCGCAGACCAATCGGGACACCGACCCGGACAAGGCGGCGGCGACCAGCTTTGCGCTCTTCCGCAACTTTTACCTGCGGCGAGACTATGCCAACGCGCGCCTGATCGCAGACGCCTGGCTGGCCGAGGCGCCATACGGTTCGCCGGCACTGATCGACGCCGGCAACGAACTCTACGGCATGTTTCTGTTCGACACCGGGGCGCGCCAGGAGGCCCTGCCGGTGCTGCGCACTCTGCTGGCCCAGATGGAAGAGCAGACGACCCGCACCTCGATGGACAAGATGTCCGTTGCCAACCGTGTCGCCGTGGCCAGCCTGGAGCGCGGCGATTATGAGAAAGCTGAGTTCTACATGCTCAAGCTTGTCGACGAAGCGGTTCGGCCGGAAAACTACATTGAGGCTTACGGGTCTCTGGGCATTTTGAACGAGAACTTTGGCGAGTACGAAAAGGCCGATCAGTTCTACGCCTTATCGTTGGAGCCGTTTGACGCCAATCCGGACTTGGCCCTGCCCTCACGCGCCCTGCTGCGCGCGCGGCGCGCCAAGCTCCTGCTTTTGGAACTGGATCGACCCGACGACGCCCTGGCCCTGGCGCAGCGCGTGACCAGCGACGACGTCGCCCAGACCGGCGAGAGCGCCATCACCGGGCGGGCCTACTGGGTGCAGGCGCGCGCCCATTTGGCCGGACGCAATGCGTCGCAAGCACAGGCGGCCGTCCAGCGCGAGATCACTCTGGCGCAGACCTATGAAGGGGCCGGCCCCACCCCCGCCCTCTCAAGTCGCCTGGCGCGGGTCCGGATCGCGGCGCTGGAGGAGCGATGGGACGAAGCCCAATCGCTGCTTGACGAAATCGCGGCTGAAGACCCCGCACACATGGAGGCCGCACTCACCCAGCTGAGCGCCTTGTTTGTTGCGCATGAGCGCACCGAGGATCGGGCGGCGCTTGGCGCGGGACTGGATGCGCTTGGCGATCTTGCGGCGGAAGACTCAGAAACCCGCTGGCTGGCCCGCGCACTGCGACGCACGGCAAGCGACGGCGCGGCGGAGTAAGCGCAGCGCCGCGCAGCGCAGCACCCAGAGCATCAAGGTACGCGTCGCGAGCAGAGGTGCGCGAGGCTCCAAACTTAAGCAGAATGACCCGGCTTGGCGCAAAGCAGACTCATAAATGTCTAGCCGTTCGACATACCCAATGTGCCCCTTGACCTGACCCCCGCGGTTTCATCCAGATTGAGCTAGGATCCGGCCTCACGCTCCGGATGCTGAAATAAGCCAATGCCTGACTTCGCAGAGCGGGTGTCCAAATTCGTTCCGTGCCGGTCGCGGATCAATTGACCGTGAACCACCCCTCCCGGCGAATCCCCTCCGCTCTGTTGGCGTATAAAGCCTAGTCCTTCGGGGCGGGGATGCACATTTGGTCGGCCAGCCAGGCGCGCACGTCTTTCCAGTCACGCCGCGCCGTGCGCTCTGAAACGCCCATCACGGCGGCCGTTTCGATGAGCGACAGGCCGCTGAAGTAGCGCGCGTCAAGAATTCGGATCCATCGCGGATTGAAGCGCTCAAGCTGCTCCATCAGCTGTGCGATCTCGACGATTTGCTCAGGGTTTTCGCGAAAGTCCGCCAACAGATCGGCGCACTCTTCGAGCTGGCGGTCGCCTTGGCCGCCGCCCCGCTTGGCCGCGATGCGTCGGCGCGCATGGTCAACGACGACCTGTCGGATCGCGAGGACGGCCATGCGCCGAAAGTGGTCTACGGACGAAATGTCTTCCACACCGCTGAGCTTCAAGTAGCAGTCGTGCAGGATGTCAGACGTTTCCATGGTTGAGCCAAACCCGGCGCGTCGGCGGCTCAAGCTGGCGAACCGCGCCAGCTCTGCATAGTGGTCATGGAAAATCGCGCTGGCGATCAGCTTCTCCTGATCGTCATAGGCTGGCGAGCGTTCGGTTTGATCGTCCATAGAACACCGCCCTCGTCTTTCCCCAACGCACCCGCGCGCGCACATCCGCACCAAGCCTGACGCACGAGGACGCGCCGACGCAAACGATTTTGGCCGCTCAGCGCCTCCGGCTTCGTTTTACCTCATGAGCGCAGATCAACCACGCGGCGGCTCACCTCGTTCGGCATGACGCCAGACGGGGCGCGGCGTGATCGTAGGGCGTCCTTTTGACGTCGGACCTCTGCAGCCGGGGACGAGGAGACATCGACATGAAACGCATCGCCTTTGCACTTTCCGCCGTGATCGCACACGCAGCTGTTGGCCTAGGCGGCGCCGCCGCCTTCGCCCAGGCGTCTGACAGCGTGACGGCCGTGGCCTCAATCACTGGCCCAACTGAAGATCTCACCGTGACGGGCGCCCAGTCCATTTCGTTTGGTGAGGTGGCCAAGCCAAATGGAGCCGTGGACGGCGGAACGTGCGGCTATCAGATGTTCGTGTTCAACGCCGCAACGCCAATCGGCGTTGACGTCCTGCATTTCAATGGCGACGGCTCGCGCGATTACAGCGCCCGATCGGGCTGCGACGCCGCTGGCGCGCCCACCTATGGCGAGTTTGACATCAGCTGCTCGCCCGGCACCCCGGTCTTCTATGATTTGAGCTACTCCTCCTCCGGAGCTGGGATCACCTTGGACGTGCCCAGCGCGTTCCCGATCCGGTTCACAGACCCGTCTGGGGCGGAAGGCGAGATCAATGTCAACAACGCCACGAACGTGGAGTTCGATTGCTACGAAGGCGGTGAAGCGACAGTCGCTGTCGGCGGCTATCTGACGGTGGGCCCGGACGCTCAGATCGGCGATGACGTTGTGGTCGGATCGATCACCCTCGACGCCGCTTACAACTAGCTCCGGCGCGCACGTCGCGCTGAAACGCAGCCCCTGCCGCGTCGCGCGTGACGATCCGGCGGGGGCTTTTTTATGGCTTCGAAACCCGCCTGTTGGCGGCGCGTTCTCAGCCCGGCCTCAGCCGCCGCTGCAAAACATTAAGAAAAGTCTAACAGATTTGGCCGCTTCGCCGCGGTCACCCCGTTTAACTCAAGGACAGCAAGTTCTGAGGAACGGACGTGATCGAACGCGGCACGCATCACCGGCTAAGGCCAGCCCCGCAGACCCGGGCGCACCCGTTGCGCGCCGGCATGGCGGCGTTTGCGGGGTGCGTGTGCGTCATCGCCGCCACTCCTGACGCAGCGCAGGGCGCAGATCGCACCGCGCAGGCGAGCGCGGTTCTTGTTACGCCGATCGACATTGTCGGCGTCGGCGATCTGACGTTTGGCGCTGTCGCAGCGCCGCGCGCGGCAACCTGCGTCTATGATGTAACGGCGACCGGTCAGACGACCGCCAGCGGCGGCTCTGAATGCCGCTTTCTGTCGGGCGCGCCCCTGCCTGCGGAATTCACTGTCGCCTGCTCGGGTGATCAGCTGGTCACTTATGAGGTGCTCTACGCCAGCGCCGCGCCGTCCGGCGTCACCTTCTCAGCCCCGACCACGCCCATGGCGATCGACGGCTTCGGCGCCGGGCCCGCCCTTCAGACCCGCGCCTGCGACAGCGACGGCTTGTCCGATGTGAAGGCCGGCGGACGACTGACCGTCACGCCGGCCGCACCGGACGCCTTTGACGGCGTCGTCGGCTCGATCCGGCTGGAGGCGCAGTACGAATGACACCGTTTAGATCCTCAGTCTCATCAGGAGAGCAAGCAATGAAGCGCACACCACAACAGACCTGCCTGGCCGTGTTCATGACGCTGGGGGCCGCCGTCGCCGCCCAGGCGCAAGAGAGCGCCCAAGTCAACGCGACCGCCACCATTCAGGTGCTCGAACCCGGCCTCGCCATCACCGGCGACCGCGCCTTGAGCTTCGGTGAAGTCAACAAGCCCGACGGCAGCACGGCTGATCGCTTCTGCCTCTATGAGGATCGCGGCGACACCGACACGCCGATCGCCCTTGAGGCCAGCTGCTCCGACGCGTTGCGTCAGCTGGTCACGCCGGCCACCCCCTCTCCGTCGGGCTGCGGCTGGGGCGCCCTGGGCACGCCCAACATCGAGCGCGGCAAGTTCACCATCGACTGCGACCCGTCGAGCACCGTGTCGCTCAGCGCAAGCTGGGTGGATGGCGGCGTGACCGGCGTCGCCTTCTCGGACATGGACAATGGTCCCGTCCACCTGGCCAGCTATCGCAACGACAACTTCTCTGGCTCCCCCACCGGCGTCAGCTTCTCCAACGAGCCCTTGTCGGCAGTCTGTCCCACCGATTTGGGCACGATCACGCTCGCGGTCGGCGGGCGACTGACGATCAACGACACCGCTTTTGAAGCCAGCGATGTGACCGTCGGCTCTGTGCTCGTGGAAGCCTCCTATGAATAGGCGAGCCTCCACCCCTCGCGCGCGCGTGCTGATCGCCGCCGGCATGGCCATCGGCGCGGATTGGCCCTCAGTCTCACTCCGCTCTCGAACAGAAACTACCGCGTCACCTGCCCGGTCGCCGAAGTCTTCTACGGGGCGCTGGGCGGGCTCCTCACCATCGAGGACACCGCAAGCATCGGGGGTGAGGTGACCGTTGGATCCATCACCCTGGACGTGGCCCACGAGTAGGTCCGCGGCTGCGCACGCGCCGCGCCGGCGCACTCTGGAGACTGACAGATGAAAACCGTTCTTGCCGCGGCGCTCTGCGCGCTTGTTCTACCGCTCTGCGCGCAAGCACAGTCCGGC
>CAYGQB010000016.1:31339-31857 GCA_964351895.1 uncultured Caulobacterales bacterium
ATCGCATCGAGAGCGTCGAACTGGAGGCGCTTAGCGAAGGCGGCTTTGCGCCCCTGCCAGACGGCGCCGCGACCCCAGATTGGGCGGCGTCACCCTATCTGCGCCATGCGCCGCGCCAGGTGACCTTGCAACCGGGTGAGCGGCAGGTCGTCAAGGTGATGGCCCGCGCCCCGCGCGACATGGAGGCGGGGGAGCTGCGGTCGCATCTGCGCTTCTCGTCCATCCCCACGGTGGCGGCGGTCGACGAGGCGGAAACAATGCCCCCTGAACGCGGCGGCGACACAGTCGAGGTGAAGGTGGGGCTGGAGTACCGGATCACGATCCCGGTCATTTTGCGCACCGGCCGGGCCGAGGCCGGCGTTGCCATCCAGTCGGCGCGCCTTGAGGCCGACCCCGACACGGGCGGGATTGCGGTCAAGGTGGAACTCGCCCGCAGCCACGCCTGGAGTGCGCTTGGCGTCGTGCGCGTCCTGGATGCGTCCGGCGCTGAGCTTGGGCGCGTGCGCGGCGTATCCGTG
>CAYGQB010000017.1:0-707 GCA_964351895.1 uncultured Caulobacterales bacterium
TGACGAAGCTCAGCGACGCTTTGGAAGCGGGCATCGGCAACCTGGTGGACGCCGACCTCGCCAAAGAAAGCGCCAATCTTCAGGCGTTGCAGGTCAAGCAGCAGCTTGGCGTGCAGGCCCTGTCCATCGCCAACTCGGCGCCGGGCACGGTCCTGGGTCTGTTCCGCTAAGGGACGGCGCGACGGGCCGGAGCGCCAATCGGCGCTCCGGCCCCAGCGCTCCCAACTTAGGAGACACGTGAGTAAGGCTCGCGTGAAAGGATGATGAGCACGGATCTTGGCCCGCTAGCAGCGCCAGTCCCGCCGCAACCCGGCGGAACCGACGCAAGCACGCGCGCTAAAGGATCGGCGGCGAACGAGGTCAAAGACGCCCGCGACGCCGAACCTGCTCAGACCGATCCTGTCGTCACAGACCGGGTCGCGAACGAGGCGCGCGCCTTGTTCAATAAGTTGACGAGCGGCGGCATGCGCCCCTACGCAAAGCTGTCGATCGAAGCAGACGAAAAGACCGGAGAGGTTGTCTACAAGACTATCGACAGCCGGTCTGGCGAAGTCATTCGCCAGTGGCCGCGTGAGGAGATCTTGGCGATCGCTGAGTTCTACAAGGACACGCAAGGGCTGGTGCTCGACACCCGCGCCTAGCGCCACACGTTCGACCCTGACCAGATGGGCCGCCAGCGCTTGCGCCGGCGGCCTTTTTTCGTTCCG